>PMLB01000439.1:12980-22116 GCA_003158735.1 Myxococcales bacterium | reverse complement strand
GGCCGTGTATGGCAGTCCGCCACCCCCGCCTGTGCATCAGGCCGGGAGTGGGTATGGCAGTCCGCCACCACCACCTGTGCATCAAGCTGGGAGCGGGCACGCCGCCCCGGGCTCGGCCGGCCCCCCTCCGCATGGGCCAACGGCGGCCCCTCCCCCACCGACCAGCCCGGCACACGCCGCGCCCGTCAGCAACCAGAAGGCCGCCCGGCCCGCACCCCCGCCCCCTAAAGCGCAGAACAAGAAGCACTAGCGGCGGCTACGGAATCCGGGGCAGGGGTTTGGGGGAGCTAGGGAAGCGACGTAGACCAGACGGGGGAGCGAACCCGGGTGCGATGAGGTGAGCGATGCGATCGGGATCCTGAACGCCCTGCTTGGTCATCCAGCGCCGTGAAATATCTTGCAGCCTTGTGCCCTCGGGGTTGTCGTACAGTTCGCCCAGCCAGCGGCGGCCCGATTCGGCCAGCAGGAGCGCGCCCGCTGCCTCGGCGGTGGCCACCGCCCGTTCCAGCGCGACCACGGTCGCGGCAAGCGAGGGCGACGGTTCCAGCCTGCAAATGCCGGCCTCCAGCAGGGCGCCCATGGCCACGCCGGTCTGGTGCTCGGCCCGGGCCAGCACGCGCGCATGCCGGCGGGCCTGGCGCAGGTGCGGGGCGCGCTCCTGCACCGGCAGCGGCTCGGCCATGGCCAGCGCCACGCGGCCCGAAATCCAGGCGTGCTCGATGCGGATGCCGCTGATCTTCAACAGCGCGGAGCCAGCCAGCCGGTCTCGCTCAGCCTCAATCGCGGCCTTGGCCTGCTCAGGACGCCCGCCATAGAGCGCCTGCTCACAGCGCGCATACAGGTGGAAGAAGTGCTGCACGTGGTACAGGTCGCGTGGCCAGGAATCCAGCACGCCCTCGATGTCGCGCGCGGCGCGCTCGGGATCGCCGCGGATGAGCCAGACGATGGACTGGTAGGTGCGCAGGTTGGTGGCCAGGTAGCGGTCGCCGGTGCGATCTGCGTCTGCGGTGTAGCGATCGAAGCATTCGCCCAGCTCGCGCAGCCGTCCCGAGAGCCGCAGCGAGAAGCAGGCAAACGAGCGCGTGGTGGCCAGCTCCCAGCCCACGTTGAGACAGTGGGTGAGCAGGTACTGCTCGACCGCGGCGAGTTCATTGGCCACGGCGTCGAATTCGCCGGCGAAGTAGCGCACCATGGCCTTGCACATGCGCGCCAACCCGATGGTGGGCGCGTCGGACGATCGGCGGGCCAGCACTTCGGCCTGCGACATCAAACGGATGGCCCAGCCCAGGTACGCGGTCCCCAACGCCGCCAGCTGCCCGGCCAGCACGGCCAGTCCCTGCGCCACGCGCCGGATGTCCCCAGCCTTGAGCGCGAGCAGAAGAAAGCGCAGCAGAAAATCGTCGGCGCGCAGGGTGTCCACCACGCCCAGGCCGGTATTCACCGACCACAGGACGTCGAGCAGGCGGGCCTGCTCGACCGGGATGCTGGCAGGCGGCTGTTCCTTGAACTTGATTCCGCGCACACGCAGCCACAGCAGGCGTCCGGTCACTGCCAGCAGGGCGCGCCGTGGACCACGCGCCAGGCGCAACCCGGCCTGCTCCAGCACCTCGCCCAGGATCTCCAACCCGCGCACGATATGGCCTCCGCGCAGAAGCTGCTCGGCCGCCAGGTGGCGCAGACGCGGCGCCAGTTCGGGCTCACTCAGGGCGGCGGCCTGCTGGTACGCCTCGGCGGCCAGCGAGGGGAGGCCGTTGCAGGCCTGGCAGTCACCTAGCGCGCGCAGGAGCTCGCGCTTCGCGTCCTGGTTCGACTCCAGTGCCGCCGCAGTCTGGTACAGCTGCGCGGCGCGATCGAAGGCCAGTTTGGTACGTGCCTGGATGGCCGCCTCGCGCGTGTAGTACTTGGCGCGCTCGTGGTCGTCGGCCTCCAGCCAGTAACGGGCCAGCATGTCGGTGCGCTCGCGGCCCCATTTTTCCATGGCGTGCGCGATGCCGGTGCGCAGCCGGCGCAGCGTCGTCGGGTCGAGATTGGCCAGCACCGCCTCGCCGATGCGGTCGTGATAGGGCTCGACCACGTCCGATCCCTGTCCGCCGCTGCGCCGGATCAAGCGGGCCTGGGCCAGCGCCGAGATGCCGCTCTCCCAACCCTCGCATCCGAGTGGCACGCCGGCGGCGTCAGCCAGCGCCTTCTGCGGCAGCGGATCGCCTGCCACCGCGATGACCTCGAGCAGGCTCTGGCTTTCTGCGGGCAAGGTGCGCAGGCGTCCCAGGATCAGGTTGTCCAGGCTCACTGGGTTTTCCGTGACGAAGTCCGCAGGCTCGCCCTGCGCCAGCACCACGTCACACAAGTAGCGCATCAGCTCCAGCGTGAACAGCGGGTTGCCGCCCGCCTCCTGCACCACCGCCTCGGCCAGGCGCTGCTTGACCGGCTGGTCAAGCTCGCCCGAGTCGGCCAGACGATCCACCAGGGCCGAGGCGGCCTCGGGCGACAGCGGGCCTACCTCCACGCGCATCACCGCGGGATGCGCCGCGATTTCGCGCAACGCCGCCGCCAGCACGCTATCCCGGGCAACCGGCCGGCAGGTGGCCACCAGCATCAGGCCTGGCACGCTGGGGTTGCGCAGTAGCGTGTGCAAGAGCGCGAAGCTGTCGCGATCCGCCCACTGCAGATCGTCGATGAAAGCCAGCACCGGTTGTCGCTGCGCCAGGCGCTTCAGCAGTTCGTGAAAGCCGGCAAAAGCCCGGTTGCGCAGTTCGGTCGCATCGCTGACCTTGGGCAGCCAGTCACGCGCGTGCGCCAGTCGATCCAGCCGGCACAGCACCGGGAAGATCTCTGACAGGTACGCCGCCCCTGCCGGAAGCACCTGCCCCAGCTCGCTGGCGCCCAGGCTGGCCAGACTGGCGCTGAGCCCATCCACGATGCTGTCGAAGGCCTTGAAGGGCAGCGTCTCGCGCTCGTGGCAGCGGCCGCGCAAAATGAGAGGCTGGCAGGACGGCTCGGAGCTGGCTGCAATCTGATCCAGGAAGCGCTCGACCAGCGTGGTCTTGCCGATGCCCGAGGCGCCCTCGACCAGCACCAGACCCAGGTCCCCGTCGCGCGCGCGGCCATAGCCAAGACGCAGGGCCTGCATCTCGGTCTTGCGCCCGATGAAGACCGGGGCGCCAACCTGGACCGGAGCACTTTCGATCTCGGACACGGGCGCGGGTGTCATGCCGAAGCCGAGCTGGGCCAGGATCTCCGCGCCGCCGGGTCGCTGGGCTGGATCGCGCTGCAGCAGCTGCATGCACAGCCGGCTCAGGCCAGGATCGGCCAGAGGCTTCACCTCGACGGGAGCAGGGGGATCCTCGCGTTGCTTCTTGAGCAGAATCTCGATCAGGCTTCCGCTGTGGGGCAGGCGCCCGGTCAGCACCTCGTAAAGCAGGGCGCCCACGGCATACCAGTCGGCAGCGGGCTGCGACGGACCATCCTTGGCCTGTTCGGGCGCCATGTAGGCCGGGGTTCCCACCAGCCCTTCGCCCCGAAGCGAGCGCGCTCCCGTCGGCCTGGTCAAGCCGAAATCCAGTATCACCACCCGGCCCTGCGGGGTCACCAGCACGTTCGATGGCTTGAGATCGCAGTGGATGCGGCCGAACCCGTGCATGGCGTCCACCCCCGCGCAGAGCTGGTGCAGAGCTATGCGCAGGCGTTGCGTATCAGGTTGCGGACGAAACGCCGGCGGCGCGGTATTGCGGGGACGCAGGGTGTCCCGGTCCGACAGATCGGACAACATCGGCGCGCTGCCCGCCGCAGCCGGACCCAGCAGATGAATGTCGAAGGGCACACCCGCCACGTATTCCATGGTGAAGAACCACAGTGGCCCCTCGCAGATCAGTTCATGCAGCGTGGCCAGGTTGGGGTGCTTGATGTCGGCCAGCGAACGAAACTCGCCCTTGAAGCGGTACAGGTCCATGCCGTCGCACAAATCCAGCAGTTTGAGCGCCACCTCCGCACCCAATTGCCGATCGAAGACCAGATACACGGTTCCCATGCTCCCGCTGCCCAGGAGACGGATGACCTTGAACCGATCGGTGCCCGCGAACGACATCGCTCGTACCCAAGCGGGAGCTTAGCTCGTCCTGCGCTCAACGCGCGAGTAGCTAGTTCAATTGTTTTGCCAGATGATCTTCTTGCACGACGCCGAGCAGATGCCATCCACGTCGTTCTTGGGGCCGTCGTCGCATTCCTCGGGACCGTTCACGGTGCCGTCGCCGCAGTGGGGACCCAGCCTACACTGCTTGCCGCAGCCGCCGTATGAACCATTATTAATGCCGTCGTCGCATTCCTCGGGACCGTTCGGGATGCCATCGCCGCAGTGAGGGGCGTAGACGCAGCTCGGGGCGCAGCCACCGTAGTCGCCGTTGTTGTTGAGCGCCCCGTCGTCACATTCTTCGGGCGGCTCGATGATGCCGTCGCCACACCCACCTGGCAGACGGCACGCGTCCGTGCAATTGGGATCGTTCGCCATGATGGGTTCGCATTCTTCCCCGTAGTCCGTCTGAACCTGGCCGTCGCCGCACCTGGGAGCCAGACTGCAGTCGGGGTTGCAGGTTCCGTAGGTGCCGTCATTGACGCCGTCGTCGCACGCCTCCGTGCCATTGACGATGCCGTCGCCACAGTAGGCGCCGCGCTGGCAGTTTGCCAGGCAGCCGCCGTAGCCGGCGTTGGGGTCTGTGGTGGTTAGGTTGCTAGAACCATCGTCGCATTCCTCGTCGAACTGAGTCTGCACGATGCTGTCCCCACAGCGGGCCGGCAGCTTGCAATCAGGACCGCAGCCGGAGGTGGCGCCGTAGACGTCGTCGTTCTTGCCGTTGTCGCAGTCTTCTTTGCCAGGTTCCACCTTCCCGTCGCCGCAATAGGGCCCGAGCAAACAATTCGAGCCACATTGATTGTAGCCGCCCAGATTGTCTTTTCCATTGTCGCATTGTTCACCGGGCGCCACGACACCGTCGCCGCAGATGGGCCCGCAGGCACTCGGCAGATCGTTGAAGCCGCTCAGGGTGAGTTTATACGTCGAGCCATACCAACATCGCTCCGCCTGGAACACGACGATCTCGTAGACCCCGTTGTTCACCATGCCCAGATCGACCTTGCTCTGCACGCCCGTGCAAGTCGAAAGAACGCCCTCGGTCTTGCAGGCAGCGCCCGCGGTCGGGGTCACAGTGACAGTCCCGCCACCGGTGGCGTTGAGCACGATCTGTCCCTCGACCGGGGTGTGAATGCCCCCTAAGTCCACCGCCAGCTTGCGATTGACGAAGACCCAGACATCATCGTCACCTGTGAAATCGAGCGTGTATTGCTTGCTCGTCGAATAGCTGAACCAGTAGCGCACCTCGCTGGTGAAGCTGAAGTTGTGCAAGGGCTGCGGCGTCCCTGGCTCGTTGGTCCAGTTGCTGCTGTACATGGGCGGGGTCTGGGCGCCCGCATAGGCGGTGGTCGGCGTGATCATGCCCGCTATGTTGTCGACAGGGAAAAAGAGTGGGTTCCCGGGGACCAGCGACGTGTTGGCCACGCAGGCATTTGTGTTGCTGGCGCCCCAGGGTGTGCACATGGCAAAACACTGCATTGTGCCGTCATTGACGTACGGCGGAGCGTTGCAGTTGGTGCACGTTCCGTCCGAACACCAGCGAATATTGGAATAGGACATCCATTGTTGGTTGTCCTTCCACCAGTTCACAAAGCCGCCATTACCGTTGTTGTGCAGAAGGAGCTTCGAAACGTAGGTGGTGTTGGTCCCCTTTGTGTCCCGGTACCACTGGCTGAAACTGGCCGCACTGGTGATGTGCCCGGTAGCCGGCGCGGTCGGCGAGAGAACCGGCTTGCCTTCGCTGTCGAGCGTGCCCTGAACCAGGCCGGTCACAGCCAGGTTGCTGCCCGAGATGGTGGCCGCGTAGAAATCGCCGCCCAGAAGGAAGTCGCGGTAGGTGACCGGCACGGTCATGGTGGCAGCGGTGGAATCGGGCTGAGCGCACTGGTAGCCGGGCTCTACCGTGCAGGTCGACGAGCAGCCGTCGCCGTTGTTGGTGTTGCCATCGTCGCACCCTTCGTTGACGACCAATCCGTCCCCGCACTTGGAAATGCAAGTGCCCGTGGCCGAGCTGCAATTCGGCTCCGCGTGGCAGGTGGGTGAACAACCGTCATTGGGCAGGGTGTTGCCGTCATCGCAGCCCTCGGAGCCTTCGACCTTGCCGTCGCCACACACCGTCTGGTGGCAGTTGTTCGGGGGATCGCCGGTGCAGGCCCAGCCCGGGTTGAATTTGCAGGTGCTCGAACATGCCGCGGCGACGTTGGTTCCCTTGACAGCGGGATCGCATTGCTCCATGGGCTTGAGCACGATGCCGTCGCCACAATCCGGCACACATGGGGCATTGGTGAAGGGACAGGCATACCCTGTCTCGATCTGGCAGGTCCCCGAGCAGCCATCGCCAGGCTTGGTGTTTCCGTCGTCGCACTGCTCGCTGCCTTCGATGGTGCCGTTGCCGCACTTGACGGTCGGGCACTTGCACAGTTGCCCCGGTGTGCAGACACACCCCGGACCCTTGGTCTTGCAGTCCGCAGAACAACCGTCGTTGTCCTTCTGGTTGCCGTCGTCGCACACTTCGCCCAGCGAAAGCTGGACGATTCCATCGCCGCAGTGAGGAGCCTGCTTGCAGGCCGTGCCCGGTACCAGGCAGACCCACCCGGCTTCGAGTTGACAAGTGCTGCTGCAGCCATCGTTGCCGAGGGTATTGCCGTCGTCGCACTTCTCGCCCGCTTCGATGCGCCTGTTGCCACACTGGGAAATCAGGGTGCAGGGTTGTCCGGGGATACACTTGTAGCGGGGGTCCTGAACCGTGCAGGTGGAATTGCAGCCGTCGTTGTCGAGGGTGTTGCCGTCATCGCAAACCTCGCCCGCGCCGACGACTTTGTCGCCGCAGACGACCAGTCGGTGGCAGGCCCCCGCGGGGGGACATTGCCAGTGGGGCTCGACCTTGCAAACGCCATTGCAACCATCGCCGGGAAGCATGTTCCCGTCGTCGCATTCCTCGGGTGGCTGGTTGATCCCATCGCCGCAGCCCGGAGGTATCTCGGCCTTGCAGCCCAAGGTGCTCTGGGCATTGCACACATTGGTGGCTCCGCCGGCGGCCGAGCTGCCGGCGCCACCAGTGGCGCCGGTCGAGATAATAGCGGGGGCGCTACCGCCTGCTCCGGCCTGGGCACCAGCGCTTGGATCAACGCCAGCCCCACCGCCTCCACTGACAGTAGCACCGCTGCAGCCAATGCCTGCGAGCGCGAAAACTGCGGCGAATCCGCAACCGACAAGCTGGCCTGCGGACAGACCACTGGTCACTGGATGAACAATGCGTTCTCTTGTCATTGGAGGGTGCCTCTCAACTGCGGGGCAAGCCATTCGGACCCATGCCCAATGGTTTATGTCCATCCTAATTGTAGCAAGTTCCGTTGGGCAATTGCGCGCTCGTCGCGGGTGGGCTGGTGGCACCACAGTGGGGAAAGGTCGCACATGCCGCTGGTCTGACCGAGACAACGTCATAGGGCGCCGCCGAGGCTGACGCCGACGCTCTGGAGGGTGGTGGGCAGAGAACTAGTACCGCCCGTCAGAAAATTGGCCATGAATCGGCGGGCGGCGTACACGTCGATGCGTGATCAATGCGACGCCGCAGTCTGGCTGGCGAAGTCCTGGTCTCGCAACTCACCGCTTTCAAAATGACAACCACGATCCGTTTCCGAAACCCTCTCCCCGACGGGGAGAGGGCTGGGTGAGGGTTACGGAAGGTCAGAAAGGGAGCGCGGTTCCAGGTCCACTGGACGCCGGATGACCCTCCCCCGCCGACGCGGACGTCGGCGGCCTCTCAGCCCAGGGCACTTCGGGGTCACCCCACCCGCCTCCAACCCGCGCGGCTTCGCCGCGCCCTCGCCCGTCGGGGAGAGGCACGGATTTGGCTCCCCGCCGACACCTTGAAAGGCGTGGTCTCGCAAACCTGACTGCACTTCTGACCGGCGGAACTAGAGCACGTACTGTGACAGGTCCTCGTCCTTGAGGATCCCTTGCAGCCGCTCGCGCACGTAGGCAGCCGTTATGGGGATGGTGCGCTCGCCCAGTTCGGGCGCCTCGAAGGCCAGTTCGTCGAGCAGGCGCTCCATCACGGTATGCAGCCGGCGCGCGCCGATGTTCTCCATGCGGGCATTGACCTCGGCGGCGATGCGCGCGATCTCGGCGATGGCATCGGCCTGAATGTCGAGATGGATCTTTTCGGTGGCGAGCAGGGCGGTGTACTGCTTGGTCAGGGCGTTCTCGGGCTCGGTGAGAATGCGCACGAAGTCCGCGTCGGTCAGCGAGTCCAGTTCCACCCGGATGGGGAAGCGGCCCTGCAGCTCGGGGATGAGATCCTTGGGCTTGGCCACGTGGAAAGCGCCGGCCGCGATGAAGAGCACGTGGTCGGTCTTGAGCGGGCCGTACTTGGTCGACACCGTGGATCCCTCCACGATGGGCAAGAGATCGCGCTGCACGCCCTCGCGCGACACATCGGGCCCATGACCGCCGGCCTCGCGGCCCGCCACCTTGTCCAGCTCGTCGATGAAGATAATGCCGTCCTGTTCGGCGCGCCGGACGGCTTCTTTGGTGACGCGCTCCATGTCGATGAGCTTGGCAGCTTCTTCCTCGGTCAAGGCTTCCAGCGCCTCGGGAATGGTGAGCCGCCGCCGCTTGGTGCGCTTGGACTGCGGGAACATCGACTGCAGGTTGACGACCATCTCCTCCATGCCGGTGCCGGAAAACACATCGATGAAGGACTGGGGTGTGTCGCTGGTGTCGATCTCGACGGACCTGTCGTCAAGCTTGCCTTCGTGCAAGAGGAGGCGCAGGTTTTCGCGCGTGCTGCTGGCCGCTGCGGGCGCGGCGGGACCTTCCTCGGGCGCTGCGGGCGCGCCGGCCAGGGACGCCGTGGGTGAGCGCTGCGGGCGCGCCGGCGGCAGGAGCACGTCGAGCAGGCGCTCCTCGGCGTTCTCGCGGGCGCGCGGCCGCAAACGCTCGCGCTCTTCTTCGCGCAGCATGGACACTGCGGTTTCCGCCAGGTCACGCACCATGGAATCCACGTCGCGG
>PMLB01000439.1:0-12951 GCA_003158735.1 Myxococcales bacterium | reverse complement strand
CGCCAGCGATTGCGCAGGGCCACGGCCACGGCGCGCTTGGCCTCGCGCTGGCCGACGATGTAGCGATCGAGCTCCTCGACGATGGCCCGCGGGGTGAGCGCCTCGGGACGTTTGCTGGGAGTGGCCACTACAGCTCCTCGAACGCGAAGTTGGTGTTGGTGTAGATGCAAATGTCGGCGGCGATGCGCAGGCTGCGCTCGGCAATCTCGCGCGCCGAAAGCTGGGTGTCGGCCAATAGCGCGCGCGCCGCGGCCACGGCGTAGGGACCGCCCGAGCCCACCGCGGCGGTGTCGCAGTCTGGCTCGATGATGTCGCCGGTGCCCGAGAGCATCAGGATCTTCTCTCGATCGGCCACCAGCAGCAGCGCCTCCAGGCGGCGCAGCACGCGATCGGTGCGCCAGTCCTTGGCCAGATCGACCGAGGCGCGCAGCAGGTTTCCGTTTGCCTCCTTGAGCTTGGTCTCAAATTTCTCGAACAGAGTCAGCCCGTCGGCAGCTGAACCAGCGAACCCGGCCAGGATGCGCCCGTCGTCCAGGCGCCGTAACTTGCGTGCCGTCGCCTTGACCACGGTCTGGCCCAGGGTGACCTGTCCGTCGCCGGCTATGACGACCTTGCCGTTACGGCGCACGACCAGGACCGTCGTGGAGTGAAATTGTCGCGTGGGGAGCCGGCCGGCTTCGCCGGCCGCGCACCATCGCGGGAGGGTTTGGGAACCCTTTGAGGGTTCCCATCTCAATCGTGGCCTCATAGGGCGCAGCCTAGCGCGTTTTCAGCAGCGCGCGAGGGTGGGAGCGATCATAGACGGCCATCAGGTGATCAATGTCGACTTGAGCATAGCGCTGGGTGGTGCGCAGGCTGGCATGGCCGAGCAGCTCCTGGATGGAGCGAAGATCGGCGCCTTCGCCCAGGAGGTGCGTGGCGAAACTGTGGCGCAGGGCATGGGGTGAGACGCGACGGACGCCAGTGACAAGCTCACGCCGATCCAACTTGCGGCGCGCCTCGCGATCTCCCAGGCGGCGGCCCCGCCGCGACAAGAACAGGGCCTCGCTGTCGACCGGCCCAGCCACGTGACCCGCGAGCAGGGTCGCACGCAACGGCAGGTAGGCTTGGATCGCATCCCAGCCCTTGGATCCAAGCGGTACGATGCGGTCCTTGCGGCCCTTGCCCTGGCGGACTGTGATGCGCGCGCCGGCACCATCCGGGACCACGTCGTCCGGGTCTAGGTGGCAGGCCTCCGAGATGCGCAGGCCCGCGCCGTACAACACTTCCAAGAGCGCCTGATCGCGTGCGCACTCAGTGGCCCGGACAACGTCGTCGCCCGCCGATTCGAGTAAACGCGAGGCTTCGTCCTTGCCCAGAAAGGCGGGCAGGTGGGGCCGACGTTTGGGCCCGCGCAGGCCCGCCACCGGACTGCCCGCAAGCAGCTTGCGTCGCACCAGCAACCGAAAAAAGGTCTTCATCGCGGACAGCTTGCGGCCCACGGTGGCGGGATCGTTGCGGCCGTGCAGACTGGCCAGATACGAGCGACACACCGGTGTAGAGAGATCCGCAGGGGTCAACGCGGACGGCGCGCCTTCACCCAGCATGCTGCGGGCGTGGCCCAACAGCTCCTCGAGATCGCTCAGGTAGGCGCGCAGGGTATGGGCCGAGGCGCGTTTTTCGCTGGCCAGGTGCTGGCGAAAAAGCTCGAGCAGCGGTTCCATCCCCTCGGATGCTAGCGCCGTCCTGATGAACACGCGAATTACATGGTAGCCTGAGATTGGCACAGGCCATGGTCCCAACTCCCCGCAATTTTCCCAACGCCGATCGACTCGATACCCACCGCAAGGCGCTGTACATCAACCTGGATGAGCACCGCTATGGTACGTTCGCCGAGATCGGCGCGGGTCAGGAGGTCGCGCGCTGGTTTTTTCGGGTGGGCGGCGCAGCGGGCACTATCGCCAAGAGCACCTCGGCTTACGACATGGCGGTCAGCGACGCGATCTACGGCCACACCGAGCGCTACGTCTCGCGCGAGCGGCTGCAGCGCATGCTCGACTACGAGCACGAGAAGAACCTGACCCGCCTGAACGCGGCCCGCGGCGAGACCACAGCGTTCTTCGTGTTCGCCGACACCGTGGCGGCCAAGAGTTTTCGCAACGACAAGGACTGCCACGGCTGGATGGGGCTCAAGTTCCAGAGCCATCCTCGCGAGCAGGAGAGCCAGATCGTGCTGCATGTGCGCATGCTGGACGGGGAAGCGCAGCTGCAGCAGGAGGCCCTGGGCGTGGCGGGTGTGAACCTGCTCTACGGCGCCTTCTTCCTGCACCACGAGCCCGAGCTACTGGTCGAGTCGTTGCTCGACAACCTGTCGACCCAGCGCATCGAGATCGACATGATCGAATTCTCGGGCATCGAGTTTCGCCAGGTCGACAATCGCCTCATGAGCCTGAAGCTGGTGCAGCTCGGGCTGTCCCAGGCGGCCATGTTCAGCGCCAAAGGCGAGGTGCTGCAGCCCAGTGAGGTCTTGCACAAGAGGCCAGTGCTGGTCGAGCGTGGGACTTTCCGGCCGGTGACCAAGGTCAACATCGACATGCTGGATTCCGCTCGCACGAGCTTTGCCAAGGCGCTGGGCGAGCCCGAGGACACCATCGTCGAGCTGGCCGAGATCACCATGCGCAACCTGCTCACCGCGGAGGGCGAGATCGATCCGCGGGATTTTCTGGCACGCGCCGATGTGCTGGCGGCAGCGGGCAAGACGGTTCTCATCTCGGACTACTTCGAGTACTACCGCCTGGCCACCTACTTGCGTCGCTGTACGCCGGAGGCCATTGCCATCGTCTTGGGCGCGGGCAGTCTCATTCCGCTACTCGACGAGAAGTACTACGCCAATCTGGGCGGCGGCATCCTGGAAGCCTTTGGACAGCTCTTCCAGAAGAACCTGACCATCTATGTGTATCCCTGGCTCGATCCGGCCAGCCAGAAACTCAACACCGTGTCGAATTTGGACGTCGCTCCCGAGCTGCGCAAGCTCTTCGGGTATGTGGTGGAACGCGGCTCGATCGTGCAACTGGAGAATTACAATCCCCACATCCTCCACATCTTCACGCCCGAAGTGCTCCGCCGCATCCAGGTTGGCGATACCAGCTGGGAAGACATGGTGCCGCCGGAAATCGCGGAAGTCATCAAGCAGCGCGGGTTCTTCCAGTACCGGCCCGGTTCGGCTTGAAATCTAGACGGTGCTCGACGATCCTTGCCCGCTAGAGTTGCCCACGCCATGTCAGACCTTCCGCCGTTCGCCCCGCCCGCCGCCAGCATCCTCGACCTCATCGGCCGCACGCCGATGGTGGAGATCCGTCGCCTCAACCCCAATCCGCGGGTTAAGATCCTCGCCAAACTGGAGGGTTTCAACCCCACTGGCAGCATCAAGGATCGCATCGCGCTCAAGATGATCGAGCAGGCCGAGCGCGAAGGCGCGCTCTCACCGGGCAAGACCATCCTGGAGCCGACCAGCGGCAACACCGGCATCGCGCTGGCCATGATCGCTGCGGTCAAGGGCTACGCGCTCATGATCGTGATGAGCGAGGCGGTGTCCATCGAACGCCGCAAGATGATTCAGGCCTTTGGCGCCGAAGTGACCCTGACTGACGCCAAGCTGGGCACCGACGGAGCCATCCTCAAGGCGCGCCAGATGGTGCGCGAGTTCCCCGACAAGTATTTCATGCCCGATCAGTTCTCCAATCACTATAACCGGCTGGCTCACTACGAGACCACGGCGCAGGAGATCCTGGCCCAGACCGCCGGCCGGCTCGACTACTTCGTATCGGCGCTGGGAACCAGCGGCACCCTCATGGGCGTGGGGCTGGCGCTCAAGGAGAAGATGGCCAACGTCAAGATCGTCAGCGCCCATCCCGTGCGCGGCCACTACATTCAGGGCCTCAAGAACCTGGAAGAGGCCATCGTGCCCGCCATCTACGCGGCGGAGAATGTTGACCGGCACATCATGATCGAAAGCGAGGACGCCTTCGAGCTGGCACGCCAGACGGCGCGGGCCGAGGGGATCTTGGTGGGCATGAGCAGCGGCGCAGCCCTCTACGCCGCGCGCACCATCGCCCAAGAAATCGAGTCGGGCGTAATCGTGACCATTTTCCCCGACCGGGGCGAGAAGTACCTGAGCACCGATCTGTTCCGGGTGTGAGTGTGGCCTGCGATTGACCGAGGCAGGAGAGATGCGACACGGAGTGAAGCCACACTGTGCAATTTGGCCTTGAATTCGTATACAATGACCCTTTGTCCGAGCCCGAGATTGATGCAAGAGGAAGTAGAAGCCTTGGTTTGCGCGTGAACATTCTTCAGAAAGGCAGTGAGGAGAACTCATGACTATTACCTGTCTTCAGACTCATTGGCCTCGGGCGCTGCTACTGTCTGCGGCCGTCACGCTTGCGGCATGCTCAAGCTCGACTCCCACAGGGGCGCAGGGTGGGGCAGGCGGCGGCGGCGTCAGCTCTACCCCGGCCACCTCGGGCGGTAGCACCGGAGTCCCCAACCCCGGCGGTGCGGGAAGCGTGGCCTCTTCGACCAGCTCTGGCGGTACGCCGAGCGTGGGCGGGACAACGACCAGCCCCGGCGGGACGACCGGCGTTGGCGGGACAACGACCAGCCCTGGCGGGACGACCGGTGTCGGTGGGACGACGACCAGTCCAGGCGGGACGACCAGTGTCGGCGGGACGACGACCAGTCCTGGCGGGACGACCAGTGTTGGCGGCACAATCGTTTCGGGCGGAACAACCAAGGCGGGCGGCACCACTACCGTGGGCGGCACAACGACCACAGGCGGTGTGACCACCTCAGGCGGCACCACCACCGTGGGCGGGACAACCAAGACGGGTGGTTCCACCCCAGCCGGTGGCAGCTCAGGCGGCACGACTAACTCGGGCGGCGCGACCAGCGCAGGCGGCACCGTCACAGTCGCGGGCCTGCCCGCCCGCTCGGCCGTGCTGGCGTCCATGCGAAGCGCGAACGACTGGTTCATGAACAAACACCCGGATCCCTCGGCGGCCATCGTCACGGACAAGTCCAGGCCCAGCAATCTCTGGACCCGGGCCACGTACCACGAAGGGCTCAACGCGCTCTATAACGTCGAGACCGACGAAACCAAGAAGACCAGCTACTACACCTACGCCGTGAAGTGGGGTGATTCGCATTCTTGGGCCATGGCCAACGTGACTGCACCAGCCACAACATCGGATAGTCCGGACAATGAGGCTTGCGGCCAGTCGTACATCGATATCTACAACATCGGCGTGGCCCGCGGGGACACGCAGGCCACTCGCCTGACAGCCATCACGGCCAGCATCAAAGGCGTGATCTCGAGCGGGGTCACCAGCTCGAACAAGTGGTGGTGGATCGACGCCATCCATATGTCCATGCCCAGCTATGCGAAGCTGGGAGTCCTGAACAACGACACTTCGTATTTCGATGGCATGTGGGTCATGTACAACGACGCCCGCACCAAGGAAGGCGGGGGCCTGTGGAACGCTACCGACGGGTTTTGGTTCCGCGATTTGCACTACACGCCGAGCGGCGGCACCGCGACGCCGATGACGGCAACCATCAACAACAACATACCGGCAAGCACCACCGACGCATACTACGTGGCCCCGAACGGCAAGGGCCTCTACTGGTCGCGCGGCAATGGCTGGGTCATGGCAGCCCTGGTGCGGGTTCTCGACATCCTGCCCACTACCGATTCACATCGGGCCACGTACGTGTCGGACTTCCAGGCCCTGGCCAAGGCGCTGATCGCTGTTCAGCGCACCGACGGCTTCTGGAATGAGAGTCTCATGGATCCCACCCACTGCGCAACCATCGGCATGACCGGCGACGATGGGCCGGAAACCAGCGGAACAGACTTTTTCACCTACGGCCTGGCCTGGGGCATTCGCAAGGGACTGCTCGACTCGGCGACCTATGGCTCGCCTCTGCAGAAAGCTTGGAACGGCCTGTCGACCGTCGCGCTTCAGTCGAACGGCCTGCTTGGCTACACGCAATCCACGGGTGATCGTCCGTGCACCGAAGACACGCAGGCTCCTGGGTCCTTGAGTGCCACCAGGCTCGCCAACTTCGACGACTACGGGGTTGGCGGCTTCTTGCTGGCTGGCAGCGAGGTCTACCAACTCACCAACAACTGACCGTGCTGCCGTCGCAATGCCGGTGATGGCACAAGCGGCTGAGTTCAGCTCGCGGTGAAGACCGTGAAGCCCAGCCGTTCCGCCAACGTCCGCGGCGTCACACCCTCGAGATTCGCCAGATCGTCGCGGGCGCCGCTCTTGCTCAGAAGATGAACCAGGTCGAAGCGGCCGGCCGCTGAAAAAACCGCGCGCCACAGAACCGAGCAGCCCTCGTCGTCGCGGGCGTTGGGGTCGGCTCCTTTGCCCAGCAAGATACGCGCGATCTCGGGCAGGTATTCCTGGGCGGCGAAGTGGAGCGGCGTCCAACCATGCTGGTCAGCCGCGTTCACATTCGCCTTGGTCTCCAAAAGAAGCCCGACCAGACCGACGCTGTTGCCCAGCACCGCCTGGTGCAGGGGCGCGCGGCCCTCGTCGTCGCGCACGTTGGGGTCGGCTCCCGCGGCCAGCAATTCGCGCACGCGCACGAAATCGCACATGAAAGCCGCCTCGATCATCTGCCGGTTGGTTTCAAGTTTCGCTGATGCCATGGTGGTCACCGATCACAGTTTCTGCAGGAATCTTGCCATCACCGTCTTCACGCCCACGCTGGCAAAGCGGACGGTCACCTTGAAATCGTCGCCCACCGACTGCCAGGCGCGCACCTCGCCCACCCCGAATTTCGCGTGTCTCAACTTGCCTCCCACGCGCAGGCCCAGCTCGCCGTCTTCTCCACGCGCCATGCCGGGGTCGTAGTGCCGGGTGATGGTCCCCGGCTGGGCCGCGGGCGCCGGCCGAGCAGGACCCCGGCCACGCGCCAGCCCGGTCGGCTCGCCTCGGCTCCAGCGACCCTGCCAGGGGCCAGCCCCCTGGGTTTTCTCGTCGTGGTACGCGGGACGCGCTGCGATCACATGGTCGACCACCTCGGCCGGGAGATCGCGCAAGAAGCGGCTGGGCACGCCGCCCAGTTGCTGGCCCGACAGCCGCCGCCAGCGCACGCGACACAGGTGGAGACGCTTCATCGCGCGCGTGAGCGCCACATAGCACAGGCGGCGTTCTTCCTGGACGGCGGTGTCGTCGTCGATGCTGCGCTGGTGGGGGAACACCCCCTCCTCCAGGCCGACCACCAGCACCTCGGGAAACTCCAGGCCCTTGGCCGTGTGCACGGTCATGAGAGCGACCGCGCCCTTCTCGGGATCATAGCTGTCCACATCGGAAGCCAGGGTGATGCGTTCCAGGAAGTCAGCCAGGCTGGGCTCCTCGGCCTCGCGCTCGTACTCGCGCATCTGCGCCACCAACTCCATCAAGTTCTCCAGGCGGCCTTCGGCCTCGATGGTGTTCTCGGCTGCAAGTTGATCGCGATAGCCTGAGTCCTCCAGAACCTTTTCCGCCAGCTCCGCGGGCGACAGCGACTCCTTGGCCGCACGCAGAGATCTGAGAAGCTCGCCAAAGGCCGCCACCTTCTTGCGCGGCCCCTGGCCCAAGACATCGTGTTCGACAGCAGCGATTTCCAGGGCCGCGTGCAGCCCGATTCCCCGGTCGTGCGCCAGGGCCGACAGGCGATCCACTGTGGTGTCGCCAATCCCGCGCGTCGGCACATTGATGATGCGAGCCAGACCCACGGCGTCGTCAGGATTCTGCAGGACGCGCAGGTAGGCGATCAGGTCTTTGATTTCGGCGCGGTCATAGAAACGCGTGCCACCCACCACCAGGTAGGGCAGGTTGTGCGTGCGCAGGGCCTCCTCCAGCACGCGCGACTGCCCGTTGGTCCGGTAGAACACGGCGAAATCGCGCGGCGCGGCTCCTTGGTCCAGCCCGGCCTGCACGGTCGAGGCCACGTATTCGGCTTCCTCGCGTTCCGTCTCACCCTCGAACACCACGACTGGATCTCCGGCGCTTGCCTCGGTAAAGAGCCGCTTGGGCCGACGCTCGGTGTTGGGCGCGATCACTGCATTGGCCGCGCGCAGGATGTTTCCCGTCGAACGATAGTTCTGCTCCAGCTTGATCACGCCGGCGCCGGGATGATCGCGCTCGAAATCGAGGATGTTGCGGATGTCGGCCCCCCGCCAACCGTAGATTGACTGATCCTCGTCGCCCACCACGGTGATGCTGCGTGTGCGGCGCGAGAGGAAACGCACCAGGCGGTACTGCACGCTGTTGGTGTCCTGGAATTCGTCGACCAGAACGTGATCGAATCGCTCGACCAGCGCAGAAGCCGCCGCACTTTCGGCGCTGCCCAGACGCAAGGCCCAGAGCAGCAGGCCGCCGAAGTCCACCGCGTTGGCCGCAGCCAGTCGCTCCTCGTAGCCACGGTAGGCCTTGGCGATGACCTCGTCCATGGGACTGGCCACCGCAAAGTCGGCCGCTCTGATCCCCTGATTCTGAGCGCGATCGATGATGGCAACCACCAGGCGCACGGGGAACGTCTTGTCGGATATGTTCAGGTCGCGGAGCACGCGCGCCACCAGGCGGCGCTGATCATCCGCGTCGTAGATCACGAAGTCCTTGCGAATGCCCACCGCCTCCCCGTACAGGCGCAAGAGCCGCGCCGACAAGCCATGGAAGGTGCCCAGCCACATCCCCGGCAGGTCGCCGCCCTCGCGGCCGAGCAGGCGCGCCACACGATCTTTCATCTCGCGCGCAGCCTTGNNCTTGTTGGTGAAGGTCACGGCCAGAACGCGATGCGGGTCGGCTCCCTCAGCCAGGAAGCGGGCCAGCCGGCATGTGATCACGCGGGTCTTGCCCGAGCCCGCGCCGGCGATCACCAATAGCGGCTGTGCCGGATAGGTCACCGCCTCGACCTGACTTGGGTTCAGCCCGCGGGTCAGGGCTTCTGCCAAGCGATGTGTTGGTGCATGCGGTGGTTCGAGCATCTCGTGGGCTTCCACCACGTCGTTATATAGAACATCGTGGGACGAAGCACAGGGCAACCTTGTCCCTAGTCTCGCAATAGCGGCAGAAGGTCGTAGACGTAGACGTGGTCGTTCTCGTGGCCCTGGCCGGAGTGAATACCGTCGGCCACCCCCTTCGCGGGCTTCGGGACGGACAGCCCACCCCGCCTCCTCCGCGCGATTCGCGCGCGCCCGTCGCGGCCACGACCACGGCCGCGACTTTACGTTCGCCCCTCACTTCGTCGGTTGCGTGCCGGTCCTCTGCACCACGGCGGGTGCGCCCCGGTCGAGCACTACCACGGTCTGCACCGACTGGATCTCGTTGGTCTCGCGGACGAAAACCTGGACCATGTTGCTGCCCGGCCACAGCGGCACATCGGTCTCGAAGGCCAGACGCGTCTTGTCTCCCTTGTTGGGCAAGTAAAAGACCTTCTTGGGTGGCAGCTTGGAGTCGCGGTTCCACACGCGGATGTAGACGTCCTTGACCCCGTTGTCGTCCGAGGCTGTCGCCTTGATGCGCACAGTGTTTCCCGGCACCACCGGGGGCGCGGTCACGGTCAGCACGGGCGGGATCACCTGCCACTCGGGGACGAAGCTGCCGTGGACGGAACCACCCGGCGCAACATCCGCGGCAGCCACGAACGCGGGCCGGCCGCTCTCGATCTCCACCCGTTGGAAGGCTCCAATGCGACCGGTGCTCCTCCACACGGTTCCCTTTGGGGCATGACCCACCACGAGCGCCTGGTCGGCTGGGGCTTCACGCAAAGCCGCCTCGGAACGCGTGATGGTCACGGGCTGGTCCTCGGTCGCAGGGGCCGGGCCAGCCGGCGCCAGCTTGACCTTGATCTTGTCGGTCACCGATTCCCCGAGAACCGTGTCTGCCACCACCAGATCAAGCTGGTATTCGTCCCCACGAAAATCTGACCCGACTTCGTACACGAAGGTGAAGGTGCGGCTGGCTCCTGGGGCCAGATCCTTGGTTTCGAAGCGACCGGCGCTGATCAGGATCCCTTCCTGCCCGGAACCGTTGCGCAAGATGGCCTCGGTCCGCAGGGCCGCGCCCTGTCCAATGTTCTTCACCTTCACCAGCGTGCGCACGCGCTCACCTCTTTGCACCTGGCCGTCGCGATTCCCGACCACATCATCGATGGTCTGGTAGCTGTACGCGAAGAGCGGGTGCGCCTTGCCTTCGATGTGCAGAGTCATCTCGGGGCTGTTGGCGGTGAGCGTCCCCTGCCCCGACATGTCGGCCCGGATGACATCGGTGCGGGTGAGGCTGCTCTTGGGCACTCTCACGGTCAGGTCGTAGGTCTTGCTGCCGCCCGGGGCGATCTTGCCAAAGACCATCTCGTTCTCGTCGAAGAGCGGGTTGTCGCTCTTGAGCACCGCGCGCACCCGATAGACCGTGGTGGCCCCCACGTTCTTCACCGTGCCTCGAATCTTGATGGGGTTGCCCGCCTTCGCCTGGGCCTCGCTCGTGGCCGCTGCCAGGGTGACCTGGATTTCGCCTGGCCCTTGGTTGCCTGGGCCGGCGTTCCAGTCCACTCCCAGCTTCTCCAGCGCGGCCGAAAGGTGCCGATCCTCGTCGGCGCGAACCCTGTCGAAGAGCGCCTTGCTCGCGTTGACCAGGTCCAGTCGGCGCGGCGTGCGCGCCTGGGCCAGCAGGTCGCGGGCCATGGTGATGGGAAAATCGATGCGATCTTCTTCGGGCTCCGCGTTGTCGCTCTCGTCCTCGTCCGGCGACTCCGCGTCGATCTCGTCCTGATCCACCTTGCGTCGCAATTCCGCGGCTGACGGCACGTAGAGGTACGACACGACCTCCTCGGGCTTGGTGCCCGTGCGCACGCTCGGGCTCACCAGGTGCCACTCGTAGTCCGATTCCTGCCGGCGCCGCGTGGAATTCTGCAAGTTGATCCAGGCCTCGTCGTTCTTCTTTTCCACCCGCATGCGCACCAGCTCCACATCGGGTGTCACGCCCACGCCCTGGATGGAGATATCCCCCGGGGTCAGGTACTGCGCCGTGGTCAGCTTGAGTCCCAGCTTGTCGTCCTCGGGCTTGTCGCCGAAAGGCACGGGCGACGGAATGTCGAAGAGCATTTGCACCGAGCCCTTGCCGAAGGTGGTCTCGCCGATGATCACGCCGCGGTCCAGGTTCTTGATGGCGCCAGCCACGATCTCAGAGGCGCTGGCCGAGTTCTGGCTGACCAGAACCGCCAGCGGCACCTTGGTGTCGCCGTTGCGGGTGGCGTGCTCGTCCTTGCGCTGTGCCCCGCCCACGCCGACCATGGACACGAGAACTCCCGACTCGATGAAAGCGTCGGCCACCTTCTGGGCCTGGTCGTACAGCCCGCCCGGATTGCCCCGCAGATCCATGATAATGCCCTTAACCTTCTCCCGCTCGAACATGGCCAGAGCCCGGTTCAGGTCGCTCTCGGTGTTGGCCGAGAAACTGATCACGCGGAAGTAGCCGATCTTGGCGGCGGGGGATGTTGGGGCCGTCAGCACGCGCGGGGGCGGGTCGATGGCGGGCGGGTGGATGAAGTCGCGCACAATGGTGAACTTCTTCGGCGTCGGCGCACCGGCCCGCTCGACGTACACGTCCACCGGAGCGCCCACCTCGCCGCGCAGCCGATCCACTGCCTCTTGTAGCGTCATGTTGATGGTGGACTCGCTGTTGATGCGAACGATGTGGTCCTTGGTCCTGAGCCCGGCGCGCATGGCCGGGGTGTCCGGCATGGGCTTCTTGACCAGGATGCGCCCCTTGCGGTCCATCTCGATGACGATGCCCAGCCCGCCGAACTTACCCTGGGTGGTGGTGCGCATGTCCTTGTAGCTGTCCACGTCGAGCAGGACCGAGTGTGGATCCAATGTGTAGAGCATACCGTTGGTCGCGGTCATCTCGATTTCGACCAGGTGGCGGGCCGCATCCTTGGCGGCCACAGGCTGCAAGCGCGGCTGGATGAAACGAAAGATGTCTTGCAAGGTACTGCGCAGGGTCCAGGGCGAGTCCACCCGCTCGACGGGAAATGTCTTCTGCTCGCCGTTGACTCGTACCGTGACCTGCTTGGGGTCCTGCTCTGGAAATCGGTCGACCAGGATTTCCGGCACGTCCCGCTGCAAGAAGTCCAGCGCGCCCACCAGCATGCGCCTGGGATCGAGCCGCGTCTTGTCGAAGTACTGGTTGTTCACGTAGTACAGCGCCTTGGTGAAGATCTGGGCCTGCGCGAGGTCGTAGCTCGAATTCCCGGCCCGCGCCGGGGCGGACAGAGAGACATTGGTGGCCAGCCGTATGTCATCGCCACGGAGCTGAATGGTGAGAAACAGGGCGAGGGCTGAGGCCCCCAGAAAGACAAGGCTCTTGCGTGCACGTCGCATGAATGACTCCGGTTGTGTCGGAGAAGTCGAACTTGGATCGTCGATGAGATCCATCTTGTGGGCGAATCATAGCAAGACACAACCACGCCGTCGTGAGAGGATTCGCGCCGTGTCCCGGCCGCCCTGCTTGGCGGACGGGCGGATGCGAGGAACAGGCCGTTGACCGAATCTCATTCTGGCACGCTCTATGTGGTGGCTTCGCCTATCGGCAATGCCCAGGATCTGTCGCCCCGGGCCCTGGAAACCCTGCGCACTGCGGATCTGGTCCTGGCCGAGGACACCCGCTCGGCGCGCAAGCTGCTGGACGGGCACGGGATCGACCGTCGCACGCAGTCGTGCTTCGATGCCAACGAACCGGCGCGTGCCGCGCAAGCAGCGGCCTTGCTGCGTTCGGGCGCGAGCATCGCCTTGCTCTCCGAGGCCGGGACTCCCACGGTGTCCGATCCGGGCTACCGGGTCATGCGCGCGGCCATTGCGGCGGGCGCTCGGGTGGTGCCCGTGCCAGGGCCCTCGGCGGTGCTGGCCGCGCTGGTCGGCTC
>PMLB01000175.1 GCA_003158735.1 Myxococcales bacterium | reverse complement strand
AAATCCGCCGTCCTAACAGGCTTAGGGGTTCGACTCCCCTCTCCGGCACTGGTTCCTGTGCTCTCTGTAATGAACTCTGGGGCAAACCTGCGGGAAACTGTGGTTAGCACCTATGCTCCTCGCCCCTACTGGTACAGCTCTGCGCTGCCCGATGCGTCTCCGCCGGCGAGGAGCACCTTTCCGCTCGTCAATAGCGTTGCCGTGTGCCACTGCCTTGGTCCACTCATGCTGCCGATCGCCGTGAACGTCCCGGCGCTCGGATTGAACACTTCCACTGTGGCCGAGGATGCGCCTCCCGCGATGAGTACGCTCCCGTCGGTCAACAACGTCCCCGTGTGGAAGGACCGTGCCATGGTCATGCTGTCGGTCGCCGTGAATCTCCCAGCCTTGGGGTCATAAACCTCTGCGCTCGCGAGATGCGGGCCGTTGATTCCGCCACCGCTGATTCCACCGGCGATGAGCACCTTCCCACTGACCACCTGGGTCGCCGTGTGCCATGACCTGGGCTCGGTCATGTTGCCGGTCGCCGTGAACGTTCCCGTCGCTTCGTCGTACAGCTCCGCACTCGCCAGCGCGTCCCCGCTTCCGCCGACGCTGCCTGCGATGAGCACCTTGCCGTTGCCCAACGGCGTCTCGGTGTGCTCGAACCTTGCCGTGGTCATGTCGCCGGTCGGCGAGAACGTGCCGGCCGCCGGGGCGTATAGCTCCGCACTTGCGAGAACCCCACTGCTATCGCTTCCGCCCGCGATGAGCACCATCCCGTTGAGTAGCAACTTCGCGGTGTGCTCGAATCTGGCCGTGGTCATGTTGCTGGTTGCTGTGAATGTCCCGGTCCCTGGGTCATATAGCTCCGCGGTCTGAGCCTCGCTGCCTTCGCCACCGGTGACCAGCACCATCCCGGTCGACAACAACAGCGTCGCCGTGTGCCGGTAGCGTGGCGCGATCATGTCGCCGGTCGCCGCAAACGTTCCAGTGGCTGGGTCGTACAGCTCCGCACTCGCGAATATCGTCGAGGCGTCGCCACTGAACCCGCCGGCGAGCAGCACCTTCCCGTTGAGCAACAACGTGGCCGTGTGCCCGCCTCTTGCCACGGTCATCTTGCCCGTGGACGTGAAGTGGGCAGTGCCGACACCGCCGCACCCGACTGCCGCAGTGACGACCGAGAGCACCGCCACCTTCACCAAAGCAGAACGCACACGATTCGACATGGGGCTAGTGTACCGTAAAACGACCGTCGAGAACGCCGAGGCGACCGCAGGTCGCCCCTAGCGGAGATGTGATGCGGACGGACCCCTACCGGTAGAGCTGAGCGCTGGCCAGATACCCGAGAACGCCACTGCCGCCGGCGATGAGCACAGCCCCGTCGCCCAACAGCGTCGCGGTGTGGCCCAACCTTGATAGGGTCATGCTGTCGGTGGCGGCGAAGGTTCCGGCCCCTGGGTCGTAGAGTTCTGCGCTCGCGAGGGCCGTAATGCCATCGCTTCCACCGGCGATGAGCACCGCCCCACTGCCCAACAGCGTCGCCGTGTGGTTCTGCCTGGCCACGATCGTGTTGCCGGTGGCCGCGAAGATTCCAGGCCCTGGGTCATACAGTTCCGCGCTCGCGCCGTCCCCATCGCCGCCAACCATGAGCACGGTCCGGTTGCCCAACAAAGTCGCCGTGTGACTTGATCTCTCCGCAGTCATGTCGCCGGTGGCAGCAAACGTTCCGGCCAGTGGGTCGTACAACACCGCGCTCGCGAGAACCGTAGTCGTGTTGCCACCATCTGCTTCGGATGTGCCGCCAGCGATTAGCACCATCCCGTTGGCCAGCAACGTCGCCGTGTGGTTCAACCTCGTGGCGGTCATGTCACCGGCGGCCGTGAATATCCCGGCCAGTGGGTCATATAGCTCCGCGCTCGCGAGAGAATTGCCATCGTCACCGACGCCTCCGACGATGAGCACCTGCCCATTCGGCAACAGCGTCGCCGTGTGCCCAGTCCTCGCCGTGGCCATGTCGCCAGTGGCGGAAAATGTCCCGGCCGCTGGGTCGTAAAGCTCCGCACTGGCGAGGAGCCCTACACTCAGTCCACCGGTGAGGAGGACTTTCCCGTTGCCCAACAACGTCGCCGTGAAGTCATCCCTGGCCACGGTCATGGGGCCAGTCACTGCGAAATTTCCTGGCGGCAGCGTGGCAACCGGCGCGTCGCTCCCAGCCGGCGCAACCTGCGCGTCACTGCCTGCTTCGCTGGCTTCGGCCGCGCCCCCATCGTCCTCAGCGGTCGCCGCGCACACACACGCCGCGAACGCACCCGCCGACGTGCAGATCTGTGCGCCGTTCTGGCCGTTCGGGCACACGCACACCACACTGATGCCGGGTATGCACGTGTCGGATGGACTCGTGCCGCTGCAGCCGCCAACGAGCGTCGCCGCGAAACACGAAAGCACGAGAGACAGTCTGGTTGCCATGGGGACCATAGTCGCCCAGCCCGCGCCTTCACACAAGAAGACGTGACTCGCCTACTGTTGTTGGATCACCAGCTTGCACTTGTCCGTGCACAAATTCCCACCGTTCGCGGCGCCCAGGTCGCACTCCTCGCCTTGGGCGGTGTCCACTACGTTGTCGCCGCAAGTATGGGCCTTGGTGCATCCCAGGGTGCAACCGCTGCCGCCATACTGAGTGCCGTTGTCCGGGCCCTCGTCGCACTCTTCGGGCCCATTGACGATGTTGTCGCCGCAGAAGCCGCCCCACGTGCATTTGGTCGTGCAGCCGCCGTACGTGTTGTCGTCGTTGGGGCCGGGGCAGCCCGCAGGAAGCGGCCCGGTTCCGGTAGTGCCACAATCGCATTCCTCGTCGGCCACCGTGATCCCGTCGCCACAGGCGGGCGTGCAAGCACTCGGCAGATCGTTGAAGCCGCTCAGGGTGAGTTTGTACGTCGATCCCCACCAGGCACGCTCGGCCTGGAACACGACTATCTCGTACACCCCATTGTTCGACATGCCAAGATCGACCTTGCTCTGGGCGCCTGTGCAAGTCGAGACCACGCCCTGCGTCTTGCAGGCGGCGCCCTCAGTCGGGGTAACAGTGACAGTCCCGCCACCGGTGGCGTTGAGCACGATCTGTCCCTCGACCGGGGTATGAATGCCCCCCAGGTCCACCGCCAGCTTGCGATTGACGAAGACCCAGACATCATCGTCACCTGTGAAGTCGAGCGTGTATTTCTTGCTCGTGGAATAGCTGAACCAGTAGCGTACCTCGCTGGTGAAGCTGAAATTGTGCTGGGGCGCCGGCGTCCCTGGTTCGTTGGTCCAGTTGCCGCTGTACATGGGCGGAGTCATGCCAGGCTGATACGCGGAGGTAGGGGTGATCATGCCTTTGATGTTGTCGACGGGGAAGAAGAGTGGGTTGCCATCCACCTTGGAGACGATAAACGTGGCCTTGTAGGTCGTGCCGTCGACGTAGCACTTGAGCATCGTTTCGCCGGCAGCAAGCTTCGTCATGCATTCGGTTGGACTGTTGACCTGGTACTTGGATGTGCACGGCATGGCTTGACCGGTGGCGTCCAACATTTCCTCTCCCACATTGCCGCAGTAGTAGGCGGTTTCCGTGAGGTTCCACTGCGCGCCATCGGCGCCCCAGCGGTTCACGAAGCCACCATTGCCGTTGTTGTACAGAGTGAGCCTCGATACGTAGGTGGTGTTGGTCCCTGGCACGTCCCGGTACCACTGCTTGAAGGTGTCTGCGCTCGTGATGTGCCCAGCGCCAGCCGCGCCAGCGAAAACCGGTTTGCCTTCGCTGTCAAGAGTGCCCTGAACCAGGCCGGCAACAGCCCCGTTGCTACCAACGATGCTGCCATCGTGAAAATCGCCGCCCAGGAGGAAGTCGCGGTAGGTGATCGGCACGGTCATGGTATCAGCGGTGGAATCGGGCTGAGCGCACTGGAAGCCGGGCTCCGTCTTGCAAGTCGACGAGCAACCGTCGCCGTTGTTGGTGTTTCCATCGTCGCAGTCTTCACCTACGACCAACCCGTCCCCGCACTTCGAGGTGCAAGTGCCCGTGGCCGAGCTGCAGTTCGGCTCAAAGTGGCAGGTTGGCGAGCAACCGTCGTTGGGCACGGTGTTGCCGTCGTCGCAGCCCTCAGCCCCTTCCCTCTTGCCATCCCCGCAGACAGTGGGACTACAAACGCTCTTTTGCCCTGAGCTGCCGGTGCACTTGTAGCCCATCTCCAGTTTGCAGATGGCAGAGCAGCCATCGCCGTTGGCCGTGTTGCCATCGTCACATATCTCGCCCGCGGTGATCACGCCGTCGCCACAGGCCGGACTGCACGGCTTGCCAGGAACCCGACACTGCCAACCAGGCTCGACGGTCTTGCAGTTCGCCGAGCAACCGTCGCCGCCGACCGTGTTGCCATCGTCACAGGTTTCGTCGGAGGTCAGGATGCTGTTCCCGCACTTGGCAAGGTTTTCACACTTCTGCCCGGGGGTGGGACAGTTCCAGTTCGCCTCGGTCTGGCATATGCGATTGCAACCGTCGCCACTGTCGGTGTTCCCATCGTCGCAGTTCTCGCCTTGGCTGATGTCGATCACGCTGTTGCCGCAGGCCTTGCCGGTGGCTGGCGGCCCCGCGTCGCGGGGGGCGGGTGGTTGGGTGCTGATGATGCCTGGTCCTGAACCGCCCCCACCATTTGGACCGCCGCCCCCTGCGGCTCCATTCCCTCCCCCTCCTGGAGGAGTGGCGCCGCTGACGCTGGCAGGTGTGCAAGCAGGTGCGATCAGCACCGCCATGGCTCCCAGAAAAAGGAAGGCACCCGTCGTCGTACAGAAAATGCGGCTAGGAACGGTGACACTTGACATTGGGAGGTACCTCATATGGGCCGGACAGCCGGCTAGCAATGGCTAGAGTCTAGCAATACGGCGCAGGACTTGGAGCCGAAAAACTCTGCCATGAGTGATGCTGGTCACCTGGAGTTTGGCGTACCGCAGCTCTGCCCTGCTGATGCGCCCCGGAGTAACACTTTCCCAACCGACCGGTGTTTCCGTAATAGTAAGCCCGCATGGCGGTGGACATCGAAAGCCTCTACCGGACGCACGGACCCATGGTCCTGCGTCGTTGTCGCAGCCTTCTGCGGAATGAAAGCAAAGCCGTGGACGCCATGCACGATGTCTTCGTTGAGTTGCTGCGACGAGAAACCCGCCTGGATGCCATGGCGCCGGCTGGCCTGCTGCTGACCACGGCGACACACGTGTGCCTCAACCGCCTGCGCAGCGAGCGCCGCAGACCCGAAAGCCCCGACGACGATCTCCTGGCACGCATTGCATCGCTGGGGACCAGCGCCGAGAATCTGTCCCTGGCCCGCCGGGTGCTGGATCGCATCTTCGGCAGCGAGCCGGCTTCCACGCGTCTCATCGCGGTCCTGCTCTACGTGGACCGGCTGACACTGGACGAAGTAGCGACCGAGGTGGGCATGTCGGTGTCAGGTGTCCGCAAGCGACTGCGCACGCTCAAACAACGCCTGCCCGCCGCACAAGGAGACGCATGATGGCTTCCACCACTGAACGCGTTCCCGATTGGTTGCTAGAAAGGCTGGCCGCCGGTGAACTGCCCGCGACGCAGACACGCGCCTTGCAGGAGCGCCTGGTTGCCACGGGTCAACTGGATCGGCTGGATGCACTGGCGTCGTCGAACGCCGAGATCCTGGCCGCGCATCCTGCGGAACAGGTCATGGCCGAGGTGCGACGCCGGGCAAGCCTACCCGCGTGGGGAGCCCGCCGGCCCTTCGGGACGGNNCGAAGGGCGGAGCGAACCCTCCCAGGGTTCCCATTTCAATTGCCCGACCGGTCTGGGCTCTGTCTTTCGCCACCGTTGCTGCAGCAGCAATCGTGTTGCTCCTCGTGCGCGCGCCGGCGGGGCCGCAAGAGTGGAACCCATCGCTCGGGCAGCTGGAGCAGGAAACTATCACCAGCAAGGGATTGCAGCCTTCGTTGGGGCTGTACCGCAAGACTACGGCTGGAGTCGAACGCCTCGGGGCGACGACCCGCTTGCACCCCGGCGATGTCGTACAAGTGCGCTACATCGCCGCGGGCAAGCGCTACGGCGTGGTGGCTTCTTGCGACGCGCGCGGCGCAGTCACGCTGCACCTGCCCGAGACGCCCGGCCAGGCGGCCGCATTGGCCAAGGACGGCGAGCGGGCGCTGGCCCATTCCTATGAGCTCGACAACTCTCCCGGCTTTGAGCGCTTCGTGTTCGTGACCGCGGACATGCCCTTTGACACGGAACTGGTGGTGCGCCACCTCAAGCAGGACGCGGTCCTGCCCCGTCCCCTGGCGACTTGGTCCATCACTCTCGACAAGGATACGCCGTGAGGTTCCGACCGATCTTGCCTGTGCTTCTGCTGGTCGCCTCGGCTGGGCCGGCGTTTGCCGCTGATCCTGGTGACGCCCCATCGTTGCGTCGCTTCGCCTTGCTGGCTTCGTCGAGCAACGGCGGCACTGGCCGCGCCCACCTGCGCTTTGCCAATTCAGACGCCGAATCGTTGGCACGCGTGCTCGCCACTCTGGGCGGAGTGCAGGCGCGCGATGTCCTCTTGATCCGTGAAGCCAGCCGGACCGCTCTGCAGGACGCCTTTGAGCAAGTGAGAAAACAGATCGCGGCTGAGCGCCGGCCGCAAGTGCGGCGCGAGCTGTTCGTTTACTACTCGGGCCACTCGGATGAGGATGGGTTGCTCCTGGGTGGCGAGCGAGTCGGATACAAAGAGTTGCGCCAGTGGATCGACCAGACCGCCGCCGAGGTGCGCATTGCCGTGCTGGATTCCTGCGCCTCGGGCGCGCTCATCCGACTGAAAGGAGGCGTGCGACGCCAGGCCTTTCTCTCCGATGCTTCGACCCAAGCGCGCGGTCATGCCTTTCTCACCGCCAGCTCGGCGGACGAGGCCGCGCAGGAGTCCGACGGCATCGGCGCCGCATTCTTCACTCACTATCTGCTCTCGGGCATGCGCGGCGCGGCTGATGCCAACCGCGATGGTCGCGTCACCCTGAACGAGGCCTATCAGTTCGCCTACAACGAAACCCTGCAGCGCACGGAAACCTCGCGCGCCGGCGCGCAGCACCCGGCCTACGACATCCAGCTGGCCGGCACGGGCGATCTGGTGATCACGGATGTGCACTCGTCGAACGCCCGACTGGTGCTGGGTCACGAGCTGTACGGTCGCATCTACGTGCGCGACGCCAGCGGCCATTTGCTGGTCGAGTTGCACAAGGAGCCGAGCTATCCGGTCGAGCTGGGGCTGGAACCAGGTGTGTATCACGTGGTGATGGACAGCGACGGTCGCATCTTCGAGAGCAAGGCCGAGCTGACCGATGGCGGCCGCATCGAGCTGGGCAAGAACCAATTCCACGCCGTGGTGCCCACGCTGAGCACTCGGCGCGGCGACGAAGTCGCACCGATCGCGCAGCCGCGGCTGGGACCGAACCTGCCTGCGCCCAATCGCTACAAGGACGTCGCCGTCGACCTCGTGCTGGCGCCGGGGGTGCGCCTCTCGGGCCCGTCGGGTCTGCCTATCCGCCACCACTTCGTCATCGGCGTGGTGGGGCATTCGGATTCGCTACGCGGCCTGCAGCTTTCGCTGGCGGGGAACATCGCCCAGTACGAGATGGTGGGCGCGCAACTGGGCGGCTTCTATCAGCTCAGCTACGGTCCGGTGCGGGGGGCGCAACTCACCTACGGCGTCAACATGGCTCTAGCAGGGCTGCGCGGCGCCCAGCTGGCGAGTATTGCCAACGTCTCCAACGGCGAACTGCGAGGGGCGCAGGTAGCCTTGCTCAACATCAGTCGCGGGGCTCTGATTGGCGTGCAGGACGCCCTGGCGAACGTGGCAACAGGAGATGTACGCGGCGTTCAGGCTGGCTTGCTCAACATCGTCAAGGGCAGGATCGATGGTGTGCAGGCCGGCCTGGTCAACGCGACTGGGCTGGCGACGGAATCGAGCGGCGCCCAGCTGGGCCTAGCCAATATCAATGGCACCTCCGATGTGTACAGCGGCGCCATGGTGGGGTTGGTCAACGTGGGTCGCAAGATTCACGGAGCCCAGGTAGGTCTGGTGAACATCGCCGACGAGGTCGACGGCGCCCAGCTCGGACTGGCCAACTTCGCGGTCAAGAACCGGGGCGTGTCCCTCGGCCTGGTGCCCATTGTGCTCGATGGCTACCACCACGGGGCCGTGTGGTTCAGCGACGCGAGCGCGCTCAATCTCGGCGCCAAGCTGGGGACGCGACACGTGTACGTGGTCCTGGGCGCCGGCATGACGCGCGATCGCACCGATAACAACCGTCACGAGTTCTCCGCGACCTTCGGCATTGGCGGCCATTTCACGCCGCTGCCCCGCCCGGTGTTCTTCGATATCGACGCCACCGGGACCACCTTCTCCGACGGCGATGGGCGCGACGAACGCCGCCAGATCAGCAGTCTGCGTCTGCAGGCCGGCTGGCAGTTCGCCCGCTACTTCGCCGTGGTCGCCGGGCCGACCCTCAATGCGCAAGTAGCCCTGGACAGCAACGACCGCACACCACGCGGGATCGGATTCGCCGAAGGCGTCTGGCACACCCGCGGCCACACCGTGCGCATGTATCCCGGCCTGGTCGCGGGCCTGCAGTTCTAGCCCGGAGAAAGAAGCCTATTTCACCACAGAGAGCACAGAGAACACAGAGGTCGGAAAGGAAGAAGGGGGTCGGACCGGCCAGAAACCAACCCATCCCTTTCCGGTCCGGCTCTGTGGCCTCTGTGCTCTCTGTGGTGAATTGGCTAGCCTCCGCCTCCCGCACGACGACTTCGGGGTAGTATCCCGGCCAGGAGATCCCCATGTTGATCGTCATGAGACCGCAGGCGACCCAGGCGCAAATCGCCGCGGTGGTCGAGAAGATTCACGCGCTCGGGTTCGATGCCCACGAGATCCCCGGCGCGCAGCGAACGGCCATCGGCATCACCGGCAACCGCGGCGCGCTTGACGCAGAAGTCTTCGCGTCGCTTCCCGGGGTGGCCGACGCCATCCGGGTGTCGCAGCCATTCAAGCTAGTGTCGCGCGAGGTCAAAGAGGAAGACACGATCATCGACGTGGGCACCAGCCATCTAGGCGGCCCCGGCCTGGCCATCATGGCGGGACCGTGCTCGGTCGAGTCGGAAGAACAGATCCTGGAAGTGGCCCGCGGCGTGAAGGAGCTGGGCGCCACCTTTCTGCGTGGTGGCGCCTTCAAGCCACGCACCAGCCCCTACGAATTCCAGGGGCTGGGCGAAGCCGGCCTCAAGCTGCTCGCGCTGGCGCGCGAGAAGACCGGCCTCAAGGTGGTAACTGAGGTCATGGACACCGAGGATCTGCCGCTGGTGGCCGACTACGCCGACGTCCTGCAACTGGGTGCGCGCAACATGCAGAACTTCTCCCTGCTGCGTCGCCTGGGCAAGATGGGAAAGCCGGTGCTGCTGAAGCGCGGGCCTTCCGCGACCATCAAAGAATGGCTCATGGCTGCGGAGTACATCGTCTCCAACGGCAACTACCAGGTCGCTCTGTGCGAGCGAGGCATTCGCACCTTCGAAACCATGACCCGCAACACGCTGGACCTGAACGCGGTGCCGGTCCTGAAGTCCCTAACCCACTTGCCCGTCATCGTGGATCCCAGCCACGGCATCGGCATGCGCCGCCATGTCCCTGCCATGGCCCGCGCCGCCATAGCGGCCGGGGCCGACGGACTCATCATCGAGGTCCACCCCCACCCTGACCAGGCGCTCTCCGACGGACACCAGTCCCTGTCGCTGCCCGAGTTCGCGGATCTGATGCGCGCGGTGCGGGTCATCGCCGGCGCCGTCGGCCGGCCGGTGTAGCCCGAGCAGCGGCTCTCGGCAGATCCTCGGCAGCGGCGCTCTGGCGCAACGGCGCCAGGGCCAGCGACTGCCAAGCGATTCTCGCCAAGATCGCGACGAAGGCGATGAGTAGCAGGAAGCTCTGGTAGGTGTAGCGAAGATCGACCCAGGTCTCGCGCAGAGTGAAAACCTGACCCACGCACAGGGCGGCCAGCACGATGAACACCCAAACAAAAATATGGTCTCGCTCGCCGTGCGGGCTGGCAACCGCCAGGGGCAGCAAGAACACGAAGTGGCAATAGTAGTTGGATGGGTAGAAATAGAAAGGAACGAGCAGAAGTCCCACGAGGGCCGCCTGTTCCAGGCTGCGGCCACGGCACGCCAGCAGGGCGAGTGCGGTAACCACTAGCAAGATTCCGTAGAACAAGGGGCTGCGGTCGGCAAAGGTCAAACGTTGCGTCCGCACCCACTCCGCATCAGGCGCCGGCTGACTTTTTGCGATCAGTCGCTCGGCTGCAAAGTCAGGGTCAAAGGCCAGCACGTTGCGAAGGCCTACGTTGTTGGTGCTGGGGTCAGTGGCGTGGTGCCCGATCTTCTCCTGCCAGGCCATCCATGAGCCGCCAAATCCGAACGTCGCCGAGGTCAAGACAACCAGCGTGACCACACAAGCCGCGGCACCAAAACAAGCGCGCAGGGCAGGCCGCTGACTGGCCCGCCACTCTGCCAGCGACGGCAGGCGCTTCTTCCACAACAGATGATCGAAGGCGAACCACGCCAGGGGCACCAGGAAAAAGAGAACCGCCATGGCCGGGAACGCACGGATGAGGCCGCTGTAGGCGATCAGGGCGCCGCCTAAGCCAGGCCGTTTGCGCTTGATCGCGCACACCCCCAATCCGAGCGCGACCAGCCAATCCTGACGCAGGGTCGAGCCCATGAAGTTCGCAGTGAAAGTATAGAAGTCGGTCGCCCCCCAGATCACCATCACATACAGCATCACGCGCGTCCCGAAGGTGCGCGCCAGCACCAGAAAGAAGAACAGGATCAGAACTGGATCGATGAGCCCGGCCAGGGTGAGGGTCAATTCGCTGGCTGGCGCGTTCTTGAAGATTAGGTAGGCGGACAGAATCCACGCGGGCGTCGCATTGGCACCATGATCTGCCAAGCTGCCGAGATAGTCGTCGCGGCCCATGGTGTCGGAGAAATACTTCATGTCGCGCTTGAACTCGTCCCAGCGCGCGGCCGTGAAACGACTGCGGATCCCGGGTAGCTCGCCGGCGAGTTCGCGGGCCGAACGAATCTCGCTGGTAAGCAGGTCGCGCACCCGCACCTGGCCAAGTTGGTCCTCGGTGAAGTCTGGCGTGTTGTCCATGTAGGCGGCCAGGCTGGCCAGATACAGGCCGTCGTAGCGCAGCTCGCGGAAGTACTTGGCCACTGGAAAGTAGTGCCGCATGTCGAAGGTGTGCACGAAGGTCCGCCGACCCTTGGCGTGGTCGCCGAACTGAAGCATCCCGAAGTGGTAGTAGCTGCCCAAGGCCGTCGCCGCACACAGGACGAGAGTGGCCAGGGTAACCGCGCGATGGGGTGCCCACCGCTTGGACAAGAAGGTCTCCTTCACCAATACGACTGCGGCGAGCCCCGCCACCATGGCTCGCAGGGGCGGCTCTCGACTGAAATCGAACAGCTCCACGAGATCCGCCACGACTTTCCCGCCCACAGCCAGTGCGGGCAACAGCAGCAGATACTGCAGTTTCGACCCGCGCTCTCGATGAAGCAAAACGAAGAACCCAGCCAGGAGCCCAAACAGAAGGATGCTGGTATCGATGGATTCGCCCGCCGGCGTGCCATGCTGGCGCAGTAGTTCAGCGGGCCAAGGCTCGGGGCATTGGGAATAGACCGCGATTTCCGCCACGCCGCGAAACACATCGGCGCCGTTGACCGACAAGCGCAGCCAGCGCACGGTCGCGTCGAGTCTAGTGCTGCGCAACCGCATCCCTGGGCCCAATCCGCCACCAACCTGCCACAGCGGCTGCCAGGTTTGGCCGTCGAGGGAGCCCGAAAGCACGCCGACCTCGTTGGCGTCTGCCTGGACCAGAACACAACGCACGGCCTGCGCTTCACCCAGATCGTATTCGAGGAACGACGTGCCAGACGTCAATCGTGAAGTAAGGTCAGTCAACCATTCGTCACCCTCATGGCTGAGAATCCCGTCGGTGAGACGACCAGCGTGGGTCACGCCCTCGCTGCGCGCAGGGCGCTTGCCAGCGAGCAGGTTGCCTGTCTCGGCTTGGGCGCGGACTGCCCACCCGCCGATCAGGGCAGCGACCAGGAGGGCGGCGAAGCGGCACTTCGCCCGCCCACCAGGATCTGCGACGGAAGGCACGCCGAGGCTTGGGGCCACTGTGCCCGCACCCTACCCGCGACGAACGTCATGAGTCAACACACCGTCCGCCGGTTCACTCGCCCGGCGACAGGTTTCCCAGAGGCGGCTGTGCGCAGGCGCTTGGCGTGTTCGACCGTGAGCGCGTGAAATTCCTGATAGCCGAAAAGCGAGCGTGGCAGATTTCGTTCGCAGTAGGCCTTGGCCGCGGCGTAGCTCAATTCGCGGCGCTGGTAGCCGTGGTGACGAAGCACCCTGAGCGTATAGGCATCGACTACCATTTCGGTCTGCGCATAGGCGTAGAGCAGAATGCTGTCGGCGGTTTCGGGCCCCACGCCCCACACCTGCAGGAGGTCTTCACGCGACGGCGGGCGGTCAGAAAGTCGCAGGAGGAATTCGCAGAAGGCGCGCAGTTTGCGAGCCTTGGCGCGGAAGTACCCCGAGGGGCGAATGGCCTGTTGCAAGCGCGCTTCGTCGACCGACAAGATCTCGCGCGGTGCCAGCAAGCCCTGAAGGGCAAGCGCCTGCAGGGCCTTTTCCACGTTAGGCCAGGCGGTGTTTTGGGTGAGGATGGCGCCACAGCAGATCTCGAAGCGCTGCGCCTCGGTGCGCGGGAAAGAGTAGTCGCCCGGATGGTAGCCGGTCAGCCGCCCAGTGAGCGTCGGGTTGCTGCCCCGGTGCTCAAGCAAGGGCCACCAGCCCTGCGGCCCGTAGGCTGCGTACAGCCGCTCGGCCAAGGCGGCCAACGGGATCCGCCGGCCAGGAACGAATGGCTCTTGCCCGGGCAAGCGAGGCTTGGTCACGCCAGAGAATCTATCAGCCGAAACCCGAAAACTCCCCTGCCCTGCTTTCTTCGACGCACCCGCGACGCCGCATCCCTGCAGAAATAGCCCACATCCGCCGATGATGAATCACAGGCCGCCTAGCAAGACGACCGAGCGGAATGAAACTGGGCGAAATCCTCATCCAGCTCGGGCAGATCACGCCCGAACAACTCGACGCCGGCCTGCGCGCGCAGGGACTGGCCGGCGGCAAGCTGGGCACCCACCTAGTTGAGCTAGGCTTCATTGGCACCGACCAGCTCTCCCTGGCCCTGAGTCGACAGATGGGCGTGCCCGCAGCTTTGGAACGTCACTTCTCGCGCGCCGACCCCGCCGTCCTCGCCACCCTAAGGGCCAGTCTGGCGGTGCGCTACCTGGCCGTTCCGCTGGCGGCCTCGCGCGGCGGGGTAAAGCAAGTCGTGGCGGCCATGGCCGCACCGCTCGACATGCTGACTGCCGATGACCTGTCCTTCGCCCTGGGCGCGCGAGTCGAGCCGCTGGTGGCAGGCGAGATCGTAATCGCCCGCAACATCAAGCGGCTCTACGGCGTGGAGGTGAACATCAAGACGCGCATGTCGGCGCAGACCCCCACGCCAGGGCTGGTCCAGGGGGTGCCAAGAGTCCCGACTCCGACACCCGCGCCGTCTGAGCGCACGACTGGAATGAGGCGCGCCCTGCTTCCTACCCCGAGTCCGGCGCCTGCACGGGATGTGGTGTCGCCGCGAATGCCGGCACAGACGCGTCTGCCCGCGTCCGGTCCGGCCATGCGCCTGGAAGATGCCATTCATCGCCTAGCCCTGGCCCGCCACCGCGAACAACTGGCCGACGTCGTGGTGGACTTCATGCGCGGCTACTTTGGTTGCGGCATGTTCTTCCTGGTGCGCGACGGCCATGCGCGCGTGTGGCGTGGGTTCGCCCCCGGCCTCCAGGAGGCGGCCATCGAGACCATCGCGTTTCCCCTCTCGATGCCCTCGTGCTTTCAGCTCGCCCACGATCGTCGCACCCCGTTCCGCGGCCCGGCCCGGGCCGAAGGCAGCAAGCTGCAGCGCCAGATCTGGAAGTACCTGCACTGCGAGGAACCCTCCGAGATAGCGGTGGTGCCGGTCCAGGTGAAAAACCGCGTCCTCAACCTGGTCTATGCCCACGCTGCCGACGGAGGTCCACTTCCCGATGGACCGTTCACAGACCTGCAGGCCCTATGTGCTGCGGTCAGCAGCACCTACGTGCGGATGATCCAGAAACTGAAAGCCGGGGACCCGGCCACCAGCACGCTGGGGCGGTAGAAATTCGGTCAAACAGCGACGAAACCCGCGGCCCGGTTGACATCCAGTTGCTCTAGCAAGCTGTTTGAAGACTGCCCAGCTGAACTCGCCGCTTCGCGAGCGGCCCCCAACGTGCCTCTCTACGAATTTTCCAGGACCACACCCTCAATAATGTTGGCCACGTCCTCACAACGGTCGGTGGCGGTCTCCACCAGCTCGTAGATCTCTTTCCACTTGATCACGAAGATGGGATCCTTCGCCTCTTTGAACAGCTTCGCGATGGCTGTCCGCAACTGCTCGTCTGCTTCGTTCTCCAGCCGGTTGATCTCGACGCATTTTTCCAGGATCAGCTCCGGGTTCTTCAGATTGCGCATCCCCGAGAGCGCCTCCAGCACGCGTTCCGCCCCGTGCATCAGGGTGCGCGCCAGACCGGCCAATTCCGTGGTGGGCTCGTGAATGTCGTACACCACCAGGTTCTGAGCGGCCGCCTCCACGAAATCCATCACGTCGTCCATTTTCGAGATCAAGCGAAAGATGTCGTTGCGATCGATGGGCGTGATGAAGGTCCTGTGCAAGCGCGCCACAACACCGTGAGTGATGTGGTCGCACTCGCTTTCGATGGCTTTCACGCGCGCGCTGACCGCTCCGCAATCGGTCGCACTTTCCGCCATCTCGAGGAAGGCACGGCAACCCTCCACAGTCTTGGCAGCGTGCTTCTCGAAGTCGTCGAAAAATGACTCTTCTCGCGGCAAGAAACGCATGTTCTGGGCTGTATCGCTGAACCTGGCCGCGCTGTCAACCTCGTGAGCCTGCACCGAGGGGGCCGAAGGGCAGAGCGAACCCTTTGAGGGTTCCCATGATCGCGTGGGCGTAGGCGAGCTTTGCCCGCCGGAGCCAGAGCGCGCCAGGGTTTGGGAACCCTTTCAGGGTTCCCATGTCATAGTGCGCTGGTGAACCAGACACGCAAGCCAGCCTCCCAGAGTCAAGTGGTGGCCTTGACCCGCTATCGCGCCCAGCTTGAGCGCGGACGTCGCAGCCGACGCGCCGACGCACTCTTTGCGACAGCCGATCCGGTCGGCGCCATTCGCGCCCTGCCGCCCGACGAGTTTTTCTACGTCCTGCACGAGCTGGGTTTCCCAGAAGCCCTTGAGATTCTGGTCCACGGCACGGTGGAACAAGTGCAAGGTGCGCTGGACCTCGCCATCTGGGACCGCGACCAAGTCTCCACCGAGCGAGCCGACGAGTGGCTCACCGCTATCGCGCAGGCTCCCTTCGAAACCGTGGGGGCCTGGGCGCGGGGCCTGGATGTCGAACTGCTCGCCTTGTTGATTCGCCAGCGGGCTCGCATCTACGACCTATCGCTGGAGGAACCGCCTGACGAGCCTGAAGGCATCCTGTTTGACACGCCGGATCGCCTCTTCACCTTGGAGCTACTGGGCGACGAGCAGACCCAGCGGATGACTCAGCACCTGGTGGAGAACCTCTATCGCGCAGACCAATTCATGATGCGTCGGTTTCTGGTGGGCATGCGCTCGGAACTCGATTCGGAATTGGAGCAGACGGCCTTCCGCTGGCGATCAGGCCGCATGGCCGACCTGGGCTTCGTGGATTTCTACGAAGCACTCGAGGTCTACCGCGAGCTGGATCCTGCCAGCGTGCAACTGGAATCTGGGCCGGTCGCGTCGGGCCAATCGCCCGACGAACTAGGTATGGACACCCATCTGCGCCTGCCGGTGTTGATGGCCGACCGCCTGGCCGGCGCCACGCCGTTCGCCCGGGCGGTGGCAGGCCTGACGTTAGCGGCAGAAGTAACCGCCCTACACAGCGCCCTGGTGGCCCTGTGCAATCGGGTGCTCTCTGCCGACCGGGTCTCGCCCGGAGACGACCCAGCCGTGGCCGGCGTGCTTGGGCGCGTGGCAGCCACCCTGGACCTGGCTGTGGAGTTTCTCAGCCGAGGGGACGAGGCTGCCGGCGTAGCCGCTGTACGTCGCGTGTCCGTGACCAAGCTCTTCCGACTGGGCGTCAGTCTGGTGGGCAAGCTGCACAAACTCGCCCGGTCGCTGGAGCGAGACAGCCCCTTTGCCGTACTTCGGCCAGCCATCGATCTTTGGGAGCCGGAAGACGCTGAGGTCATCAGCGCCCTGACCAAGTTGCGTCCGCTCTACCCCTGCCTGCTCGACCATCCCCCCAGCGCGGGCGAGCGTCCCTTCGCAAGCCTCCGTGACCTGGCCACGGCCACGGTCGCCATCGAGCGGGCCGGGGCGGCCCTCGCCCTGGTGGCGGGCCTGGGCGTACGGCCGGAGCATATCTCTCCCGAGCGTCTGAGCGTCATGGGCGTCGCCGACCCCGCGGTTGTCGACACCGGCCTGCTGGCGCGAACTATCCTCGTCCAACGCCTGCTGGGACGAGGGCTGGGCCCTGTAGAACCCTTGCCCGCCCAGGCGGTTTCATCATTCAAGGAAAAGTTTAACGGCAGCACTCAACACATTGAAACAATGGCCAAATCCGCCGCGGCTGTTCTGCAGTCAGCCGCTCCTGGCGGGCGCTTTACGCCAGCCACGGAAGCCGTCGCCACCCGCTGGCTGCACGGCCTTGCGCCGCTCGGACCAGTCCTGATTGCGGACAGGTCGAACCGCGGACCAAGATAGCGAAGCAGCTGCGGCATCCGCTCCGCCCTTGACACCGATGGCCGGCCCGCAGTACGTGGAAGCGCTACCAGATGGGCCGCGTCCGGGAAGTCGGGAATAAAGTCCCAGTTTGCGGGGTTTGCCCGGGGGTATCGCAAGCGGCTCCGACCGAACAATCAAATGAGGATCAAATGCCAGAGCTGATGATTCAGGTTGAGAACCTCACCAAGGTCTATGGCGACACGCGGGCCGTGGACGACGTCACGTTCAACGTGCGCAAGGGCGAGGTACTCGGGTTTCTAGGCCCCAACGGCGCGGGCAAGTCGACCACGATGAAGATTCTGACTTGCTACCTGGCGCCCACCGGGGGCCGCGCCAAGGTGGCGGGATTCGACGTGTTCGACGACTCGCTGGAGGTACGCAAGCACATCGGCTATCTGCCTGAAGACACCCCGCTGTACAAAGACATGACCGTGCTCGAATATCTGCAGTTCGCGGCAGCCATGCGCGGCATGCCCTCTGACCGCAGCGAGAAGCGCATCAAGGAAATCGGAGGCCGCTGCGGCCTGCACGAGGTGGCGGGCAAGCTGGTCGGTGAGCTGTCACGCGGCTACCGGCAGCGCGCGGGACTGGCGCAAGCTATGCTGAACGATCCGGACATCCTCATTCTCGATGAGCCCACCAGCGGACTTGATCCCAACCAGATCGTCGAGATTCGCCAGCTCATCAAAGAAGTGGGCAAAGAGAAGACGGTCATCCTGTCCACCCACATCCTGCCGGAAGTCCAGGCCACCTGCAGCCGCATGCTCATCATCAGTAGCGGCAAACTGGTGGCCGACGGCACGCCCGATGAGCTGCGGGCGCGGGAAAAGGCCAGCCGCTACCGCTTGCTGGTCGAGGCCAACGGAACGACGGCGGAGGCAGTCAAGGCGCGCCTGGACAGCATCAAGGGCGTGTCTCGCTGTGAAGCGGTGGCGGGCGAAATTGGGGCTCACGCTTTCTCCTTGGACGCGGCCGGGGATGAGGATCTACGCAAGGTTCTGTTCCGCGCCGCCGTGGACAACAAATGGACGCTGCTGGAGCTGCACCGTGAAGCCGCCAGCCTGGAAACCGTGTTCCGCAACCTGACCACTGGGGAAGAGAGCAAGTCATGACCGCCGCCCTCACCGTCGCCAAGCGGGAAATCCGCACCTACTTCAACTCGCCCATCGCGTACATCGTCATCACGGTGTTCATGCTGCTGTCGGGCTACCTCTTCTTCAGCTCGCTCTTCATCGAGCGGCAGGCCGAGCTGCGGTCTTATTTCAATCTCATGCCGCTCCTGCTCAGCTTCATCGTGCCGGCCATGGCCATGCGCCTGATTGCCGAGGAGAAAGCCAGTGGCTCGCTGGAGATGCTGATCACCATGCCGGTGCGTGACTGGCAGGTCATCGTCGGCAAGTTCCTGGCGGGCATGGCCTTGCTGGCGGCCATGGTGGGCCTGACCCTGTTCTACGCGGTCACCGTCATGCTGGTCGGGCCGCTCGACAAGGGGCCGGCTATCGGCGGGTACCTGGGCATCTTGCTGGTGGGCGGGGCCTACATGGCAATTGGCGTGATGGCGTCGACCCTCACGCGCAATCAGATCGTCGCGTTCATCATCGGCTTCGCCATCTCGTTTTCGCTTTACCTGTTCTACCGCCTGGTGCCTTTCATGCCTGAATCCCTGCGGCCGATGCTCGCCTACCTGAGCGTCGAGTCCCATTTTGATGGCATGAGCCGCGGCATCATCGATTCGCGCGACGTCATCTACTACCTGTCCGTGATGGTGGTCTCTCTGGTCATCGCCACGGTCTCCCTCGAGTCTCGGAAGTGGAAGTGAACCATGTCGACCACATCTAGTAAGAAGCGCGCCTACGCCTCCAGCGCCATCCTCTACACCTTCTTTGTCGTCGGCGTCATCGTCCTGGTCAACGTGATCGGAACGCGGGTCTTCGGCCGCATCGATCTGACCGAGAACAAGGTGTACACCCTGTCGCAACCGTCGCGCGATTTGGTGAAGAAACTGCCAGACTTCCTCACCGTCAAGGCCTTCATCTCGTCGGATCTGCCCCCTGAGATCAAGACCCTGTCGCGTTACGTGCGTGACATGATCGACGAGTACCGTACCAGCTCCAACGGAAAGTTCCGCTGGGAGGCCATTTCCGATGGCGACAAGGACGCCGACCAGAACGCCAATTCCTGCAAGGTCGACAAGATCCAGATCCAGGTCTTGCGCGGCTCTAAGTTCGAGATGGGCTCTTACTACCTGGGCCTGTGTTTCCTGTACGGCGACAAGATGGAGTCGATCCCGCAAATCGGCCGCGCTGAGGGTCTTGAGTTCGAAATCTCGTCGCTCATCAAGAAGCTGACGGTGAAGAAGAAGAAGATCGCCTTCACCACAGGCCACGGCGAGTCCGAAACCAATCAGGGCTTCCATGCCTTGAAGCAGGTTCTGGAGCAGGAGTACGACCTGACCACCGTGAATCCATCGAGCGCCGAGATCGCTGCTGACGTGGACGCTCTGGTCATTGGCGGCCCCAAGCAGCCCTTCGACGACAAGGGTCAGCGCGAGATTGACAAGTATCTAATGACCGGCCGGGGTGCCGTCATTCTCGACGACGGCATGTCGGTCAGCTCGCCCAACCAGCAGCAAATGGGCGGGATGGCCCAGATCAAGATGGTGCAGTCCAACCAAACCGGCCTGGACAAGATTCTCGAGGCCTATGGCTTCAAGGTTGGCAACGACGTAATTGTGGACAACGAGGCAGCCATGCCCGGTCTCATCGACATGGGTGGCGGACGTCGCGGCCTGACGCAACTGCCGATCTGGGTGGGCGTGCAGATCGCCAAGAACCCGGGTCTTTCCGTGCTCGATGGCATTCGAGGCGTGGTCTTCCCGCTGGCCAGCACGGTTGATCTGGTGGGCCCGCTGGCTGGCGGCAACGTGCCGGCTGCGGCCAAGCTGTGGAAGCTGGCTTCGTCGAGCCCAAGCAGCTTCAAGCACGCCAGCTTCTTCATCATCAACCAGGCCACCAAGCTTGAGGAATCCAAGGACCACGGGCCGTTTGCCTTTGGCTATGCCTATCAGGGAACGCTCAAGAGCGCCTTCGTGAAAGGTCCCGAGGCCGGCATGTCTGCGGCCGACAAGCAGCCGCCCAGCGAATCGCAGAAGCCCGTCCGCCTGGTGGTGATTGGCGACTCTGACTTCGCCAACGACGACTATGTGCAGCTGGCGCGCGCCTTCCCGGTGTACGAGGCGGGTGCGTTCTTGCTCCACAACGCCATCGGATGGACCGTGGAGGACGAGGCCCTCATCCCGCTCCGGTCCAAGTCCATGGGCAATCGGCCCCTGAAAGCAGTTTCCGAAGCCAAAGCCAGCACGCTCAAGTGGGTCAACATCCTGGGCCTGCCGGTGCTGTTTTGCGCCTACGGAGTGGTTCGCTGGCGCCTACGCCGCATAGCCCGCAGCTCTCAGACCATCTAGCCAGTCGAGGTAGCCCATGAGTAGAAAGACCCTGTTCGCCGGTGCCATATTTGCCGGACTTGTTCTCGTCGCCATCGGCCTTCTGCGCTCGCCTGAAAAAGGCACCCGGCCCCCTGGGGAGCGCCCGCGCCCCATCCCCAGGCTCAAAGCGGGCGACTTCGACACCCTGGAAATCACGAAAGCTGGAGCTACCACCGTTATCAAGAAACAAGGTGATAGCTACCAGGTCGTGAAACCCGTCGACTACCTCGCGGACCAGGACGCCGCCAAGACCGCCTTCGAAGCCATCGAAAAGATAGAGTTCAACGACATCCTCTCGGCTGAGAAGAGCCGGTACAATGAGTTCGAAGTGGGTGACAGTGGCCTGCGCGTGGCGGTGAAGAAGGGCGACAAGCTCCTGGCTGACCTGCGCGTGGGCAAGAACGCCAACGATGAGACCATGGTGCGCCCCGAGGGCAAGGACGAGGTGTGGGCCGCGGTCAAGTTCTTCAGGTACCAGTTGGACAAGGACACCCTGGGCTGGCGCGACAAGCACGTCGCCAGATTCGAGGACAGGGACGCGGACAAGATCGAAATCAACCACCCAACGCGCGGCCGTATCGTGATAACGAGGCCTGCTCCCACGGACGCAAGCGCGACGCCTGACTGGAGCGTGGTCGAGGCCGCGATGAAGGTCGAGCCCTTTGACAAGAGGGCAGCAACCGACGTGATTACGCAGTTCTCGACCTTGGTGGCCGTGGATTTTGCGGACAACGCCAAGCCCGAGCAAACGGGCCTGGATTCGCCCGAGAACACCATCACCGCCACGCTTCGCAGCGGCAAGCAGTACCAGCTGCTCATCGGCAAGAAGAAGGACGACGATAGCTTCTACGTCAAGATGGCTGACAAGCCCCAGGTGTTTCTGGTCAGGAAATTCATGATCGACCAAGTCAACAAACGTCCTATCGACTTCCGCGACAAGACCGTTTGCAACCTGGCCTCCGACGAAATCACCGAGGTCTCGGTGGCGCGGGGCAAAGATCCCTTTGTGCTGACCAAGAACCCCGGCAAGACCGGCGATGAGGTTTGGAAGTTGAGCAAGCCGTCCGGCGCCAAGCCGGACATCTCGAAGGCCAACGCCCTCGCGGGCTTCTTCCACGAGTGGAAGGCGCAGAAGTATGCCGAGGACGACCTGCCCAAGACGGCCGGACTGGCCAAGCCCGCAGCCATCATCAGCGCGAAATCGAAGGTCCCGGGCCATACCTGCACGCTCAAGGTCGGGGGCGAATCCGCTGACAAGGGCAACTACTACGTCATCGCCAACAACCAGCCCAACGTCTATCTAGTTGCCAAGACCGACATCGATCGCATCACGGTGAAGCTCGACGAGGTCAAGGCCAAGTAGATAGACCTGTGGGGCGACCGCAGGTCGCCCCTACCGGGGCCTGTGGCTGGCCGCCAGATCGATTTCCCAACACTTACCCTCCCAGCAGGGATGAATCTTCGGGCGGTATCGCTGATCTTGCTTCCACTTCTGCACTTCGGCTGGCCAGCGTGGCCAGGCGGGATTGGTGAAGTCAGCCATGGCGGACCTGTATTGCGGCACCGTCTGGCGAAAAAACAGCAGTAGGGCCCCGGCGGCCACCAGACAACGGGCCGCTTGCAGCCAGGAGGGACGGGGCCACGGCCAATCGATGTTGGCAATCAGAAGCACGAGCAAGATCACCGAGGGCACGAAGAAGTATCGAGGCGCGGGCGTCTGCTGCACGGAGAACACCAGCGATAGGACAGCGGTGAGCAGGAAGCCGCCCACCAGGTAGGCCAGACCTCGCCAACCGACTCTTGTGGCGAGAAAGATCGCAGCCAGCCCAAACCCGCAGGTCACCCAGTATTTGTGCGGCATCAGCCCCCAGGCCGTCTCAGGCGCGACAAACCCGCGCAGCACGCCCCTGACCAGCACGAATTCCAGGAACCGCTGCGACTGCCCGCCCCCGAAACGCCCGGTCGCAGCGCTGGCAGCGAAAGCCAACCATACCACGACAAACTGAAGCAGTGACGCCGCCCCCAGCGCCAAGGTCTGCTTCACCATGCGCGGATTTCTTTCGACGATGGCCCGCGCGATGAACAGGGGCAACAGGAAGGCCGAGACCACGCCGTTGAGGCCGCACAGAAACAGGGCGATGCAGAAGAGCACGTGCTGGCGACGCGAGGTCATCTGCTGATCGGTCAGCAGGATGAGAAAGCAGACAGACAGCCACCAGAACTGGGCATTGATGGTGTTCAGCCAGACCTCGCCTGAGTTCCAGGAAAACAACAGCGCGACGACCACCAGCATCCGCTGCAGGTTGGTCGGCCAGAACTTCGATCGGCAGAAACCGACGATGGCCACCGGAACTAGCTGCAACAGGAACGCGAACAGGGTGGTCACCCAAGGGGCCCAGGCCAGGGGAAAGACCCGTGCGGCCAGAAGCGTGGCCAGATTGGGCAGCAGAGAGAAGTAGCCCTTTTGCACGGCCAGCAGGGCTTTCCACCCAGGCAGCGTGAGTGAGGTCGCCAGATAGAGCGAGCCTTCCTCGGCCCACAGGCGCGGGTGGATGAGCAGCCCAGGTTCCCGCACAACAATCAGCGCGGCGGCAGCGATGAGCAACGCCACACCGGAACGCCAGCCGGTTTCCACGCCGGCGGTGCCAGCCAACCAACGAAGAGAATCACGTAGCGGCTTCATCTTGGCGGTCGCCCGACCCGCAGCGGCGCCTGGCTTCGATTGGCATGGTTTCCTTCCCGGGAGCCTTCCACCACCAAGACGGCGTGGGCGACCGCAGGTCGCCCCTACGAAAGATCGTTGCCATCACTGGGGGCGACCACAGCCGGTCGCCCCCGACGGCCGGGCCTACAGGCCCTTCTTCACGATGTACGACAGAAGCTCGACAGTGCGGCAGCTGTACCCCCACTCGTTGTCGTACCAGCTCACCAGCTTGAAAAAGTTCGGGTTGAGCTCAAGCGAGCTGCCTGCATCGTAGATGCTGGAACGCGCATCGTGGATGAAGTCGCTCGAAACCACCTCGTCCTCGGTGTAGCCGAGAATGTCCTTCAGATAGGTTTCGCTGGCCTTCTTCATCAAGGCGNNGCTGGTCGCCTTGGCGGTCTTGAAGGTCAGGTCCACCACCGACACGGTCGGCGTGGGCACGCGGATCGACATACCGGTCAGCTTGCCCTTCACCTCGGGTAGCACCAGGCCAACGGCCTTGGCGGCGCCTGTGGTAGACGGGATCAGGTTGATGGCAGCGGAACGGCCACCCTTCCAGTCCTTC
>PMLB01000095.1 GCA_003158735.1 Myxococcales bacterium | reverse complement strand
GCGCCGGCTCGGTCCGAATTTCAATCAGTAGTGCTAGGCCCCGCAGGGGCAGGGCAGGCCCATGGTGGACAGGATCTTCTTGATGGTGGCCTTCATCCCACTTCGTGGGGCCTTTTTCTATCCCAGATTCCCCGTGGTCACGCACTTGAAGACGAAGCGGCTNNGTCTTCAATCTTGACCAGGCCTTGCAGCGGTTCGATGGCGAACTGACCGCGCGACTCGCTGATGGCCGCGTGCTGCTCGGCCACTTGCTTGTCCCGGTCGAGGCGAATCTCGCAGCTCGGGCTCCGCCCCAGCACGGCCCGGCCAGCGGCCAGCCGCAGCGTCTCGCCACGCGGACCCGGCCCGGCGGCGCGCACCAGCGACGTCCCTGGTGCAGGAACTGCAACTGCCGCCGCTCATTGGCGTGGACCTTGCGCCCAGACGCAAAGACCAGATTCCGCTCATCGAGCTGCCGCCCACTGATTCACGTTGAATTCTAGTGGCGCTTGCGACGCCGGATGAGGGCAAGACCCAATAGCGTCAGCATACAAAGCGGCTCCCAGCGCGATCCATTCCTGCTGTAGACCATCGAGCAAGAGCCGCTCGGATTTCCTTTCGACGACGTTGATCCGACAACCGCTGCCGTCGTCCCACCCGCCGATGCCGACGAACCGCCACCCGTGACCCCGCCGAGCTCTCCCGTCGTCGAACCACCCGTTGCGATTTCTCCACCCCCACCCGTGGACCCGCCGGCAGCGGCCATCGTTCCTCCCATTGCGACTTCTCCGCCGGTGCCCGTGGCCCCGCCGGCAACGACCGTCGTTCCACCCGTTGCGACTGCGCCACCTCCACCCGCAGACCCGCCGGCAGCGGCCGTGGTTCCTGCGCCCATCGTTCCCCCAAGCACCGCCGTCGATCCAGCAGCGCCGCCCTTGCTCCCACCCGTCGCACCCATGGTTCCACCATTCGAGCCCGTGGTTCCACCGCGTGCGCCGGTCGACCCGCCCGCAGCGCCGGTAGTTCCACCCGTCACGCCCGTCGTCCCACCGGTTGCCCCCCCGGTTCCACCGGTAGGCGTCCCGGGTTGGCCATAGGGAATGCCCCGGCCCTGGGTCGTGACGAATACGCGGCCATAATAGTCTTCATCGCCCGCCACATTGTCCATCTGACCGTACTGGTGCTGATCGTCGTTCACTCGCAACCAGGTCACGCCTTGGTCGGTCGAGCGAAAGACTCCGGAAACGCTGGCCACCGTGCCGATGATGTACACAGCGGGGTAGCTCGCACCCGGGGCGGCCTTGCCGAAGCCGACCGAATACACTTGTGAAGGACCCGTGACCTTGGTCGCGCTCGCGCCCGAGCTCTTCGAGCGGTACAGATTGCTTCCGGCCGCCACCCAGACTTCCCCTTCCATTCCAAAAACCGCTGCCGCCCGCCCGCTGCCCGACAGCCCCGTGGTGGCCGCGGTGAATGTCGCTGCGCCATCAGTGCTGGCGTACAGGGTTCCGTTGGCGAACGCATAGAACTTTTTCGGATTGACCCGATCCGATGCGATACGCGGCGAGCCGGAGAGTCCCGCGCACGCTTTCCAGCTTGCGCCGTTGTCGGTTGAATAGTTCGTGCCCCAGACGATGACCGAGCCGTCCGCCCCCACCGCGATCTTCGAGCCTCCGCCTTGGCTTGCGAAAGGCTTCCAGGTAAGTCCGTTGTCGGTCGAATAGCCACCGGACTGGGTTCCTGTTCCGGTGTCGGCCACGATATTGGGGTTTGTTCCCGCGAAATCGACACTGTTGCCATTGCCAAATTTCGGATTGGTGACCATGCCAGTGGGCGATGGCGTATCAAGCGCCGTGGTGGCTGTGCGAATGATGCCAATGTCTCCCACGACGGCAAAGATCGCCGTCTTGACTGAACTGGTCAGATCCAATCCGACGGTTTCTTCGAAGTTCTTGTCTTCGAAACTCCAAAGAATCCCACTGGCCGCGTCCGAGTTCTGGCTCGACCAGACTCCCTGGCCCGTCACATAGAATGCCCGGCTCTGATTGAACGGATCGATTTCGATGTCACCTGCCCAGCCCGCCGAGCTAAGAGCGGAAGAAGTGCAGTTGGGAGGCCCGAAGCAAAGGTATTGCGCGCCGTTCGCGTTGTGGGTGGCGCTGCGTCCGATGGCTGTCCAGCTGGTTCCGCCATTGGTGGTGCGGTAAATTTCATCCGGGGCCCACCAATCCAGCGTTGAGGCCAGGGCATAGTTGGGATCCGATGCCGACACACTGATTCCGCCAATACCGCCCCCGTGCCCGGTGGGGTTCACATTGGTCCAGGTATCGCCCGCGGTGTTGAGCTTCCACACTGCGCCGCTCGAGATGCTGTTGGGCCCGGAACTGCTATTGTAGGCAATCCACAGATTGCCGTCCGATGCCAACACCCCATGGTGGGGCATCAGACCCGAAGGCGGATTGCTTCCGGTCACCAAGGTCCAAGTGGCGCCTGCGTCGGTCGAGCGGTACAGATTGGTGCCCGCTGTGGTGGCGGCCACGCCCACGTAGATGGTCGATGAGCCGTTGCCAGCGGTCCCGCTCTTCTTGTCGAACCCGACGAAGCTGAGGCCGTAGGGGCTGGTTCCGGTCACCGGGAAGCTGGCGACCTTGGCCCAGGTGGCCGCTGAATCCGTGCTCTTCCAAAGCCCCGCTGTGCGCGACCCAAAGTAGAGAATGCTGGTCTTGTTGGGATCGACCATGAGGCGCTCGCCCAATGAACGGCCGTCGGCATTGCCTCCCATGGACGTGGCGATGTTGTATCTCTGCCAGGTGTTTCCCCGATCCGCGGATCGGATGATTTGACCGTTGGACCCGATGTAGGTTCCCACGGCCATGTAGACCACGTTCGCGTCGACCGGGTCAGCGGCGATGCTCTCCACGCCGATGTACTTCATGTCAGCTCTGGTCAACCAATCCATGATGGGGATCCACCCGTAGCTGGCTGCGTCCCAGCGGTAGGCCCCCGCCATATCGGTGCGCGCATAGAGAACGTCCTTCTCAACCGTGCCGAAGACCAGGCCGGGAACAAATCCGCCTCCCCGAATCGCCACGCTTTGCCAAACGTAGGATTCAGCCGTTTGCGCATGCGGGCTTTGGCTTGCCAGCACCAACAGCAACCCTACCAACAGCAACTGCGTGCATTTCTTTGCCATGATACGTTCTCCTGTTGAGCCGCGACGGACAGTGGTCCGGCCGGCTTTGTGGTGCAGTAGCGGGAGGCCGCGGATCTAGCTCACATCGCGGCCGAGCCCGGAAAGCGAGGTCAGAGCGCGCGGTCTCGGCCGGCCTCTTTGGCGAGATACAGCACGCGGTCTGCCCGTTCCAGCCAGGTCCTGTCGTCGTCGCCGGCCGCAATCTCAGCGACCCCGATGGAGACCGTGACCGCGAGACTTTCTGGCGACGTTCCGGCCACGCGCAGGGCGCGGACGCGTGTCAGCACACGTTCGGCCAGCGTTCGAGCATCGGCTTCGCTGGTTTCGCGCAAGATGACCGCGAATTCATCCCCGCCCAGGCGAGCCACGAAATCGTTCTTGCGCAGGAAGACCTTGACCAGAGACTTGGCCACGTCTCGCAGCACTCCGTCGCCCGTCATGTGGCCGTTGCTGTCGTTCACCATCTTGAAGTTATCGACATCGACGATGAGCATCGACATGGCGTGGCCAAAGGCCCTGTGCATTTCCACACTGCGGGCCAGGTAATCGTCGAACGCCTTGCGGTTGGGAATGCGCGTGAGCGGATCGGTTTCGCTTTCCCGACGCGCGGATTCCAGATCGTCGCCCAGGGTGCGGACCTGCGCCCCCAGAAACTCCATCTGGTTGCGTTGGCGGTCGCTGCGTTCCTTGAGGATCTGCTTGAAGGTGCCCACGGCGTCGAGCACTTCTCGTTTCAACTCGGCGGTGGCGTTGGTTTCCACCAGGGTTTCCAAGCGGTTCATCTGTGCGCGCAGACGGCCGTCGATCTCCTCGTCCTGGGTGAAGGCCTGGCTGATGTTGCGAATGAATACCCAAATCACCTGGCGCAAGTCCGCCGCCACGGTCGCGGCGCGCGCGCAGCTGCCCTGGCAGTAGTCTCGTACGAAGCGCCGCACAGCCTCCCATTCGCGGCGGCCCTTGCGCGCCTTGGGGTCGTCATCGGCCACTCCGGGTGGTGCCGTGGCCAGGGTGATGTGTTTGGCCCAGGCCTCGGCGTTGGCCCGGAAAGTTGGAAGATCCACCCCCTCCTGTTCCAGGGCAAACTCGGCCATGGTGTGCAGGATCCCGGCCAGGGTATCCAGCGCCATGTCGGCTAGCTGATTGTTGCTGAGCCCGTCCTCGTGAGGCTTGGTCTCGGGTGGTCGCGGTGCTTTGCCAAACATGACGAGGGCTTTGGGGGCCATCGGCAGATTGGCCAGGGAATTGAGTTGGGTGGGCGAATTCCCCTTCCACTGCGACGTGTTCTGCGGCAGCGGGCACGACCAGATGGAGGGCACCATCAAGGTCACCGAGTAGCCAGATCACACAACTAGCCCCGGTGCTCAACACGGCGTCGGTTGGCAACGGCGTGACCGTGACCTCGTCCACGGCCAGCATTCCCGTCGACGTTTTGCTCAAGCGCTACAACGGCGCCAGCTACCTGTTCGCCGCCGAGATGCGCGAAGGCAGCACCACCGCGACCTTCACCCTGCGCGACTTCCCCGCCACTGCCACGGTTGAGGTGCTGGGTGAAAGCCGCAGCATCGACGTCGCGGGCGGCGTGTTCTCCGACAGCTTCGCCTCCTACGGCATCCACCTGTACCGGATCACGTACTGAATAGCGGGAGGCCGCTGACGGGCGCCGTGCGCGACCCCTCAACCGCCCCGACGTCGAACGCAGCGGGGCTTGGCTACTTTGCTTGCGAGAGTTTCGATCGCACTTTCGCTGGCGGCTGAGAAAGACGTTCGAGCAGTTCAATCGCAATCGCACGCCGTTCCGGGGCAAGGTGGTGGAGATGATCGCGATCGCCGTGAGCCCGCAAGGCATCGCGCAGGGTTTCGAAGGGCGTGGCATCCCGTAGGGAATCGAGCAAGGCAAGGGCTTCGGACGGTTTGGTCAGCCGAGCGAGGCGTAGAAAGCCATCGACTGCAAAATCGAATGCATCGTTGGCCTCGGGATGGCCCGCGCACCATTCGGCCACACTGGGCAAGACCGCAATCCAGTCCTCAGGAAAAGCCGCGCATATTTCGACAAATGTGTCTCTTGAGTACGCATATTGTGGATCCAGGACGACTGCCTTCACGAGACAGGACCGGGCTTCGACGAGAGCGCCGCCTCTCGAAGCCATCACAGTGGCGAGCCTGGTCCACGGATAGGGTCTTTGTGGATCAAGGTCGGTGGATTTCCGGTAGGCCGCTTCCGCCTCACCGAGACGGCCGATATCTGCGAGGAGGTCGCCCAGAAATGCCCACACGGCGGCGTCCGAAGGGTCGAGTTCGATTGCTTTTCGGTAGGCGGCCTCGGCTTCGGCGTTGCGCCCGGCTTCCTCCAAGAGATATCCCAGAAATACGCATGCGTCTGCAGACTTGGGGTCGAGTTCGATTGCTTTTCGGTAGGTGGCCTCGGCTTCGGCGCCACGCCCAATCTTCGCGAGGAGCGTCCCGAAGAATGTCCACAAGTAGGCTTGCGCAGGACCCAGTTCGATGGCCTTGCGATAGGCGGCCTCGGCCAGGGGCCACGCCTCCTTCTCCTCCAGGAAATCGGTGAGACTGTACCACCAGGCCGCGCTCGTCGGTTTGTAGCCGAGCTTCTTGCGTAGGTTTGGAGGCATCTGCTTGAAGAAAGCCACAATCTCGATCTCAGGGAGATCCCGCTTGAAGCGTTCGGTGTCGAACCACTCGGCAAGAGATTCCAAGGTTCCGCTATCCCAGCTTTCTCGCAGGGTGGCGTGGAGGAGATTGCGCCGAGCTTCAACAGACCCGGCTCGATTGAACGCACTGTAGAGAACAGCGCGGGCATCGCGTTGACCCTCAGGACCGCATTCCGCCGCTTCCCGGGCGACTCGCGCGAGGACATCCGAGCTATCGGGGAAGACGAGACGCACGAGAGCTACGAACCAGTCCAATCGGTTGCGTGCTGCGCGCCCGTGGCGCATAAGGTAGTGGATATTCGAGAAGCGATCCGTCAGTAGGTATGTCTTCCGCTTGGGACTCCCGGTTGCCTCGCTGAGCAGCCCATTCTTCACCAGAGCGCGCAACTGTGCGCTGACCTGATTGCTGGGCAGGCGCGTGACGGTGGCAACTGCCGCCACTTCCACCGGATCCCACGCCAGCGCGACGGCATCGAAAATACGTTGCTGCTGTCCGGGCAGGGCGTCGACGATGGCTTTGAAGTAGGGCGTGAATTCATCCAGCAGTCTTTCCAGATCCCTCCGAATGTCGCCGCGAAGGCCCTCTTGCAGCAGACGATAGAATGTCTTGATCAGGCGGGGATTGCCACCGGTGAGCAGGTGCAGGGTTCGAACCGTGCCATCATGCTTCTGCAGAGTGAGCTTCACGCTCTCGTCGCCACGCCTCTCGGCCAGGTTGAGTAGGCAGTCCCGCATCTCCTCGAGTGAAAGGGGACGCAGTTCAAAGCAGCGGAAGAAGTCATTGAATGGCTCATCGATGGAGGAGATCTCGTCGAAGGTGCGCGTGGCCGCGCCAATGATCATCACGCGGGATTCCTTCATGAGGAAGGCGCGCAGGCGGTGAAGCGGCTCAGGATCGTGGATCGAGCCCAGAAGATCGTTGAGATTGTCGATGAGGAGTAGGGCGCGTTTGCCGCTCTGGACGACCAGCTCCATGAAGGTGCGTTGGGCGCGCCCTTCGATGTCGGCGGGCGCCTCTTCGAGCAGACGCTGTGCGCGGCCGCTCGAATCCTGCGTGACGTGTTCCCACTGGCGGATGGCTTCCAGCCAGAAGTCAGCCAGATCCCCGACGCGGCGGCTCTCTTCGTCGAAGACAACCGGCTGCCACCGGCGGCTGAGCCTGACATCCCGGTCCAGGCTGTGCGCGACGGCCCACAGGGTTGTCGTCTTTCCAGCGCCGCGCGCGCCGATGAGCAGGCAATGTTGGGGCGGATGACCCGGCTTGTTGCTGCGAACGACGCCGAGCAGGGTTTCGAGCATCGGTCGTCGGGCAGTGAACTCTGCCAGCAGCACGTCGGCCGGGAGGAGTGCCGGATTGTAGAGCGCGAAAGGTTGTTGGGTCTGGGTCATGGCCAGTTTCACGCGGTCTTGCGCAACCAGAAGTCGCGCAGGATGTTCGATCCGAAACAGGTCAGCTGTTTCCCCGTTGTCTGCTGGAGCAGATAACCGTCGTGTTTCAAGGTGTCGAGGACATAGTCCAACTCATCGGCGACCAAGCTGCGGTGTGCTGGCTCGGGAATCAGTCGGGCGTGAATGGCTTCGAAATCGTCGCGGCTTAGTCCGCCCGGCGCCCGGCAAGTGGCCCTTAGAATTTCCCGGGCCAGCTGGCACTCGCCGGCGGCGAAGATGTCTTTCAGTCGGTCATACATGCCGTCGCAGTATTGGTTACGAACGCCGTGGACCAGACGCTCGCTATAGAGCGTGTCCAAATCATCGATGGTGGGTGACCGCGGGAACTGACAGTCCTGTATCTCCACAATGAAGAGCTGTAGCAGGATGGGCCAGTTGGCGCCGAGGAGCTTGAGGATGTGCCTACGTCCTGGAAGGTCCAGGGCCAACTTGTTGTCGGCGGCCAACTTTTCCAGCAGACCAAGCGCCTCTTCCTCTGCGAGTGGCGGGATTTCGTGGGTGTCGAACTCGTTGATGGCGGGCGCGAGGCCCAGCCCCTTGACCACGCCTTTGAGTCCGATGGAGCCCGTGACAAGAAAACGGGCCGGACTGTGTTTCAGTGCATGGCGTGCGGCCCGGAACCAGTTCAGAACGGCTTCGACCTCATCGCGGGACGTCTTCTTTGCGACCAGCTTGAGGAAAGTTGGAAACTCGTCGAGCAGGAAAAGTGCCGGGACGTCCGACTCGCAGAGCACCGACAGAAACTCGTCGGCGGGTTTACGCCAGGCGGGTTGTGCTTTGGGCTTGTCGATTTCGATTCCGCCGAGGGTCGGCAAGTCGATCTTGCGAATGCGGTCCAGAAAGGCGGCGAGCTTCTCGGTCGCCCAAGAGATCTTGGAAGCGGGTTGCTCG
>PMLB01000350.1 GCA_003158735.1 Myxococcales bacterium | reverse complement strand
GATAAGCGGCAAGGAAAGGAGCATCTGACGGGAAAACGAGAAGCCGATTAACCCCACACCAAAGCAGGCCGCAGCAAGTGGAATTCTTTTCCCCAATCCCACAACCGAGTTGCGCGCCGCCAAGTAAATCGTCCCAACCAGTGCTCCAACGCCAGTGCTGGCCATCAGAATTCCCAGCGTCTGTGCCCCACCGCGAAGTATGTCCTTGGCGAAAACTGGCATCAGTACCGTGTAAGGCATGCCCACCAGACTGACAACCGCCAGTAGCAGCAGAATATTGCGGATGGGCAAGAACCCAAAAGCGTAGTGCACGCCTGCCTGCAGGTCACTTAGGAAATCCGCTGCAGAGGCCCGCTCCTGTGGGGGAGCGAGGCGCATGGAGAGTAGAGCGACAATAACCGCAATGTAGCTGAGGCCATTCAAGAGGAAGCACGTCCCTTCCCCAACCAATGAGATGAGGAGACCCGCAATGGATGGGCCAATCAGGCGTGAGGCATTGAAGACTGATGAGTTCAGGGCAATGGCATTGGGCAGATCCTCTTTGCGGCCGACCATCTCCAGAGTGAAAGCCTGACGGGTGGGCATATCGAAGGAGTTGATGGCTCCCGAAAAGACCGCCAGGACCATGATGTGCCAAACCTGGATAAACCCGGTTAGCGTCAGACAGGCCAGCGCCAAGGCCTGGAGCATGGCGAGGCTTTGCGTTACCACCAACACGGGCCGGCGGGGCCAACGGTCGGAGAGCACGCCGGCAAGAGGCGTGAGCAGCAGCAAGGGAAGCTGGCCGGCAAATCCCACCATGCCCAATAGGAAAGGCGAATGGGTGATCCGGTAAACCAGCCAGCCCTGGGCGATGGTCTGCATCCAGGTTCCGATGAGGGACACGCCTTGGCCAAAGAAGAACAACCGATAGTTGCGGTTGTTGAGGGCGCGAAAGACTTGTCCTAGACCCGTGGTCTTGCGCAAGGGTGTTGCTGCTGACACGAGCAGAGCTTACAACTTTCGGAACGATGGCATCGTGCCGGGCAAAATGCAGGGCATGGCTTGTGAGAATAGCATCCGTCGGTGGCCGGCAAGGTTTCGTACGGCCAAGGGCTGGCTATAGGGATAGTTCGGGCGTGTAGGTGGATGTGGTCTGCGCAGCCTCTTCTATGAGACATTTTGCGGATGCAATTTGATGAAGGCAAAATGGCGCCTGAAATGACCATGCTCCTGATGGAGCACATCCAAACGCAGGCTATCCGCACCTATGCGGTTGCCGAATCGTGCCCCAGCAAGTCTTCGAGCTGCCCCACGATGCGGCCCTGCGCGGCATCCCGTCCGAATACCAGACCGGCGATTGAAATGACCAGGACCAAGACTGGCGCCAGCGAAAACGCAGTGTAGTACGAGAGGGCAGCCCCCATGCGCGGCGCCTTGTCGTCACTCCAACTGCTCAATGTCTCCTTGATCAATTGCCAAGCGGATTTGAGCGACTTCATCACGGGGCCGCCTTGCGAAACAAGTCATCCGGGTTAAGTCCCAGCCTTCGAACGGTCTCGTGATCGGGGACGCCGGTCGCCGGAAGATCGTGCGCGGCCTGAAAACGACGGAGCGCCACCCCGGTCGAGGCGTTCGCATCCTCTTTCATGAAGCCCCCCGCCGACAGTTTGTCGCGAATCTTCTGCTCGGCCCCTGGCGTGAGAAGACCCTCGGGCGCCTGGGCAAGCGGCGTCGTCTTTGGCTGGTCGCCGGTTGGTGCTACTCGCAGCTTGCCCATGCGCGGCGCTCTTTCAGTGGAGGATGGCTTCTCCGCGGCTTCGGGCTCGGCCGGCTCAGTCGTCTTCACGTGGGCACAGCCGACAAGGGCGAGCGCGAAGAACGCGATGCTCAGGGTTTCGGCCACTCTCATTTCTTATCGCTCCCGGTTTCGATTTTTGGCGGCTGCGCTTTCGGCGGTCCCTTGTCCTTTTGCAGGGCGTGTGCGGCCTGGGTCAGCACGCTCTCTTTCTCTGGGGACGCCGGGGGCGGAAGATGAGCGAACCCCGCGGAGATCCCTTCGACGAAGGCGTTGCGTAAGACACCCAAGATGGTCGGCCAGATCTGGACGTCGGGCCGATCGAGGCGACCTTGGATGGGGATGACGGTCGCGGCCGCGTTGCGCTCGGGGACGCGGTCCGAGAACAGGCGGAGGCCATTGTCGGCGATCCACGCCTTGAGTTTGTTGCCGAAGCCATCCTCGGTTGGCCGCACTTCGACGTTCCTGAGCACAGGCTTGACTCCGCCAGAGATCGTGCCGTCCCGAGCCTTGAACTCGGCGAAGAGGTCCAAAGTCCCCTTCGGCGTTTGAAGCTTCGTCGCCGGCTCTTCCAGATCGTAAAGTTCAGCTACCCTCCAGCCGCGAAGCGCCAGCTGGCCGGCAAACTCAGGTTTCGCGGCGAAAAGATCTGCGGAAGCGAAGAAGGTGACAGTCCCGCTCTTGCCGAGGGTAGCGCGCGCGCTAACCGTCGCCGGGCGCCCGCCAGCAAGCCTTTTGCGGGTCGTCAGGATCTCCGCGGCGAGCTCGATATCATGAAGCCAGAACTCTGGATGGCGCGGGGCGGTGACAGCGCGGTAG
>PMLB01000282.1 GCA_003158735.1 Myxococcales bacterium | reverse complement strand
GACGTTCACCTTGGCAAGGATGACGCCGGCCACGTGATTTCGATGAGTTAGACGGGACCTAGACGGCGTGAAACGGCTTGAAAAGCACTGAAACGACCTGAAAACAACCGCCGGATTACCTCATTCCTGCCTCATGCCGGAGGCGACTAGCTCATGCTGCGACTGGCTGCCCGGCTCATCCCCCTGCCGAAACCGGCCCGCTGATGTATTCTGACGATCGGTTCTCCTGAAGGACCGGCAGACCATCGGGCCAAATCGGACACAAAGGAGCCAGGACGTGGCGACGACGACCAAAGACATCTATGGAGGCCGCGATCCGCGCGACGTCTCCACGTACAGCATCAAGGACGCGAGGCTCGGCGGCATGAAGCGGGGCTAAGAAATGGACCCCGTGGCGAGACACCACCGACACGAAAGGCCAGGCTGGTTCGAGGAGCGCGGCCCCATCTTCCAGCGCGCGATGGCCGAGTTCGTCGCCCAACTGGCCGGCAAGCCCGGCGTTTCCCGAGTCTTGTTGATCGGGTCTGTCGCTCGCGGGGAGCTTCGCCCAGCTGATCTGGACCTCGCAGTCATACTTGCCAACGTCGAGGAGGCTGTGCCGCACGTCTCGCTGGCAAGTCGTCGGCTTTCCCAGATCACGCATCTCACCGATGTGTTCGTGTTCGATGCGGCCGAGAACTACGTCGGCAGAATCTGCCAGCGCTCACCATTGAACTGCCCCACCCGGAGCGTCGAATGCATCCCGGGCTGCGGCGCCATCAAGTGTTTGAAGATCGTCCCCGGCTTTCTGGCCAGGCCGGACATCTTGGTTGGCGCACGCTTGCTCTGGCCGCATGAAGAGTTGTCGCCTCCAAAGGCCGTGAGCGGCGAGCCCAACAACGTCTTCCTGATTGGTCAGGCGGGCGTAGGCAAGACCTCCCTTGGCAAAATCGTAGCTGAGCGCTTGAAGAGGCATTTCTTCGACTTGGACGAAGAAGTTGAGCGCTTCTACCGCAAGAGTCTCGACGAACTGAGACGTGATTTCCTCGGCGTTCACAGCTATCGAACAGCCAAGATCGACGTGCTGCTGTCGTTCTCGAAGGATGCGAGGAACGCGGTGATCGCGGTCTCCTCGGATTGCGCTAGAGAACGGCGCGGCTGGAAGCTCATGCGCGACAAGGGCGTGATCATTCACCTGTACGCCGACCCGATCGAGGTCAACGAGCGCTGTCCCATCTACGTGGGTGGGCGCGAGCTGTCGGCCGAAGAGAAAAAGGGGATGCACAAGCGTCTCGCCAGAGAAGCCAAGTCTCTCTTTAACTACCACCGTCCATTCTACGAACGCGCCAACCATACCCTGGACATCACTGGTCTCGGTATGGAGGCCGCGGTCCAACAGTTGTGCGACCTCATCTCGCGGGTGGCAAGTGAGCGACGAGGAGAGTGGGATGCTACGCGAGTTCCTTGAGAAGGCGCTTGAGCTTGGCGCCGAAGGGCTGGAGATCTGCTACAAAGACCGCCAGGAGAGGATCTTTGCTGTGCGCGATCCAATCAGCGTCGGGACTGACCCAGTGTTAGCTCGGCATAGACGAGCGTGGTTGCTCCGCTCCGCCGCTGGTTGACGCGGCACCGACTGCGGACAGGAGACGGGCCATGCCGTCGAACAGGGCCGCGAGTGCGCTGGCGGCCTGAGGCGGGGCTTCGATACGTAGGCTGCCGTCGGCGCCGCGCTCGACACGCAGCGCACTGAACAGCTGAGCGACAGGGGCCGGTGTCAGGGCCACAGCGGCGGGCGCCGGCGGCATTTCCACTGAAATGCCGGTGTCCTGGGGATTGGCAGCCTCCACCATCTGTTCGACCTCCATCCCGGCGGCTTCGGCCTCGGCCATCACGGCGTCAGTGGCCACGTCTGCGGGCTTGGGCGCAGACGCCGGCTCCGCGACCAGACGCTCGAGCACGTGCAAGAGCGCCGACGACCGTTCGAATTTGATCTCGTCGCTCGATCCTTCGAACAATCCCCGGAACAAGGCGCGCTTGTCAGCTACGATGCCGGCGATGCGCTCCTCGATGCAGGCCCGGCTGACCAGGTTGTACACGTCGATGGGGCGCTTCTGGCCCAGGCGGTGAATGCGCCCGATCCGCTGTTCCAACACGGCCGGGTTCCACGGCAATTCCAGGTTTATGCAGGCGTTGGCGGCCTTCTGCAAGTTGAGCCCCACGCCGCCCGCGTCGCTGAGAAACAGCACGACGGCTTGTGGATCATCGTGAAAATCCACCAGGTTTTGCGTGCGTCGGCGGGTTCTTTCCTGGCCGGTGAAGAACAGCGCACGCAGGCCCTCGGCCGCCAGCAGGTCGGACACCGACCAGGCGGCCAACTCCAGCATCCGTCGCCACTGACTGAACACGACGACCTTGCGCTTCTGGGTAATGACCAGGCTCGCAATCAGCTCGCGCAACTCGATCAGCTTGGGCGTGGCCAACGATTCAATGAGCTTGGGCGATGGTTCGCGCGGCCGGATGTCGGGCCAGGTGTCCTCGAAATTGAGTTGTGCCATTCCGTTGCTGATCACCCGCTGCGTGGCCAGCAGACTCATGAGGCGCAAGAACTCGGCGGGACTCAGCGGTCGGCGTGCCGCAATGGCGGCGAGCTTGGCAATGGGCTGGTTCAGCCCGTCGTGGGCGTCGCGCTGCTGGTCGGTCAGATCCACTGGAATGACAGTGTCCTGCCGGGGCGGAAGCTGGGCCAGCACCTCCGAGCGTACCCGTCGCAGCAGCACTGGCTCAAGCCGCGCCCGCAGTGTGTCCAGGTTGCGCGCTCCCACCACCTCACGCTTGCCATCGGCAAAGGTGCTATGCCATGGGATCAAACGCCACTTGGGCTCCAACGCGCGGTCGTCGACCCACTCGACGATAGACGCCAGCTCCTCCAACCGATTTTCCATCGGCGTTCCGGTCAACACCAACCGGTACGTGGGTCGCAGGCGCTTGACTGTCAAGGCGGTGCGCGTGGACCAGTTCTTGATCCGCTGTGCCTCATCCAGGACCACCAGATCTGGATTCCAGGCCGCAATGGCGTCGAAATCGCGCACCACCTGCTCGTAGTTGGTCACCAGGAATCCGCGGCGAGTTGCCGCGTAGAGTGCCCGGCGCGCATCCGCGTTGCCGTCCACAATTCGCAGCGGCGATCGACTGACCGCCAGCCATTCGCGTTCCCATTGCGGCTTCAACGACGCGGGGACGATCAGCAGACCACGTTTCACCAGACCGGCGTCAAGCAGTGCAGACGACGCCACAATGGCCTGTGTGGTCTTCCCGAGACCCATGTCATCGGCCAGCAGCAGTCGCCCCTCAGCGAAGAATCGCGCCACCCCTTGCTTCTGGTACGAGTAGAGGCGGCGCTTGCTCTTGCTGTTCAGCAGGCGGGATTTGGCCTCGCGCAGGCAGGCGACCCGCTCCAGTCGCGCTCGTTCGTCGGCCAGAACCGCGCGCGCAGCCGGATCTGCGGCGGCACCCTTGACGAATTTCTGTAGCTCGCACACCAGACGCAGGCGCGCCTGTGGATCCGCAGCGTGCAGGTTGGCCAGATGCCGCCGACCTTCTTTTCCAGCGTGAAAGAGGCGCGAGAGCCCACCTGCAGGTGACAGAAGCACCAGAGCCGAAAGCGGGTCGAAGGGGCCGGCTGGAACCAATGTGGCGTCCCATGACAGATTGGGCGATGCAATCCGTGGAGCTTCCAACGCCGCCTTCCATTCGCGAGGTTTGCGCGCCAGCTGGTCCACCACTGCCAACACGTGCTTGCACAACCCAAGCGAGCTGCGCAGAAAGTCCGGACAGTTGCAGCGCGCTTCTATGGGATCGAGTGAGAGCAGACGCAGGTCATAGGGAAGCAATCCTGCGGCCTGCGGACTACCCAAAATGTAGCGCCCAAAGGGACCACGCCGGGGACTCTCGATCACGGCCAGCTCCTGGCTGCGCGCTGAGGCCAGGCGGCGCAGCAAGGCATCGAATGCCGCCCGGCGCACCGGCCAGTCCCACGGACCCGGCAGTGCCAACGTATGGTGGGCAAGCATCTCGACGGGAATGGGCAACGTGCGCCGTCCGGCGATCTGTTTCAGCGTCTCGAACGCTTCGCTATCCGACGTGG
>PMLB01000117.1 GCA_003158735.1 Myxococcales bacterium | reverse complement strand
GGTGCTCGACTGCCTGGCCAAGAACCCGGCGCAGCGTCCGCAGAGCGTGGCTGATCTGTGGGCGCGGCTGGAGCCCGAGTTGGAAGACTGGGCGGGTCCGGCGGTGGTTTCACCGCGCAGGGTTGCGAGCACCGGGGCGGCACGACCGGTTCCTTCGGCGACGTCCGTGCGCACGACCCCGCTGGCGGCCACCACCTCGCGCGCCAGCATTCCGCCGGTCGCGGGCGTCACGCGCGTGCCGGCCCCGAGCCAGAGGTCTGGCGGTCGGACCGCGATTGTGGCAGGGGCGGTCGCCGTGGTGCTGGTGGCGGTCGGGGTGGGTGTCTTCCTTGGGCGTGGCACCTCGCCGGCCGCTTCCTCCTCGACCAGCAGCGCAGTCCTCGATACTCGCCCCAGGACGCTGGCGGCGGCGCCAGTTCCATCCGCGGCGGTGGCGGCCCCGGCGGTCCCCGACGCTCGGCCGGCCGTGGCTGCGCGTGATGCGGGCGTCGCGGCTGCACCGCCAGCGAATCCCGCCATTGCGCCCTCGTCCGAACCCGCCAAGAAGCATCACCGCGAGCGACGAAGCCCCGAGGGCGGCGAGCCCCTGCCGCTGTAGCAAGCGCAGCGATTACACTCTACGGTCACGTCGATCATGTTGGGCACGATATCCTCCTTGCCCGCGGCGTATCGGTATCGCCCAGGTCAAGGTGACGTCCGCGACTCGGGACCTTCGGATTGGAATTCGATGGGCTGTTCTGGAGGGCGCGCGGACGTGAATTTGTGCTTAGGTTTCGCAGCTAGTCGGTCGATGCCATCATGAGTGAGCCTCAACGTCAATGCGTCGAGAGAGATGCCGAATAGCCATGCCGTTCGTACCCTCTGCTTGGGCAGCGCAAAATGATCGCAAGACGACATTCTCAAGCCACATTTGAGGATCTCGCTGTACTTTATGTCCACCACACCAAGCCGGATTACATTGCCCCGCCTCGGTATTCGCAGCGACAGGTCACAGCGGGACCCTTTATGGGCAATGCCAGCCCGAACGAAGGCGCAGGCGGCCTACCAGCAACCATAGCGACGCCGCGCGGTGAGTACGATTTGGCCGCATCCCTGCATACGCTGGGATGCGCCTTTCGCCCAGATGTCGTTCTAGTTCGTGCGGACGCCACGGGCAGCAATTTGCCCCGCAACCTGGCCTCGGTGCCCGGTACCAAAGTGCTGATGGTCGGAGACACCCAGCATCTCGCACGGCCTCTCCATCGGATGGTATCGTATGCGCTGTCAGAGCCGTACGACATCGTGCTGTCGTCGCACAATCGTCAGCACTTGCACTTCTTCATCGAGGCCGGCGTACGCAACGTGAGGTGGCTGCCCAACATGGATGCGGATTGTCCAACCAGTTCGTTGCCGCCGCAGGGACAGCGTGCCGCCAGCGTACTTGTCGCCGGCCAGATCGGTCGGTTCCACCCAGCGCGCATGCGCCTTGTCGAGCAATTGCGTCGGCGGTCCCTGCCTATCGATCATCAAATGGCAGTGCCAGCGATTCTGGCAAAGCTCTACTGCAAGAGCGTCGTCGCACTTAATTGCTCCCTGAACGGCGACCTCAACCTACGGATTGCCGAGGTGCTGTCCGCTGGCGGATGTCTAGTCACTGATCATCTGCGACCGCAAAGCGGCCTTGATCTCCTTTACGAGGACCGCCGCGACCTGTACACCTTCGCCGATGAAAATGAGGCTGGCGAAATTATCGAGCATCTCCTCGCCCATCCTGATGGGGCATTGGCCACGGCTCGTCGGGGGTGGACCAAGCAGACAAGCGAATTCGGCTTTGCCGCCCAGCGCCGCAGACTATTTCGTCTCTTCACCCGCGACGAGACCGATCCCCTGTTCGACCTGCGACGCGAGCCGCGCTGCCTGCCGCGCGAAACCAAGAGCAGAGTCCTGCTGGCCGATCGCATCGCCATCTACGAACACTGCCAAGAGCTAAACCGCCAGCGCGCGAGCGTCCGCATCGGGCTCGACGCCAACATCGATCCGACGGTGGTCACGGATCTCGCCGACTTGAACCATACCCAGTTGGTGTTGGTCGAGGGCCCAACTGCTACAGCGCTACGCGCGAGCCCCGCCTTTTCCGACCTGCGCGGCGTGCTTTCCATTGTCGACCGCGCCGAGTTTTCCCGTGTCGCTCACGACGTCCTGTTACAGGTCGGGGGCACTAGCACGGTGGCGGCTGGCGACGAGTTCCGTCAGCGGTACGGCGAAATTGTGCTCGATTCGGACCCGTATCGAAGCCAAGGGGCCGCCATTGAAGTCTTGCTGGCCAATAACCAAGGACACGAGGCGCGACAGCGGCTAGAGGCCTTCGTGGCGCGCATGCCTGATTCGGCTGAGGCACACAACGACCTGGCAGTGGTACGGCAGATGGAGGGAGATCTAACCGGCGCGTTGGAGGCGATCGAGCGGGCGGTGGCACTTTCACCAGGCAAGGCCGTCCTGCATCGAAATCGCGCTGCCATCTATCTGGCCGCTGGTGCCCTTGTGGATGCGTTACGCGCGGTAGAGGCTGCCATGACCCTTCAGCCAAACGACGCCGAGACCCTACTCGTGGCCGGAGACATCAGCGTGGCGCTTCGCCGTCTGGACGACGCGCGCATCTTCTACGCGAAGGCAGGAGAGATATCTCCTCGCTTCGCGAACGAGGCTCTTGCTCGATCCCAGCTGATATCAAGCCCATCTCCTGACAACCTGGTCGCACCGCAGCGGCTCGAAAATCCCCCTCATGTGCCGAAAGTGGTGGTTTCCCTCACCAGCTATCAGCCGCGGCTCGCGACCGTCGGCCTCACCATTCGAACGCTGATGTCTCAGCGGACCATGCCCGACGCAATCGTACTGTGGCTGTTCCGCGGCGACCTCGACGGGGCCGCGCTGCCGTACGATCTGCCCGAGCTTCAGAGAAAAGGGCTCACCGTCCGCATCGTTGATGAGGACATCCGCCAGTATAAGAAGCTCGTCTACGCCCTGGTCGACTACCCGAACGATCTCATCATCACCTGCGACGACGACGCCCTCTACCCGCAGGACTTCGTACAGGGTCTATTGGAGGCCCATAGGAGTTTCCCGGCGGCCGTGGCCGCCTACCGGTGCCGTTGGATGAGGAAAGAAGGCGGCGGAATTGCCTCGTACATGACTTGGAGAAACGTAGAGTACAATCAGCCCTCTTTCAACCTGTTCCCGACCGGAGTCGGCGGCATTCTGTATCCCCCCGGCGCCCTCCACGCCGATGTCTTCCGCAGGGACATCTACCTCGAGAATGCCCCGACCGCCGACGACATCTGGTTCAAGTTCATGGCGCTGCGAAACGGGACCGAGACGGTGCAGGTGGGCGGGCGGTTCAGGGAGTTCCCCACAATACCGGAGACGCAGACCAATGCGCTCTGGCGGGTCAACGCGACCACACATCGCTGCGACAATGACGCCCAGATCCGAAACCTGTCGGCTCTCTACGATGTGTCGCAGTTGATCGAGTAGGGGGGGAGGCGTGCGTTGCGAGTGGTCTCACATCCGCCAGGGCTGGGAAGTCCGACCTGCTAGCATCTGTGGCCCCGACGGGGGGGAGTCCCTCAGGAACCAATTCTCGATGGACGGGGTGATGACGAAGGCTCCACTCGGGGCGGGGGAAAAAAGGGAAATTGTGGTGTCGCCGATGGTGTTTCTATTGAGTGCAAGAGCAACCCTGAAAAGTCTAAGAGATTGGACGGAAATATGGCTGAAGAGTCCGTTACCATAGAGAGCCTGTATCGGAAATTCAGAGAACACGATGAGTCGCAGCGGAGATTGATTGAAGAGAGCATGCCTGTGGTACATCTTCGTCAGGAACATATTCAAAATTGCGAACTTGTTCTGAATCGTACGGAGCTTATTAAAAGACTGCCCTCCCGCGCAATTGTCGCTGAAATTGGCGTTGATCATGGCGATTTCAGTGAGATTGTTCTCTCGGTAGCACATCCGGAAAAGCTATATCTGGTTGATATATGGGGGACCGAACGGTATCACGATGGACTCTATGAGTTGGTGACTTCAAAGTTTTCTGAACAAATTGCGAACGGCAAGGTTGTTGTCACCCGAGAGCTTTCGGTCAATGCCGCCTCGACTTTCCCTGATTCTCTTTTTGATTGGATCTATATCGATACCGATCACTCATACTCGACCACAAGGCAGGAATTGGAAGTATATGCTCGGACAATCAAGTGGGGTGGAATCATTGCCGGTCATGACTATTCAAAGGGGAATATGATCAACGGTTATCGCTATGGTGTTATTGAGGCGGTTCATGAATTCTGCATCGCACATAACTGGGAATTGCTCTATTTAACCGTTGATTATCCCGAAGTTCCGAGCTTCGCCATTCGTAGAGTCTCTGAAAGATCGTAATCGTTCACGGGGTTGGCGATTACAAGGGAAGGCGCGGGGTTGCCACGGCTCGACTCACTTCTCACGGCGGCTGCTCGGCCTTCTCGAAGATGAAGAACTCAGCGAAGGAGCCTGTGCGATAGTCGCCGCGATAGGGATATCGGTTTGGTAAATGCTCCAGTAGTTTCCAGTTCGGGAGATTCTGCCGGACCCAGGCCGTGAACTTCCGGTGTTGGATATGCTGTCCATCATCGCGCTGGTTGTCGTCGGTGTCGCTCGCGTAGATGATGACGTACCGGCTGGACGCATCAAACAGCGTCCGCATGTAGCGCTCAAAGACGTCGTCTTCGACCAGGTGATAGACAACGTCGAGCGACAGTGAAAGCTCCGCCTTTTCTCCTTTGTATTCCTCCATCAGGCGGAACGCTTTGTGCATGTCCGATTTGAACCGCTCTCTGCACTTCAGGATAGCGGTGCTGCTGACGTCGAGACCAAGGTAGTTAGGGTACTTGGAGAGGCCAAGCTGGTTGCCGTCTCCGCATCCGAACTCGATGATCGTCTGGACCTGCCGTCTGGCGACGAATCCGTTGAGCACGTCGGCCTTGAACTCTGCGAACAGCCCGTAAGAGCCCACCCCGGAATTGCCTCCGGACGAATAACGCTCTTCCCAGTACGCCGCGGAGCCGGGGAAAGACTCCAGCTTGGCCGTCAAGGCCGACGAGTTCCCGCAGATCCGTTTGATGGTGTCTCCAAGGACCGGAGTTCGCATGATGCATCCTCTCAGGCATTCAGGAGGTGTTCCAGAAGGAAGAACGTTGGTCTACCGCGCTATCGCATCCGGGTTGTCGTGATGCCCAAGGTGGTCGGCTGCCTCTTTGTATCTTGGTGATATCGATCTCGCGGGATTCTCCGATACGCGTTTCGTCGGGGTGCATAGTCGCTTCCAGCGCCATTTTGCCTTCACCGAATCGCATCTACAAATATGCGACTGACAACAGAGATTACGTAAACCACATCCACCTACACGTCCAAACTATCCCCCTATACCCAGGGGGAAGCCATCCAGCCCTTGCTCAGCCCGCGAGTCAAGGCGGTCATCGCGCTTCACTACATGGGGATTCCTTGTCAAATCGAAGCTATTCGCAGCATTACGGACTGGGGATGGAACAATCCGCAAGAGGCCGCTTGCGAGTTTGTCGCCGGAAGCCGGGCTTTCGAGATTGTCGAGCCGGCATTCTTGTTTAATGAGAGCTCGATTCATGCGAGCGTGACTTACTGGCCGGGTGCTTTCGTAAGACGGGTGCGCTGAGCGCGTGAGGAAATCAGCGGCTGCGACAGTAGGCCCGCCAGGCCTCACGAAAGGCGGTCTCCAACCCGCGTGCCAACCGCCCAGCGTCCATGACAGGCGACCCCAGAAGTCTCTCGCGCAAGCTTGAGCGCAACTCGCCCAAGCTTTCGCGCCTTTCCGCCCAAGCCACGGCCTTCTCCACGTAGTCCGACTGATTCTGGGCAACGAATTCCTGCAAGCCCACTCGGCTCAACAGACTCGCGCCCACCCTGCCTGCGTGACAGCGTCCTTGCAAAGTGAGAACAGGCACGCCCATCCAAAGCGCCTCGCAGGTTGTGGTGGTTCCGTTGTAGGGAAACGTGTCCAGCGCCAAATCGACTTCATGGTAGCGCTGCAGATGGTCTGCCGCCGATTGCTCATGGCCCATGAAGCACACGCGCTCCGGTGCAATTCCTCCGTGTGCGGCCAGTACTTTGAAAATGCGCCGCCTGGCCCCTTCGTTTCGAAGCCCGTGCGCCTTGAGAAGAAGCCTGCTTCCGGGCACCCGGGCCAAGATCGCGGCCCAGATCTGCAAGAGCGTGTCGTTTGTCTTTGCCAGATTGTTGAAGCTGCCGAAGGTTATGGCACCGGCCTTGCGCGCCGGTGGCTCGGCAACCGGCATCTCTCTTGCGAAGGGCGGGGCCGAATAGGCGAGAAAGCCCCCCTCAACTCGCAGGAGCTTCTCCGTGTGCCACCCGTCGGTCACTCCAAGAGGATCCGCCACAGCGTCGGTGATTCGGTAATCCATGCTGGCAAGTCCGGTGGTGTTGGGATAGCCGAGATAGGTTATCTGCACCGGAGCCGTGCGTTCAGCCAGCATGGGCAAGCGGTTGTCGGCGGTATGGCCCGAAAGTTCTATCAGCACGTCAATTTGGTCGTCTTGAATAAGCGCAGCCAGGTCGTCGTCACTCATTCGGAACACGGAACGCCAACGTTCTGTTGCGTGACGTATCCGTTCCGTCATTCCATCGTCGGCGTTGCTCGTCGCATAGCCCGTGACCTCAACCATGGCTCGATCGTGAGCCTCGAGCAGCGGCGCAATGAAGTGGGCAACTGAATGCGCGCGAAAATCTGGCGACAGGTAGGCAATGCGCAGCCTCCTTTCGGGGTCCAGTGACCGCGGTGCCAGCGGCCGCGGACTCGACTTGACGATTTCATTGAAGCGACGGTGTTCGGCCGCGACCCAGTCGGGCTCTGCGGCCGGATCATCATTGAGCGAGAGCAGGTAGCCGGAGAAGACGCTTACCTGGTCAGGCTTGAGGTGAAGGGCCTGCTGATAGTGGCGCCTGCACTCCACCAGCTCGCCCTGATCGCGCAAGAACGTTGCGAGGTTGTTGTGGGCCTCGACGCAGTTGGGGTCGACTTGCAGCGCCCGGCGCATCATGTTGACCGCCACATCGGCGAGCCCGGTGATATTGGCGAGAAGTCCCAAGTGCACGAAGGCTCGAATCGATTGCGGGTCCAGTTCGAGAACCCGTTGAAACGCGGCCCGTGCTTCGGACAATTGATGCAATTCCAGCCACGCCAGACCGAGATCGTTGTAGTAGCCGGGATTGTTCGGGTCCAGGCTGGTCGCGCGTGTGAAATGCGCAACCGCTGCTTCGCTCTGGCCAAGCTTGCCATAGCAATAGCCAAGGGCGCGCTGGGCCGGGGCGGACTCGGATTCAATGGCCACCCGGCGCACGTGCAGGGGCAGCGCCTCGCGAAAGCGTCCAGCCTGTTCAAGAGCGTCCAGCAGCCTCTGCAGCAGGTTGAGAAAGTTGCGCCGGATCACCGGGTGTTCTGGCGCCAATTCGAAAGCCCGGCTCAGTAGATTGAATCGCTCTTCGGCCTTCACGCCTTTCTTGTCGTAGATCGTTGCCAGATCGTTGAATGCTTCGGGGTCCCGGGTGCCGCATTCGATGGCCGCGCCATAGGCCTTTTCGGCGAGCTTGAGGTTGCCTTGGGCGATCGCCAGCTTCGCAGCTCGGCACAGCTTCGCCGCCTTCAGCGCAGGACTTTCCTTCACCGCGTTTTGCCTGCGGCGCAGCCCGGACTTCCTGCTCATTGCCCTAGCAGACTACACTTCGGCCGTTGTTTCGCTTTTCTTGAGTCCCCGCTGACCCGTTCTTGCGCGTGTTGCACATGTGGGATGGGTGTCGGCCCGATCTACGTGCTGGGCTACTGGAATAGCTGGTCAGCGGGAGCCGACACGGACAAGTTCGACCCGCTGGAGTTGAGCACGCTCTTGCGCTGGAGAAACTACGACTACTTTTCCCAGACCACGCACTGGGATCCGCAGGAGCTTCCGGCAGGCGAGACGGCCCCCGCAGACCAAACCCTGCCAGCCTCGCTCTACCTGGCGGACAAGCCGAGCTGGTTTGGCAGCGTGGCCTGGCCGGCCATCGGCCCGGACGTCAGCGGCATGAGCAACAAGCTCCCGGCGCAACTCTGCTACGAGAGCAACAACCTTGGCGGCGGCGCGTTCGATGCGTCGAGGTGCTACTGAGGATCCCTCTTCACCGGCCGGATCGCATGGTAGTACTCTGCCACCATGACCAACAGCGAGCGCTACCTGGAGGAATCACTGGCCGGAGAGGGCGGGACATCAGCGGTCTTCCAGGCCTACGACCGTGAGCTCGATCGCCACGTGGCACTGAAGCGCGTGAAGGACACACGCGCCCTGGAGGGAGAATTGGCCGAGCTGGTTGGCCACGAGGCCAGGCTGCTGGCTGCCCTGGAGCACCCCAACATCGTGCCCGTGCATGACTCGGGTATCGACAGCAATGGCCGCCGCTTCTACACCATGAAGCTGCTGGCCGGGCAGCGGCTCAGCGATCGACTGGCCAGCAATCCGCCGGACCAGCGCGCACCAGGTGAATTGTTGAGCTGTCTGCGCATCGTCATCGCTGTGTGCGACGCCTTGGATTTTGCGCATGCTCGCGACATCCTGCATCTGGACGTCAAGTCAGAGAACGTGATGGTGGGCGATCATGGCGAGGTCCATCTCATCGACTGGGGCATTTCCAAAATAGCGCGACACCCGGACCGCATCACGCGAGACCGAGCTCGCCAAGCCGCCCAGGGCCGCCGCCGCCTCGAACCGCTGCCGTGCACGCCGTCCTTCGCTTCACCCGAGCAAGCCCAGGGGCGCGCTGACAAGGTTTCCTGCCGCACGGATGTGTTCGGCGTGGGTGCCCTGCTCTTCGAGATCGCGACTGGCAGCCCGCCCTTCGAGGCGCCCAGCGCCAACGAAGCCCTGGTCGCGGCGAGCTGCTGCGAGGTCGAAGACGGACTGGACCGTGCGCCGGCGCTGCCGGCGTGGTTGCGCCAGATCATCGTGAGGGCCATGGCCCGCGAGCCCGAGCAGCGCTACGAGTCGGTCAAGGCCTTGCAGCACGACCTGCAGGCCTTTGTCGACAACGTGTGGAAACTCAATCGATGTGCCTACGCCCAGGGTGACACCATCATCCGCCAGGACGAACCAGCCACCACGATTTTTCTGATCATCGCCGGTCGCTGCGAGGTCGTGCGGACCACGATGAGCGGACAAGAGAAGCAGCTGGCGATTCTGGGACCTGGCGATGTGTTCGGCGAGCTGGCGCTGGTTCCCGAGGGCCGCAGGACCGCCATGGTGCGGGCCCTCGACGCGGTCGAGGTCGCAGTGCTGGATCGCGAGAAACTGCAGCGCGATCTCGCGGGCAATTTGTGGATGGGTCGGCTGCTGCCGACTCTGGTGAACCGCGTGCTGGACAAAGACAGACGACTCACCGAAGTCGAGCAACGCCAGCGCGCGCTGGTCGGTGCCCTGGATCACCTGGCCACGCAGGGCCAACGTCTGCCGGATGGTCGGCTGGCGGGAACCTGGTCCGGGTTCTGCCACGCGATGGAGGGCACCATGGACGTGGCCTTCTTGCCAGGGGCGATGAGCGCAGTGTTGATGGAATGGATTGCGGCTGCTTCGGGCGTCCGGCCGGTGCGCCTTAACAGCCAGCGCTTCCGTTCGGGTTCATTCGTGATCGACTTTCAGACCGATCAGTACTGGATCGGGGCTGCAGGCTGACTACTTTGCCAGCAAACCGGTGGGACCGACGCGGGTTTGGCTGATGGCGCAATCGTCGACGTAGAGAATTGCCGGTTCTGGGAACAGATCTTCTCCCACGCTCACCACGTCCCAGGCAACCCACGACGTCAGTCCGGTAGCCCCTTGCCAATCCAGGATCTGCTGGCCATTCAGCCAGAGAGTAAAACGGCCCGTGGAGTCGCTGGCATCCCGGTAGAAAGCCTCGAGTTGAAACCAGGTATTGACCGGGACGTCGGGGGGCTGACGCACACTCAGCGGCAGGTCGCTACTTCGATGGTCGTACACTCGCAGAGACATCACCCCGGCTGACGGGCTGGTAAAGTTCACGTCGAACAACTCGCCTTGGGCCGGCGGATTGCCAAGCCCAGCGCGGAACTTCATGATCACCCAATAGTAGCCAACGGTGACACTTTGGGGCAGGTAGTACCAGGCACTGTAGTAGGCCTGGGTAGGCAGACCGCCGTTTTGTACGAGGCTGGCACCGATCCCCTGCGTGTTGGTTGCAGTGCCGGACACGGTCAGCTTCGCCGAGTATGTTCCCTGGTGTGCGCGCTCGCTTGACACCTCCAGTGTGTTGGGCGCGACGGCGCCCTCATTGCCGAAACCGAAAGGAATGGGGGTCCATTCGGCAAAGCTGTCTCCCTCGAAGCGCGAAGACCACAGCACGTCAGAGCCCACGTCCAGATCTTGGCCGCAGCCTGAGGCCAGCAGGCACGACACGGCCAAGAGTGTGTTCGTCGCGTGTGTTCTCATCACATTCCCCACGATGCGCCCACGCAGGCGCCCATCCATACATAGGGGGTCCGGCCCGCCACACCTTCAGGCAAAGCGAACACCCGGGGTGGATCGGGCAAGAAGTCAGCTTGTAGCGAGATGAACGGCGTGAGCCCAGCCTGCCGCGCGAGACGAGCCCCCAGACTGACACGCCCACCCAGTTCAATTCCTGTCTGGGTCTTCGCAGTCGCCAGATCGAGTGCCCGCTCTGACAGCAGCGCGAGCGCAACACCAAGCTCGCCATAGAGATCGATCCACGAACTCGGCAGGGTCGCGCGGATACCGAAGTCCACCGGCAGTCTCCACTGCCGAAGCCGCACGCCGCCGACATTCGTGTCGGCTGGCCAGAGCGCCGCCGCTCCCACAACGGCAACGACGGGGCTGTGGCCCACTGCGACCCGCACAGCGCCTCCCCAGTGTGCAGCGAGATCCGGCTCGCCCAATCCGGTGACGAAGGTGGGGCTCAGCTCGATGCGGACGAGCGGGCGCAAGACGAAGGGCCGGGGCGGAAGAGCGGGAGGAGGAGCTTGGGTCTCAACCCGGGCGGGCGGCGCTGGTTCCGGTGGCGGCGAACAAGGCGGGCGCTCGCAAAGGCCAGCGCTAATCAGCGCCGCGGGATCGATGATCAGCGCTGCAAAGAGCGCCGCCACCTTGGCCCGGTACGCGCACTCCCGGGCCTCCTCGCGATACTCGCGAACCTTGTTGAGTACCGAGATGCGAAACATCGCGCCCAGGTCTTCGATCTGGATGGAGGCGTTGGGCTTGCCCGGCCCGCGCAATCGCGCGATCAGGCGTTCGCGCGGCACCAGCGTCACAAGCTCTTGCCAGATGGCGTCGGGCTGCGGGCAAAGGCTTTCGCCAACCACCGGGTCAACCAACGCTGGCGCGGTCGACCCATTGCTCTCGGTCGTCGGAGGTTCTGCGCTTAATTGCGCGTCATCAGCGGCACGAGCCCGTCCCACTGTCGCGAGCAGGGTAGCCGCGATAACGCATGAACGCAAATACCGACATGCCCTCACACCGAGACCATATCTGAACGCGGCCTCAGAAATAGGGCGATTCGGGCGAGCCATCGCAGCGACGGGCCAAATTCTTTGTGAAGGTATCACCACTGGTGTGCCCTACATCAGTTAAGTGCAGTCTGTAGTATCCTTGCAAGTTCAAATGGGCCAAAGCGGACTTAATACCGCTGAGCGATGGCGAGGTACGCCCGGTGATGGCGGATTCGAACGGATCTATCACGAATGGTTCGATGAGGTCTGCCGTTGGATTCGGGCGCTGGGCGGCCCGGATGCCGATCGCGACGACATCGCCCAAGAGGTTTTTCTGGTGGTGCGCCGTCGTCTGGGCGATTTCGACGGCGGGAACTTGCCGGGCTGGCTCTATCGGATCACCCAGCGTCAGGTGCGCGATTTTCGCCGTCGCACCTGGACCAGACACATCTTCACCAGGCGGCGCGTGGAGGAACCAGACATCCTGCCGCACGCCAGCCAGAATCCTGCGACCGCGCTCGAGAAGAAAGAAAACCAACGCGTTCTCTACGCGATGCTGGGCAAGATCCGGGAGGCGCGGCGTAGCACCTTCATCCTTTTCGAGATTGAAGGCCTCTCTGGCGCGCAGATTGCACAAATTCAGGGAATTCCACTGAAGACGGTTTGGACTCGGCTGCACCACGCCCGCAAGGATTTCTTTGCGCTCGCTGCCAAGCAACACAGATCGCTGGCCCAGCACGAGCAACGGAATGGATCGAGCACCAGCACGATAGGGAGTGTAGGACCATGACCTCGCAACCAGAACCCCCGCCCACCGGCCCGTCCATCATGGAACAGGATCCCGTGCGATTGTCCATGGCCGAGGACAGTGTCTCCGATCCTTCTGCCCAATGGGCCCTGTCGTTGCTGCGCGAGGAAACTCCCTACCAGTCTCCCCCAGGACGCAAAGAACGCGCGTGGCTGGCCCTGCCAGCGGAGCGGTTGTACCGGCCTGCCAAGTTGCGCCTCGCCTTCGCAGTGGCTGCCTTGGTTGTGTGTGGCTTCTGCACAAGCGCCGCGCTGGCGCAGTGGCCGGCTTGGCTGGCGCACGCTCTCGATAGCATCGTTCCCAGTGCGCCGAGCCCCACCCCAGCAGTTCCTGTCCAGGGGCCGCACCACACGTTCGGCGAGAGGCCCGCGCTGCCGAGCCTGCTGCCGTCGCCGGCCGCAGAGCCGGTCACCATGCCGCAGTCTCAGACCAGCGACGAGACAGCCGCGGTTGCACGACCCAAGCGCGTGACAAAGGCTGCATCGCCTGACGACCTGGGGCTTCTCCTCGATGCCATGCGTGCCCTGCGCGTGGAACGGAATCCTACCCGCGCACGTGCGCTGCTGACCGCGTATCTGGACCGCCATCCCAAGGGCGAACTCGCCGAAGAGGCTCTGGTCATGTTGGTCGAGGCGGCGGTTGCCCACCACGACAGCGACGCCACAGCGCTGGTTGCCCGCTACCACAAGCTCTATCCGCGAGGCGTATTTCGCGGCCTGGTCGAGCAGTCCGCCACGGGCAAGGGCCCGTAGCGCGGCGGGTATCACTGGGCGAGCTCGCGGTCGGCATTGCGCAGGGCGAGGAAGTCCACGAGGTCCTCGCCCTCGGCACCCCGGCGGGCCCTATCCCTACGCCATCATCTATCGCGAGATCTCCGACGAGGAGATCGAAATCGTGGCGGTCGCTCATCTCAAACGTCGGCCAGGCTACTGGGCGCAGCGCCGATTTCCTGAACCCGTGTCACGGCCCGTGCATGTGGTGCCAGCTGCGCTGCTCGCTCGCTGGCCACAATGGGATCCCGTTGTTTCCGACGGAGTCCAGCTGCGCTCGACCGGCACCAGCGCGAGTCGCATTGCGTCTGTCTCGTCGAAGGGCGTGTCGCCAACGTTCCAGTCGCTCCTCGGACGCTCCGTCTTCCACGGATCCTCTGCCGGTTGCGGGGTGTCTGACTCGACGGGGGGAGCGTCGCCGACCATCCAGCCGCTGCTGCGACGTTCGGTCCGCCAGGGATCGTCTTGCTCGCCGAGGGTGACTACGCAGGCTTCATGCATGATTCTCATGCCTGATTCGTACTCCGATTGCAAAAAGTTGGCAGCGCCATCTCGGCAACATTTGCGTGGCGCCCATGTGACACAGCACTGGGAACAGGTGCGGCGCCATGACGGCGCCTTGCGCTGATTTCGGCGCGCCGCTTGCGCAAGAGTTTTCCAATACGTCACCTGTTCGTCGTCGGCGCTCGTCAGACTGTAGACCATGAACTATCGGGTGCATGTTGACCGGGGGCACGAAGACGATCTTGGGCGCCTGCGCGTACAACTCCTCATGATGGGCGGCCGGGTCGAGGCCCTCATTGGTGCCAGCATCAGGGCACTAACGGAGCGTGACGCCGCACTGGCCCGCCGAACCATCGATTCCGATTGCGTGGTGGATCAGCACGAGATCACGATCGATGAGATCTGTCGAGACATTCTCACGCTTCGCCAGCAGGCACCGGCGGATCTGCGTTTCGTCACGGGCTCTCTCAGACTCGCAACCGATCTCGAACGTATCGCCGATCTGGGCGTGAGCATCAGCCGGTGCACGCTCACTCTGTGCGCCGGGGCGCCTTTCCCAATCGATGCGGACCTGCCTCGCATGGCCGCTGAGGTCGAGTCCATGTTGCATGAAGCGCTCAGTGCGTTCGTGGCCGGCGACGCGAGCAGGGCTGAAGAGGTTATTGCGCGCGACCAAATGGTTCACGACTTCTCTGCGGAGATTCTCCGCGTGCTGTTTGCCCATGTGGCTGAGAACGCACGAGGCATCGCGCAGGCCGTGCAACTGCAGTCGGTGGTCAAGTATGTCGAGCGCGTCGGAGACCATGTCGCCAACCTGGGCGAAACGGTCGTTTTTATGGTGCGCGGGGAGGCCCTCCGCCACGGGATCCAATCAGGAGGTTCTGTGCGTGCTGTCCCAGACGACAAGAGAAACTGACGCGAAGCTGGCAAGCGATGCGCATAACCACGGCGTAAAGACCGCGCGTTCGCGCAAAGCTCGGGTGTTGCTGGTCGAGGACGAGGAGGATCTGGTCAGCAGCCTTTCCTACAGTTTGCATGCCGCTGGCTACCAAGTGTCCAGCGCGCTTGATGGCACAACTGCACTGCGCCTGGCGACAGAGCAGTCGCCGGACATCGTCCTGCTGGACCTCATGCTGCCTGACATATCGGGACTGGACGTGTGTCGGCGGATTCGTGCCAGCAGCCAGTCGCACCAACCCATCGTCATCATGGTCACGGCTCGCGGCGAGGAGGTCGACCGCGTGGTCGGGTTTGAGGTGGGCGCCGACGACTACTTGGTCAAGCCCTTCAGTGTGCGCGAGCTGCTCCTCCGCATGGAGGCGCGGCAGCGCGCACTGCCGGACGAGAACGATTCCGCGTCTGCGGCGCCCAGCAAGGGTCGCATCACCATCGGCAGGCTCGATGTCGACGCCGACTGTCACCAGGTTTTCGTCGGTGGCAACGAGATTCATGTGAGCGCGCTTGAGATGCGTCTGCTGATGCACCTTCTCGAAGTTCCCGGGAAGGTCCGCTACCGCCGCGAACTACTCACCGAAGTGTGGGGCTACCACCCGGAAGTCTCCAGCCGCACTTTGGACACCCATGTGAAGCGACTACGGCAAAAACTGGCCGACGCCGGCGGCTACATCCACACGGTTCGCGGGGTCGGATATCGCATCGTCGCACAGGCCGTCGCAAAAGGTGGTCGCCCTAGTGCTGGCACAGATCACGACCAGCCGGCGCGATAGCATCGCGTGGCAGGCCCAGCAAAGAGGCCAGCGTGCGGGTGAAGGCATCGAAGCGCAGCGGCTCCGTCAGCATGATTCCCGCTGACACGCAACCTGGCGCTCGCAGATAGAGCGGCACGCTGCGGTCGAAGCGGCTGGGCGAGCCGTGGTTCGCGCCCAGCCCTGGATCGAGGTCGGCATCGAAGAAGTCATCCGCATCCAGCTCCACGAAAAGGTCAGCCGCAATGTCGACGGGAAGTGACCGACACAGCAGAGCGTCCGCGCGCTGTGGGGAACAGGTGCGCGCCACCTCACGCACGTCGAGCACGTGGCGCACGCCAAACGCTTGGCCCAAAGCAGTCTGGGCGACGCGCAGTAACCGCGCATGATCCACTGGTGCGAGCGACGGCTTGGCTAGGTAGACAAAGGGGCCGGTCACGCCAGCAACCCACTGACCGGGACGGCCAAACTCACGGCCCAAGGCAGTATCAAGAACGTCGCGAACCGTTTGCGCAGCCGCTGCCGAGCCGGCCTTGGCAGCCCCGCGCACGCGTCGTGTGGGGCCGCAGGGCCGGTGCCACGGGTCCGGGCTGGCGCACCAGGAACGCTCGTCCGCCGTCAGCTCAGGCAAGGGGTTAATGCCATGATCGCCGGTGAGCACGACCGCGTAAGCATTCGTTCCCACGGTCTGGTCTAGGAACGCAAAGAAACGGGCCAGGGCCTGATCCAGTCGCAAAAGCTCGTCCCACGCTTCCCAGGACTGCGGTCCAAAAAGATGTCCGATGTAGTCGTTGGCTGAAAGCGACAGCGCGAGGAAAACCGGCCGCGAGGAATTCGCCGCATCCTGTATCGCCGCGTGGGCCAGCGCGAGAACAAGGTCGTCACCCAGGGGCGTGGCCCGCAGGGCCGCGGCCGATGAGATCGCGTGGGGGAAGTGGTTCCCGAGAATGTGCGTCGACTCGCCCGGGTGAATATCATCAGGGTAGGCATGTCGCGCGACCCAGGCGCGCTCGTCGCGGTCGAGGGTCCAGGGCGTCTGCAGCAGCTTGGCCACGGGCTGGCTGCCTCCGGCGCTCGCCGCCCATCCGGGCAATGTTCCGGCTTGGGCAAACGCGGTCGAACTGACCATGCGGGCCGACTTTGTGTCGAGCCACAGCACGAGATCGGGATGTCGACCACCGCCGAACAGTGCGCCACGATCTTTCAGCGAGAAACTGAACACACGTCCATCGGGATGTGCCGCTCGCCAGACGTCAGCAACCGTGGCCACGTCCGAATGCAAGGCCGCAAGCGAACTGCCTTCGCCTTCTACAGGCGCACCGTCGACAGCAACCAGACCAGTGGTTCGATCGCGCAGGATCGACACAGTCTCAGCGTCGCCCGGCCGAAAGACTTCATTCGAGTAGATTCCGGTCTCGCGCGGCACACGCCCAGTGAAAAGCGCCGCGTGCCCAGGCGCGGTCTCTGTGACGGCATGTTGGAACTCCAGTTGGCGAGCGTAGAGCCCTTCGCGCGCCAGCCGCGCGAAGCAGCCCTCAGCCGGCAATTCTTGCGCCCTCTCTGCCATCACCCAGGCGGCCAGTTGATCCACCACAATCGCCACCACCACGCGATAGTCGGCTGTGGTTGTCGGGCCCGCCGGGACTACGTGGCGCGTGGTCTGGCAAGCACACGGCACTGACAGGGCGAGAAGGAACGTGAAGACAAGAAACTGGTTCATTGAACCCTCCATCGAAGTGACGCAAATGTCCCGCAACAGTGACGCTGTGTTCACGTGAATCCCGCTACTTTACACACGTGGCACGCACTCAACTCTCTGCCGAACAGCCGCTTTGGAGGAACGACATGACCAACGACAATGGCAATTTCTACCGAAATCCCGGCAATTGCGTCCCTGGCGAGCGGCCAGGGAAGAACGCCCCATCCGACGATGCGAACCGGAACCCATGGGACAATGAACCAACCTGGCCGAAGGCTGAACACGACGACGATGAAGCCGTGGCTGACGGTATGAGCGATGACGACCATGACCCGCCTTGGCCGTGGATGTCTCCTTCCTTCGGATTTCAGCAACCATCGCTGTGGGACGAGTCTCTCGACAAGGTCTTCGCCTCAAAGCCGCGCGGCGGCTCCGCGTAGTCGCGTGGGGCGCCCGCCGGCTGTTCCCACTATGGGAACTTCGGGACGACCCGCCACCCTGCCCACCCCGCGCGCTTCGCTCGCGCCCTCGCCGGCGGCGCACCATGGCGGGAGGGAATGGCGAGGCCGAGNNTCCCCGAAGGGGGAAGCGAGCGGGTAGGCGGGGCAGGTGGGGGGGCCGAAGGGCGAAGCGAACCCTTTGAGGGTTCCCATATCAGCGAAAATGAAAGAGTGGGCCACCCAGGCCCAGGAGATTGATGCGGCACCCAGGCGGCCCACAAAGGCAGAATCAGTGGTGCTCCCGCCCCCAAACAGGAGTCATCTCAGCTAGCTCCAACCCCGAACGCCACCCAGCAGACTAGCTGTCGCGGGAGTCGCCCATCGGCACAGTTGCGTATCAGATGCGAAAACGTCGGGTGACGAATGAACTAGGATGGCAACGAGGGCTTGCCCAGTAGAGTGGGCTGCACGCCCGGAGCCCCACTCTGCGCCTGCCTGCCGCTTCCCTCGACCGCATACTCGTCGCTGTCTTCCCTAGGGGCTGGCTGCGCCACCGCAGACTTTCTTGCCAGCTCAATAAAGCGCCGCTGGCTGCGTCGCGCCGGCTCGCCATTCTCAGAACGCAAGCGCTGGTAGGTTCCGTCAGGCAACAGCATGCGCGCCTTCACATTGTCCTCGCGGCTGATGGCCAGGATCTCGTCGATCAAGCGGTCGCGCAGCGCTTCGTCGTCGACTGGAAACATGACCTCCACCCGACGAATAAAGTTACGCGGCATCCAGTCTGCCGACGAGAGGTACACCTCACGTCGGCCGCCGGCGTGAAAGTAGAAGATGCGGGCGTGCTCAAGATGGCGGTCGACCACGCTGAGCACGCGGATGTTCTCGCTCACACCAGGAATTCCCGGCCGCAGGCAACAGATCCCGCGCACCAACAGATCGATCGACACCCCCCTCTGCGACGCCCGATACAGTGTGCGGATCACCTCTGGGTCGACCAGAGAATTCATCTTGGCCACGATGCGACCGCCGCGCCCGTACATCCCTTCACGATCGATGAGCTCGATGATTCGCTCGGCCAGGCCCAGCGGCGCCACAGTGAAACGCTGCCACGAGGGCGGAGCCGAGTACCCAGTCAGCAAATTGAACATGGCCCCGGTGTCGTCGGCAAAGGTCGCGCGCGCCGTGAAGAGCGAAATGTCCCCGTAGGTGCGCGCAGTCAGCGGATTGTAGTTTCCCGTGGACAAGTGCACATAGCGGCGAATGGCATCGCCCTCGCGACGCACCACCAGCGAAGCCTTGCAGTGGGTCTTCAGCCCCACCACGCCGTACACCACGTGCACACCCGCCTCTTCCAGCACGCGCGCCCAGGTGATGTTGCGTTTTTCGTCAAAGCGCGCCCTCAGTTCGATCATGGCCGTCACCTGCTTGCCATTCTCCGCGGCCCGGGTCAGTGCGGTGACGATGGGCGAATCGGCGCTGGTTCGGTACAAGGTCTGTTTGATGGCCAGCACGTCGGGATCGTTGGCGGCCGTGGACACGAAATCCACCACATGATCGAACGATTCGTACGGGAGGTGCAAGAGCACGTCATGCTCGGAAATGACCCGAAACATGTCCGCGTCGACAAAGGCGGCCACCGGCTGGGGCGTAAACGCCTCGTCCCTGTGCTCGCGCAGTTCATCGCGCGTGGCCAGCGGAGACAGATCGGCCAGGTGCAGCGGTCCTTCGGCGGGGTACACGTCGTCCGGCTGCAGGTGCAGAGCCTTGCGCAGAAAGTCCTCCACCTCCGACGGTGTGTCGTGCGCGAGTTCCAGCCGCACCGCCTGGTTGCGCTCGCGGCGCCGCAGTTCCCGCTGGATGGTCTTGAGCAGATCGTCTTGCTCGTATTCGTCCACCGACAGATCAAAATCGCGCGTCACGCGGAAGCAATGACAGCCCACCACGCGAAACCCGGGAAACAGCTCGCCCGCGTGCATGGCGATGACGTCCTCGAGCAAAACGAAAGCGGCCCGATGAGGCGACGACGGAGGAATCTCCACCAGGCGTTGCAGAACTGCCGGAACCTGCACGACGGCGAAGATGCGCGAGCGGCGAGCCACGCGCTGGCGCTCCTTGCGCAGAACCAAGGCCAGGTTGAGGCTGCGGTTGCGCAGGACCGGAAAGGGATGCCCCTGGTCCACTGCCAGCGGCGTGAGCACCGGCCACACGTTGCGGCTGAAGTGCGCGTGCAAGAATCCCGTTTGCTCGGGGTTGAGTTGCTCAGGCCGCAGGATGGCCAGCCCGGCCTTGTCGGCCAGTTGGGGCGCGATGAACTGCTGGAAGTTGCGGTACAGGGCCGCGACCATGTCATGGGCGCGCGAGGAGATCGCCGCCAACTGCTCTCCCGGCAACATCCCGTCGGCTCCACTGTCAGCCACGCCGCCTGCCAGCAACTGCTTGAGTCCCGCGACCCGCACCATGAAGAATTCGTCCAGATTGGACGCCACGATGCCCTGGAATTTGCAGCGCTCGGCCAGCGGGACGTCCGGGTCACACGCTTCCTCCAAGACGCGCCCGTTGAATTCCAGCCAGGACAGCTCGCGATTGATGAAGTGGTGCGGTTGCACGTCGCTCCCGGCGCCGCCGAGCGCGTGGTCAGTTGCAGCAAAATGGCGCTTGGAAGACAAGGAAGTACGTCTTGCCTCTCATTTGGATGAGATTGTGTGACATTTCTGTGAAACTTTGCGATGCCACACCAACCCCGAGTGTTACCGAACACCTGCTCAACCCACTTCGACCCGCAGACGACGGCGAAAGACCTGGCGGAAATACGACGCCTCGCGCATCACGTCCCACAGCTCCAGGTCCACCGTTCCTCGCGCGGACAGGTTCAAGACGACCTCACCCGGTCGGACGCGAGCAGCCAGCCGCCGCACGGGTCGGGCGTGACTGCGATCCAGCGAGTCAGCCACACGCAGCAGGGTGGCCAGCTTGCGCACGATCATGGCCTCGTTGCGCGACAGTCCCGCCATGCCGCTGTGGTGCAGGTCAGGGTGGCTTCTGCGGTGATAGCGGGCGATGCGCGCCACCAGATCGCGCTCACGGTCGGCCAGACCCGGGATGTCAGTGTTACGGACCAAGTACTCGGTATGCCGATGGTGTTTCTGGTAGTTCACGGAGTTGCCGATATCGTGCAACCACGCGGCGGCCTCCAAGTAGGGACGGACTGCGGCTGGCAAGCGGTGCACCTGCGGGATCTGATCGAACAAGGCCAGCGCCAGCGTGGCGACCTGTCGCGCGTGCGCCTCGTCGAACTGAAACCGGCGCCCCAGTGCGAGAGCCTCGTCGGCCAGTGAACGGTCGCGCTGACTGGCGGTGCGACGGTTGAGCAGATCGACCAGCAAGCCATCGCGCAGGCCTCGATCCACGGCCGTGACTGCGTCGAGCGAAAGCCGGCGGGCCAGTGCCTCCAAGATCACCGCGCCGGCCAGCACGATGTCGGCGCGGGCCGGGTCAAACCGCTGCCGTCGCTCGCGCGGGCTCATCGCTGCCAGTTCCTCAACGGTGCGAGCCAGTTGCTTGACTGTGGCCTGGTTGCTGCCTTCGGCCGCCGTGTAGTCCACCACCGCCCGGATCGAGCCCGAACTTCCCAGCGCTACTCGGGGCGCGCCGGGAAGGACTTTGGGCAGCGACTCGGCCATGGCCTCGCGTGCATATTCGCGCGCCAGTCGCAGCTGTTTGCTGGTGGTGCCGTGGGCCAACTTGAAGAGCTCGGTCAGTCGGACCGCGCCCATGGCCAGACTCCACAGATGGGTGGCTCGCTCGCCCAAGGCAACCGCGACTTCTGTCGAACCGCCGCCAATATCCACACACAGCGATCGCGTGTTGGGCCGCTTGCCATGCAAGACGCCCAGGCAGATGAGTCGCGCCTCTTCCTTGCCCGAGATGATCTCCAGATTCAGTTTGGCCTCGCGCTGCACCCGGCGAACGATTTCATCGCGGTTGCGCGCCTCGCGCAGCGCACTGGTCGCGACTGCACGCACCCGGGCGCGATAGCGGCGGCACAAGGATCCGTAGCGCCGCAGGGTCGCCACCAGTCGCTCGACAGCCGGTGCCGGAATCGCGCCGCGAGTGAACACGTCCTGCCCAGGCCGCACAGGATCGCGTTCCTGGTGGGTGATCTCGATGCTTCCGTCTTGCAGGACGCGGCCCATCTGCAGACGCACGGCATTAGCGCCCACGTCGACGGCAGCGATGATGGAATCGGTCCCCGGTGCTCTCAAGGCACTCAATTATGGCAGGGCCGTGTGACAAAGCAGCAACAATTGGACGCAATCCGTCGCCGGTCCTGCTGATGACAATCTGGGGAATGGGAGAAGCACGAAAGTTGCACCAACTTCACCGTCCTGTCACTTCCACGCCGTACCGTGTGCGCATGGTTGAGTCCAGTCGTCGACCCTTGCCTCGCATACTGGTCGTCGAGGACGAAGTCGACATCAGCACCTCGCTCTCGTACAGCTTGAAGGCAATGGGCTATGAAGTACAGGTCGCGGAGCGCGGCGAGGCGGCGCTGGAGGCCGTGGCCAGCTTCCGCCCCGACCTGGTGCTCCTGGACGTCATGCTGCCCGACATATCGGGCTTCGATGTGTGCCGTCGCATCCGGGCCAGCACCAGCGGTGTCCAGCCTGCGGTGATCATGCTGACCGCCAAGAGCCAGGAACTGAGCCGTGTGGCCGGGTTCGAGGTGGGCGCCGACGACTACGTCACCAAACCCTTCAGCATTCGCGAGCTGGTCCTTCGTATCGACGCACGACTCAAGGCACGGCGGCCAGCGGCCGAGGCGGTTCCGGCTGCGCAGCCGGCCGATCTGGAACGGGCGAAAGTGGGCCCGCTGGAGATCGATCGGGCCGAACATCGCGTGTTCGTGTCCGGCGAGGAAATTCGCGTGAGCCCTTTGGAGATGCGCCTCCTGCTCTTCCTGGTACGCACGCCAGGCAAGATGCGCTCGCGCAAGGAATTGCTCACCGAGGTGTGGGGCTACCATCCAGAAGTCTCCAGCCGCACCCTGGACACGCATGTGAAGCGCATCCGCGACAAGTTTGGCGCTTCCGGCGATCTGATTCAAACGGTGCGCGGGGTGGGCTATCGCTTGGCAGTGCGCGGGGAGTCCGCCACACCGAAGACAGGAACCACCACGCCCGCGCGCAAAGGCTGACGTGTCGTCGGCCCCTCTCTTGGCATGTCCGTCGCGCTCATCTGCGACGAGCGACGGCGCCAGTCGGCTCGCGAGGGCGCGCCCGTTGCTGGGACCTGGCCAGGCGGTAGCCCACGCCGTGCACCGTCTGGATCATCCAAGCCATGGCGCCGAATTTGTCGCGGATGCGCTTGATGTGCGTGTCCAGGGTTCGACTAGAAACATCAGGGCGATAGCCCCAGACCTCAGTCAGCAGCTCGCGGCGCGTGTGCATCTTGCCGGGGGAGCCGGCCATATGAGCCAGCAAACGCATCTCCTGCGCGCTGAAACTGATCTCTTCGCCAGAAAGAAAGACCCGGTGGCCCGCCCGATCGATCTCCAGTGGTCCCAGCATCAGGCGCTCGTCAGGCGCTTCACGGCCGGGCGATTCAGAGACAGTTGGGAGCTCGGCGGTCTGGCGAGCGCGCAGCCGGACCTCGATGCGCAACATCAGCTCGCGCAGGCTGAAAGGCTTGCTCACGAAGTCGTCGGCGCCCACCTCGAAACCGGCGACGCGTTCACTCTCCCCGGTCTGGGCGGTCAGGATGACCACGGCTGGCTGTGGGGTCACCGCGCCAGCACGGATGCGGCGGCAGACCTCGAAGCCGGAAAGATCAGGGAGCGCAGTGTCGAGCAAGACAAGGTCGGGACACATATCTGGAAAGATACGCAGAGCCTCTTCACCACTGCCCACGACTTGCACCTGGTATCCTGCCGCCTCGAGAATATACGACAGTGAGCTGCCCAGACTGGGCTCGTCTTGTACGACGAGAATGCGCGCGTGCGCTTGGGATGTAATCCCGAGCATGCAGCGACCATATTCGCGCTAACAGAGACTGCGTGTTACAGCACTGCAACGTGATTGTGACCGGCCGGCGACTGTGTCAACGGGCCGTTGAATCCCTCGTCTCGGGAATGCGATGCGCGACTACTGTGTCACCTGAATTGAGTACGACCTGAAGGCTGTGCCACCGCGCGAATCGCGCAAAACCAGCCACAGGTACACTGGCATGGCCGTCCCCGGGGCCCTCCAGGCATTGCTGGTCGAGGTCGCGGTTTGGGTTCCTGCCACACCGGTGCGGTCGTGTTCAAAAGAGCCGGAGGTGGCGAACCAGGACATGTACAGGTCCTCTGTCTGGTCCACCAGCGCGTCGCCGGTCGGGTTGAGAACCGGAAAGGTTTCGGCTGAGCCATCGGCAAAGGTCGCCTGGAAAACGACTGACTCGCCCGGGGCGATGGTTGGCGAGCCAGAATCCAAGTTGAAGCTGGAGCCGTCGGCTCTGCTGACATCCGTGGTGGCTATGCCCGGATCGTTGTTGGGTTGATACCGCTTGTCGTATTCAGCGACAAGATCTGTTGCAGCATTGGCCAAATTGCAGCTGATTCGCTCAAAGGCGAATCCCGTCAGGCTGCCGGTCGCCAGATCAGGGAACTTCACTCGAACCGGCAGGTAGTAGCCCCCGGTGCTATCCGGATCTCGCGGCCTAATCGACGGCTGGCCCGTTGCCACCGGGGGCGCAATCGGACCAAATAGCATGCAGGCCTTGGTCAGGACCGGGGCGGCAAATGTCTGTCCCGTGGCAGCACCAGGCTCGGGAGGATTGCAGGCGCCGGCCACCGAATTGCTTTCGGCCGGGGGCTTGGGCGTCTCACAGACATCCCATCCGGCGGTGGTATCAGTGACCGTTCCCTCCGGTGACGCCAGCAAGAAGGAGTACACCACATTCTCGTCGGGCTTGGCCTCGGCCGGATCGCCCTTGACCGCAAGAAGAGCGTAGTCGGTGATCAGCGACGGCGCTTGGCCCACTTCAGGCTTGCACCCGAGTGCGATGCTGCCGGCAAGAACGACCGTGAGAAGAAGCTGTTTGGCGCGAGTCATCGCTAGAACTCCAGTCGGGCACCGGCAACCGCCAAAGTCGGCAATCCGGTGATGGTGCTCCTGACCTTGTAATTTTCACTGTAGATGATCTCTTCCGGATTCTTGCGATTGGTGACGTTCTGCACGTCGATGAACACGCTCAATTTCATCCGTTGCATGATGAAGGCCTTCTCAGCGCGGACATCCAGTTGATAGAAGGCCGGGATGCGAATGGAGTTGTGCGCTCCGAACACGGGCTCATCGTAGCCGTCGCGACCGAGATAGCTGTCCACCACCGGCGTGCGCGGCATACCGCTGGAATAGCGAAAGCGGCTGCCCACCACGAAGCCCATGCCGATGTCGTAGCTGGCCAGCAGGGCCAGCACGTGGGTCTGGTCGTAGTCGAAGAGGCGAAGGGCCTCGCCAGGATGATCGCGGCGCTCGCTGCGCGACAGGGTATAGGTCGCCCAGCCGAAGAAGCCTTTGAAGAGTTCCTGCCGGAGCAGGATCTGAAGTCCGCGGACCTGGCCGGTTCCATCCTGGGTCAGTGCCTGTCCCACCGGCGGGGACGGGCTGGCGCTGCGCGAAACAAGGTCGTACAGCTTCTTGTAGAAAGCCACTGACTCCAGGGTCAGGGTCGGACGCAGCTTGAGTGAGAACCCGCCGGTCAGGTGTACGGCATATGACCCCACAATCGACGGGTTGCCGAATACCGGGGACATGTCCGCCGGATCGGGCGGTTGGCCGTACACCCCCGCGCCACCGGTGAGGGTGAGCCTGGATATCGGTCGCCAGGCGATCTGCAGACGCGGATTAGGGAGATTGCGCAGCACAGGGACGTGCAGGGGATTCGGGGGAGCGTCGAGCCGTGAATAGCCGATGGGAGGAGCGATGGTGCTGAAGGGCAGTCGGTGATTCCCTTCGATCCAGGTTGGCTCAAGACGCAAACCCGGCGTGAGCGTCCAATTCCCCAGCTTGAGATCCACAGTGGCGTAGCTGGCCAAGCTGAGAAGGTTGACTTTCCAGTTGTCGAATGCTGTCTCTGGGGAAGGGCGCTGGCCGAAAACCACGATGTCCCCCTCCCGGGGTGGCTGGTTCACCGAGCCGTTGCGGCTGAGCTGGAGATCTTGCCCCTGCACGTCCATGCCGAGCAAGAGCACCGCCGCAGGATGAATTCGTCGACGCAGACTTCCGCGCAAAGCATAGGACAGAGTCTGGGTATCAAGCCGTGTGCTTTGGTTGCCGAAGGTGTCGTGTTCGGCACTGTGGTCGACGCCCAGCGAGGGCGTCACGCGCACGCTGGAGCCGTCGTCGAACAGGCGGCTGTAGCTGACGAACACGCGGCGGAAAGAGGTGTCGGGGTTCTGCGCGCGCAGATCGGCTGGATCGTTGGCCGGAATGGTTCGGCGCAGGTGATCGTCAGCCGCAAGGAAGGTCGCGCTGACCTCCTCGTCTTTGCGCAGACCGAGGGTGGCGCGCGCCTGGTAGTCGTCGTAGCGCGGGATGGGAAATGAGTCGCCGATGTCGGCCTTGGTCACTGCTGCCATCAGACGGTCGAGGTAGCCGTAGCGTCCGGCGACAGCCAAACGCAGCCGCGGGGTCACGGTAGCCGAAACCTCGGCCGAAGTGTCCATCACGTCGCTGGCCACATAGCCGTGCACACCCGACGCCGGAAGCGGAGCCAGGTCGATGCGCACCAGGCCCCCCAGCCCGCGTCCGTAGTCGGCACCGTACGCCCCGGGCGACAGGTCAATGGACTTGACCAGGTCGGAGTTGATGGTCGAGCGCAACCCGCCCATGTGATACAGGCTGGGAATCTCCACGCCCTCGACCACCACCCGGGTCTCCTTGGGCGACGAGCCCCATACTATCAATTGGCCAGAACCAAAGCTGGCGCGTCCCACGCCCGGCAGGTTCTGCACGACTTTCAAGGTGTCGCCCTGGGTGCCAGGAACCTTGCGCGCTTCCTCGGTGCGGATGCGGGTCTCGACCGCCTCCTTCTTGATGCGAGCCGCGCGCACCACGACCTCTTCGTCGACGTCGTCCTCTTTCTGCTCCACGAAGTACTTCATGGTGCGCTTCTGACCCGGCCGGATGGTCTCCTCGGTCAGTACCGTGACCAGGCGCGGGTGGCGAATCTCGACCTTGTACGTGGCCGGCGGCAGATCGGTGAACGAAAAGGCCCCAGCCTCATCGGTCTTGGTGGCCAGGTCCAGATCCTTGATCCGCACGGTCACATCGGCTAGCGGCTGCTTCTTGAATCGATCCAGAATCACGCCCTCGAAGTTCACCTGGGGTCCCAGAGACACCATCTTGGTCACGATGGTGAAGTCGTAGCGGTACGTGATTTTGACCGGGATGGCCTGTCCTCCGGCCTCAGCCGGGGTGAAGATGAACTGCCGGGCAGCGGCCACTGCGGCGCCGTCGAAATCGGCACCGCCGCTTTCCAGAACCTCGACGCCGCCCACCTTGCCGTCGTCGCCTACCTCGATGGATAGCAGCACCCGCGCGGTGATGCCGGCGTCGTGCTTGTCCTTGGGGTACTCGGCCGCAACGAAATGGATCAGGCGGGGGGGCTTGGCGATTGCGGCCGTTTCATCGGCGCGCGCGGGCCCTGGGTACACCGGGAACCCGGCGCCCACGAGAGCGGCCACAAAGGCGAGGCGAAGGTGCAATCAATCCCCCAGCTCGAAACGACGGGCCAAGACATAGGTCCCTCCCGCGATGGGCTTGCCACAGGCCATGGCCGGCCGGAAGCGCCACTGCTTGACTGCGGCCACTGCCGCGGCATCCAGTTCGGGCGACACGCTGGCCAGGATCTCGACCGACAGCACAGAGCCGTCGGCGCCGACCACGATCTTCAACTTGAGCTTGCCCTCGATGCCCTCGGAGCGTGCCGCGGCTGTGTACTCGATCTCGGTCTTGAACACGGGCTCGGGCTTGGAAGGCTCGTCGGTGCAACGCTCCTCGATGTTGGGACCGGCGCTCAGCTCCTGGCGTTGGTGGCGGCGGGGCGCGCCGGGTTCAAACGTGGCCACCTTGGTGGGCGCCACCGCCTGCGGGGCGCGCACAATGGGAATCGCCACGGCATCGCCGATGTCCTCGTTGCTCATGGCGATCTCGGTCGGCATGACCATGGTAGGCATCCTGGCCGTCGCAACCGGCGCCGCGACCGGCGCGAGCTTGGGCGCGGCCGCGACTTTCTGTTCCTTGGGATGCGGATCCACCTTGGCCACCTTGGGCGGTGCCTTGGGCTTGGGTGGCGCTTCCTTTTTCTTCTTCTTGGCCTCTTCCTGCAACTGCACAACATAGGTCTTGCCCGAGGCGCGGTGCTGCGATGCTGTGAGCAGCGCGAACGCAAGCCCGGCGTGAATGACCATCGAAATGGCAACAGTGCCCTTCTTCACGGCAAAACCTCACGAGTGGGCAGCCAGCGGCAGACCATCGCCCGCTACTGGCCCCCCACCTGCATGATGTTGATTGCGAACTTGGTGACGCCGGCGAGTTTGGCGAGATCCATGACGTGAACGACCTGGCCATGGGCCGCGTCCTTGTCGGCGCTGATGACCACACTGATTTCGGAATCAGCCGCCACCGCCTCCTTCATGCGACCCTCGAGGTCTTGTTCAGTGACCGGCTGTTCGTTCCAGCGCAGCTCCCCTGTCTTGAACAATTGCACGGTGTTGGGCTTCTCCGCCGTGCCGTCGCTCACCCGCGCCTTGGGCAGGCTGACCTTCAAGGTCTGGGCCACGATGTACGTGGACGCGACCATCAGAATGACCAGCAAGACCAGGCACACGTCGACCAAAGGGGTCACGTTGATGGCGGAAATCGTCTTGGCCCGCCCCACACCTGCCATCGTGCCAGCCATCAGCCGTTCACCTCGGCCGGGCGCAGCGACCTCTTGGAATCGGCGAGATCCTCCAGCGGGGCAGAACTCGACGCCTTGAATGAGTTCTTCTGGCTCTTGGTGGACTTCATGACAGCCAAGACCTGATTTGCAAGAGCTGCCGAGTTCTCCTCGATGTCATTGCTCTTCTTTTGAAAGATGTTGAATGCGACAACCGCGGGAATAGCGACCAAGATGCCAATCGCCGTGGCGATGAGCGCTTCGGAGATACCGCTCATGACATTGCCCATGCCGCCGGTTCCGCCAGCGGCAGCCATGTTAGCCGACGCAGCCCCCAGCTCTTTGAAGGCCGCCACTACGCCCAGCACTGTGCCGAATAGGCCAACGAAGGGCGCATTGTTGCCCAAGGTTCCCAGGAACAAGAGGCCACTCTCGAAGACCTTGCGGCGTTGGCGAACGCCCTTCTGCACGATCTCTTGCAAGGAATCGGGCCCGTCGCCGTAGTAGTCCAAGGCGTCGCGAAGAATCTCCGCCTCAACCGCATGCAGTTCTTCCATGTCCCGCTTGGCGCCGGACAGATCCCCGGCGCGCAGCCGCTTGGCCAGTGCATTGCCGGTCGCGATTAGGTCCAGCCGTCGCTTGCGGAAATACCACCAGCGCTCGAGCACCACGCCGACCGAATACACGGACAGCAGGAGCAGGATGTAGAGAACCGCCGCAGCCCCGGTCTGGGCAACGAATACCAGTTTGTGCATCAGCAGCATGGGTCACCTTTCCTTCTTTAGTAATCAAAAACGAGGGCCTGTAGTCCCGCTCCCTGGCCGTGGGGAAAACGCGCATCGATGTCGGTCGACTGTCCGCAAGCCTCAAAGACTTGGTTGTTAGCAAGCGCGCGAACACACCAGCGCGCTGTGGTCTCAGCACACAGCGAGAAGGTGTCAACGCGCACGATGTAGCGTCCGCTCGGCGGCGTGGAGGGAAAGATCACGTTCTCAGCCCGGCGACCATCAATCACACACTGGCTGTTGGAGTCGAAGTCGAGATAGCCGGACTGGAGTCCGGCGTCGACGGTCGCGCCGACCGTCCCGAGTGGCAGACCTGATGGCTTGCGCGACCAGATCTCGTTCACCCCCGCGTCGCCATCGCTGGGCAAGTCCACGTGCAGGTCGAGGTCGGCTTCGGTGTCCCAGGTTAGGCTGATAACCAGGGCGCCTTGGATCTGAGGCGTGTCCATGGTCATGGGCAGCGCCTGCGCCGGCCCAATCTGTCCATCGCGCGTGGTGGCCCGAAAAATCAGCTCCACCACTCCGCCATCCCCGGCAGGCGTCAGTGGAGAAAACGAGGCCGAAAAAGAGAACGTGTAGTTACCAAGGGTGTTCTGGTCAGGATCCTGCACCGGCACGACCCAGTGCCCCACGTCGCCCTGCAACCCGACCAGCACGGCTGTGGAGTTGGGGCCTGCGCTGCCCGATATCTTCTTGTTTGCGACCCCTGGGAAAAGCTCGAGGGTGGCGGCCGATGGGGCTGAAACCATTGGAGCGGGATCATGGCCAGTGATGTCAATGGGCCCTGGAATATATTGCGCGCCCTGGATTCTGAAAAACGCCTGCTGACCGGAACTCGGGTCTGCGCCCGCGCAGCCGCCGCAAAGCAATCCACCAATGACGAGGCCGAGCGCGAGAGGGCGCATCAGAACGCAACCTCCGCGCGCAAAGTGAACGCGTTGTTCTTCAAGTCAGTGGGAAGTCCGCTGATATTGCGGCCCTGGTGATCGGAGATCCAGTCGTACTCAGCGACAAGCCGCCCGGAGAGAGCGGCAGTCCTTCCCACCAGTGCGACCGCGGCCGACACCGTCGAGATGTCCTGACTGGAGGGGACAGTCACCGCGGCCTGCCGATCGGTGCTGTCCAGGTCAGGATTGTAGTGGTCGTAGCGAAGGCCCAGCCTAAAGTGCGGGCCCAGACTCTGGACGGCGGCCACATAGTAGCCCCACTCGCGCAAGTTCCGACCGATTGGCCCATACGGATCGGCTACCAGAAACCACCGATCTAGGTTGTTGGCGCGCGCGAACTCGGCGTAGACCGTTGTGCTGAAGTCATTCAGGTACCGCACCGCGACCAGCGCGTCTGCGCCAACTGCATAGCGGCTGAAGTTCTGCGAGGGCTGTCCCGAGGTCCCCGGAGACACGATGAGCTCACCCGCGTTGTACTGGCCGTTTTCGTTGAGGTCCTGCCAAATCAAGGTCGGCTTGGTCGGCGGTGCCCCCTTGTGAAAGCCTTTGCCAGTCAGTCCCGAGAACCCCGCCTGAACTGACACCTTGTCCGAGACCTCAGAAACAATGCCCAGCCGCCCAGTGATGTCTTTGGCCTGGTTGGGATCGCGCACCGGAAAGGTGTTCTCGCCGATCGGCTCGCCGTTTTGCACCGCCAGGGCATAGCGAACAAAGCGCCAACCTCCTGCCAAGCACGCGCCCAGGTCGTACTCGCCAGGAAACAGCGCCCTGATGAAGGTGCTACGCTCGGTGAAAATCCTGTCCCGGTCGCGCTCTATCACCTCGAAGCCGAAGGGAATCTTGAAAAGTCCGACGGTCAGAGCCGCCAGCGGGACCGACCCGCCTGGCCATTTGACAGTGGCCTCCACATCCATCGGACGAACTTGCGCACCGTTTACGGTGTTGGCGTCGATTTCGACAACTCCTGCCAGGTATTGCTGGTCGACCGCCGCGCCCAGTCGCGCGCGACGGACCAGAAATCGGTTGTCATTCAGCGGGGCGCCGGTGGAGGTATTGATCTGGTCCTGCGAGGTCTGATTCACGTTGAGATCTGCCTGCACAAAACCCGAGATCCTCAGCCATTGTCTTGCCGCGCTTTCGGCCTTCAGCGCTGCTTCGACTTCAGCCTTCGCGTTGGTCTGAGCCTTCGCCTCCGCGGCAGCCTCCGCCATGGCTCGCGCCACCTTTTCGTCGGCCAGCTTGCGCTGCAATTCCTCGCGCAGGCCGGCCAGCTCCGCTCGCTGCTGCGCCACCTGGGCTGCAAGTTCTGCCGTGCCTGCCAGCGCCGCGTCAGCGGACGTGGGAACACTGTCGGCGGGAACGGAGGCCGGCATCTGGGCAGTGGTCTGCCCAAGTGCCGTGCCGGAAAGTGCGAACGGTGCAGCCGCGCAAAGCAGCCCCCAGATCAAGGCTTGCCTTCGTGGCCATCGGGCCCCGGATCGAACCTGGATGGCCGGGGCCACTCTGCGGAAGATAGGTGGCTGCACCGTTGATTCTCTCGTACTACTGAGCTGCGCAGTTTGGGTACAGGACCGGCGGATCGGCGCCCGGATCCAGGGCTGAGACAGTCGGGTCCGTGTTCGCCTTGATAATGGCCAGGTGGCATTGAGTTGCGGTCAGGCCGGTGCAGATATCGATTACACCAGCGTCGGCTCCCCCATCGGAACCACCATCGCTAGCATCGGCATCAGCAGGAACATCGACTGCGACGTCAGTGCTGATGGGGGCGTCTACCCCGGCATCGGCCACAGTGCCAGTGCCGCCAGCCCCGCCCATCCCGGTGCTGCCACCAACCTGGGTCACGCCGCCACTGCCTGTGATGCCACCAGTCTCAGGCGCTCCACCGCTACCCGTGATGCCACCAGCGCCGGTCGCCCCACCGCTGCTCACGGTGCCGCCAGCGCCGCCGAAGTGCGCCACATCAGGGTTATTGTTGCTGCTGCTGCTGCTGCACGCGGCCCAGCCCGTCAGAACCAGTGCGAGTCCTACTGTCGAAAGCTTAAAGAGATTCATTGTGCATTTCCTCCGATGAGTTACTCGCAATAACCGGTCTGGCAGCGGGTGCCGCCCGTACAGTCAGTGTCCTTCGTGCAGTGTGTGGTGCAGGTGCCAGCCGCCGACGTCACCAACTTGGCAGCCTCGAAGGCACAGTTGCAGGCAACCGGCGGGTGGTAGGGCGAGAACTGGCCGCCATCCTTGTCGATCTTGACTTTCATGGCGCACTGAGGAACATCACCGCCCACTGCGACCGTATTGACATAGTTCACGTTCATGGTGTCAGTGGGGTCGATGGGCACCGCACCGGTCAGCCAGTTGAGAACCAGTTTCGCATTGGCCGCGGGTTGGCCGGCGGTCAGTGGGCTGAAGAAATGCAGGGGGCCCTCGATCATGTAGTGGCCGTCGCGAACATTCTTCAGATCAGTGGCAATGGCAGTCGAGTCGGCATAGTAGGCCTTGGGTTGCCCGATGCCACGGAATGCCACTGAACTAATCTGGGACCTTCTGGTCGCGTAGAAATCCGCGGCCACGAATCCGATGGCCTTCTGGTGATCGGGAACGGCGAGCAGGGATGTCAGCAGGGCGCCACTTGATGAGTTGGAGACACCCTTGAAAGCGTTCTCGGGGACACCGATGTTCCTGGCAATCAGGATCTGGGTGCCTGAGGTCTGGCTACGCTGCTGGATGGCGCCCGGGTCGGTGAAGTTGCCGACCCCGCTGTTCTGGCCACAGCCCCAGATGGCAGCAGCCTGCTGGGACGAGATCGACGTCGTGGTATAGTTGTCCTTGGGCACGATGATGAGCATCGACTGCACCGGGCCGTCCCATTCGCCGATGCTGGCGGGCCTGTCAATGCCTTGGCAGGAGAAGAAGGCGACATCGGAAATGCCAACGCTTGCCATGGTGGTGCCCGAGAGAGTGCAGGAATTGGTGACGGTCTTGGTGCTGTCAGTGGGATCGACCGTGTAGTAGTGCGCGGTGCCAGTCAGCGGCTGCGGGACGGGATTGTCGACTGGAGGCGAAACCGAGGACACGCCGAGGCACGAGGAAATCGGGTCATAGACGATTGATACATTCTGCTTCGCCTTGATCTGCACAGCGAGTTGGCTGAGAATTGGCTCGAACGCGCTGCTGCCCGCCATAAAGATGGGGTTGGGAAGCACCGTGGTGTCATTGCAAGCCACGGTGGTGGTCTGGGCGAGAGCCGTTGATGTGCTGAGCACCAACCCCGCCGCTCCCGTCAAAGCTACGATCCGTCTTCTATAGGTCATGGCAATCCTGCCTCCATTTCAGGCCCGGTAAACCCGGACCGCGGCGGAACCATAGCGAGATGCCCGAAGAGCCGTTGCGACGGATTTGCTGCGGATTTGTTACAGGATTGCAACGGATACCTGCCAACACAGAAACCCTGAGATTTGCCGATTCGTGGAATGTCGCGAGCCGAAGGGTTTGCAGCCTCCAAGCGCGGCTGGCCGAAGTCTTTTCCGCGCGCTCGCGAAAGTCGCCATCAGCGGGGATTCAGGCCCGCCACGCTGAATATGACTCCACACAGGTCGAGTATGCCTTGCGATTGCTCCTGCTTGGGGGCGACCGCTATCGACGGGCATGGCCTCGCAAGGCCCTCCTCCCGCCATGAGTACCCCAGCCGGAGCTGCCGGTGACATTCTGGCCAGGATGGCGCAGAAGCTTGCCGCCGCCGGCATTCCCTACATGGTGGTCGATTCCTTCGCGATCCACGGCGTGCCCCGAATCACCCAGGATCTTGACATTGTCATCGATCCAAACGACTTCGCTCTGCGCACGCTCGTGCAAAGCCTTTTGTGACATCCTCGACGACCGGTTGCGGCGAAAGGCGGTCCTGTGCGGATAGTGGGTGACTGGTCAAGGTGGGCCAGGGGCGTATAATCCGTTCATGGCCGACGTTGCCAGGAAGATCGGCACTTTGCAGGATCTGCTTTCCGCGCTCGCGCTCGCGCGTTCGCGAAGCGTTTCCCGGACACTGCGGCCGCACGGTGGACGGCGCTGCTTTTCAGGTTTCCACTTGGACCAGGAGCAGCTTTCATGGACCGGAGGAAGCCCGTGAACCACGCCGACACACACCCCGAAGCCGCAGCAGTGCAGCTGACGATCTATCGGAGAATGACGCCCGCCCAGCGGGTCTTTCTCGCTGCCCAGATGTCAGACGACGCAAGGGCAATCACTCGTGCGGGGATTCAGGCCCGCCACGCTGAATATGACTCCACACAGGTTGAGGATGCCTTGCGATTGCTCCTGCTTGGGGGCGACCTCTATCGACGGGCGTGGCCTCGCAAGGCCCTCCTGCCGCCATGAGTACCCCAGCCGGAGCTGCCGGTGACATTCTGGCCAGGATGGCGCAGAAGCTTGCCGCCGCCGGCATTCCCTACATGGTGGTGGGTTCCTTCGCGAGTTCCCTCCACGGCGTGCCCCGAACCACCCAGGATCTTGACATTGTCATCGATCCAAACGACTTCGCTCTGCGCACGCTCGTGCAAAGCCTGCCCGAGCTTGAGTACTACGTCGATCTGAACGCAGCCCTCGACGCACTCAGAAGACGCACACTTTTCAACGTGATCGACATGAAGACCGGATGGAAGGTCGACCTCGTCATCAGGAAAGCGCGGTCCTTCTCGGTTGAAGAGCTGAAGCGCCGCACAGCGGTGGCATTGCTCGGGGCAGATACCTTCGTTTCGACCCCGGAAGATACCATCATCGCGAAGCTCGAATGGGCCAAGGTAGGATGCTCCGAAATGCAGCTGCGAGACGCCGCCGGGATCATCGAAGTGCGGGGCTCCGGCCTGGACACCGAGTATGTCGAGCATTGGACGGCTGCCCTCAATTTGCAGGAACAGTGGCTGAAGGCACAGGAGCTGGCGCGTCCGAAGCGGGCGTGGCCCCATGAACCGGAGTGATGAGAAGCTTGCCGCGCTCCGAGAAATCAAGCCTCCCATGCGAAGGATTAGCAAGGAGTTCACTAGGCGGCCGGCGCCGTGATGCTACGGTTCGCGGTCATGACCCGTCTGAGAAGTTTTGCTCTTGGCCTGACAGCGTTGCCTTGATGAAGATCCGAACCATTTCAATGATAGTCCTGCTTGTGGCGGCCGTGGCGACCCTGCCCCTGCCTGCCGCGGCCTACGTCCGCACCGTGACCGAGTCAGGCGCGTCCACGGCATGGAAGACGCCCTGCGTGACCATGGAATTTTCCTTGGGCGCCGCTCCGCCTGAGTTGGATGCTCAGGGATACCTCAGCGCAGCTCAAGCCGCGGGGGTGGCGTGGAGTCAGGCCTCGCTCGACGGGGTCAATCGATGCACCAACGTGATCTTGACCGTCGTGTCGGTCCCTGACGTCGCCGGCAAGATCGGCCTCGACTACCACAATCGATTGATCTTCCGCCAGGGCCAGTGGTGCAGTGATCCCCTGCCCAAGGATGGCAGTTGCAATGACCCAAGTGCCTTGGCTCTCACGTCCGTGTTCCAGAACACAGACACCGGCGAAATCCTGGACGCTGACCTGGAGGTCAATGCCACTGACTTCACCTGGGGCGACTACGTGGCCCATCCCGAGGAATCCGACGCACAGGATTTTCAGGGGGCGATCACCCACGAGTTCGGGCATGTCATCGGCTTGAGTCACACCTGCTTCAGCCCCGGTGGAACTTTTGCCGACGGCACGCTCATCCCGCGGCCGACGGACAACCAGGGCAACCCGGTACCCGATTGCAATGCCGGCAACCTGCCCCCCATCATCACGCAGGCCACAATGTACGTCTCGGTGGCCACGCCAAGCGCGGAGTTTGAACTGCGCAGCTTGTCGCCCGACGACATGCAAGCTGCGTGTGACATCTATCTCTTCGCCACCAACTTTGAGTGTGTCGCGCCGTCGAGACTTGGCTCCACATCAGATGGAGGCTGCTCCTACTCGGGGCCGACAGGACGTGACTCTGTCGCTGGCGTGCTGGCCATCCTCGCGCTCGGCCTGGCTTTACGTCGTCGGCGTTGGTAGCGCAGGCTCACGGCCCGGGACAATCCGCACGCTCGTCTTTCACCTGTGGCGACAGTTTCGTGGGCTCATCAAGCGGCTGGATAATGCGTGCGTAAATCCGCGTCTTCCGCCGTGGTCTGCGCCAATTCTGACCTGTCACGCGGCGGTCACTAAGTTGTAGCAAATCCCTCACCCAGGTTCCCTGGCAAACCCGCGTAGAAAGCAGCCGCACAAGACCTGCTGGCCAGGACAATTCATGAACCCGACTATCCCCCAATGCTCAGGAATCTGCGCGGCGCTGGTGGCGCTGGTGTGCGGTCTTTGGGGCTGCGGCAGCGGCGCAAAGACGCCCATCGCCGACGCGAGTCGTTCAAGCGTCGATGCGCTTGGTCCCAGCGTCGAAGCGAGCGGTCCCGGTGTCGAAGTGGGCGTTGACGGCGGCGCGATTGATGCCCCGATGTGCCCGGCCTCCTGCGACGACAAGAACGACTGCACGACGGATAGCTGCGATCCCAACACGTTTCAGTGCGTGCACTCGGCCGTGGCTGATGGCCAGAGCTGCGAGGACGGCAGCCCTTGCACGATCAACGATATCTGCCAGGGCGGCCTTTGCTATTCGGGACCGAATAGGACCTGCACGGCAACCGATCAGTGCCACGAAGCCGGGGATTGCAGTCCCAGGACCGGCGAGTGCAGCAACCCCAATTCCCAGAACGGAAAATCCTGTGACGACGGGCTGAAGTGCACGACGGGCGATCAGTGCCAGGCCGGGGTGTGCCAGGGGCAACCCTTCTGCCCGAGCTTTGCAACCTGCGACCCGACTACGGGCATTTGCGATGGGTCCGTGTTCCCCACTGCGCTTTCTGACCAACTCTTCGAGAACGCGAGCGGACCGACGAACAGCAACGGCCTGGTGCGGGCGCCAGACGGACAGATCTTTCTGGCCGGCACGTTTCGCAACACAACGAACCTGGGCAACGGTCCCGTCACCACGATGTCGCCGACGGACATGAACAACTCCGCCATCTTCCTCGCGAAGCTCGATGCGAGCACGGACAAGGCGACATGGTCGCAAGTCTTTCTCGGTTCGCGGTCGCAAGGCATTACGGGCGTTTCGGCTAACGGCTCTGGCCAGCTTGGACTTCTGGGTTCCTTCTCGGGAAACATTACGGTTGGTGACACGACGCTGGAACAGTCTAGTGCGGCAGCTTGGTACATCCTTGGGGCAAGCGCGACGGACGGCCGTGGACAGTGGGCTCGGCAAGTCGGTGTTCCTACTAGTAGCAAGTCGCAATCAACCGGGTTGAGCGGAATAGCTGGAGATCCTCAGGGGGCCAGCTTTGTCCTATGCGGGACCGTCAACCAAGCTGGCACGGATCTCTCGGCGTCGCTCCAGGGAAAGGCACAGTGGCAGGGCGGCACGGACGTCGTTCTGGCGGGTCTGGACGGTGCGACCGGAGAAACCCTGTGGGCGGCTCAGGTGGGCGGGAACAATGACGAGGATTGCGCCGGGGTGGCCATGGATGGGCAATCAAACACGTACGTCGTGGGCAGCTACCGGTTCGCTAGTGTCGTGAGCTTTGGCAATCTAGCCCCGCTGGCCACAGTGGATGACCCCAAGACCGTCCGGATGTTCGTGGCCAAGCTGGGTCAGCAAGGCCCGTTTGGCGTTGCCGATGCAGGTGCCGAAGATTCGTCCGGCGCTGCCGATGCAGGTGCCCAAGAGTCGTCCAGCCTTCTCAACGCACTCTGGTCCTTGCCTTTCGCCGAGGGGACGCAGGGGATTGTTCCCCTGATGCTCGCACTCGGTTCCGATCTCGTGCTGGCTGGCATGATCCCGTCTGGAGGGGCAGTCATGGGCGGCGTGGAGTTGAGTGCCTCCGACCTCTTTGTCGCAAAACTCGATGGGTTTTCGGGGAGTCCACTCTGGGTTAAGCGCATCGGCAACTCCGCGAGAGTGACGCTGACGGCCCTGGCGGAACGCGCGAACGGGGGACTTCTACTCACCGGCAGCTACTCCGAAGCGTTCACGATAGGAACGTTGAGCCTGCCTGCGGCGGCTAACGGTCAAGGGACCTTCGTGGCTGAGCTCGACAGCGATGGAGACGTTCTGGCAGCCAAGGGCTACGGAGGTCCCTTCAGCAAGAACATGGCACTGGGAGTGATTGGCCGGACGGGCGGGACTGATGCGGAGAATGGCAGCTTGCTCATGCTCCAGTTCCAGGGAGGGCTGGATCTGGGCCTGCCAATTGGTTCGATCAGCGCCAGTACTCCCACCACTCCGACGGTTTGTATCACGACGCTAGCGCCCTAGCGGACGTCTTGTGATGACTACGACGCGAAGAATGCTTCACCAGGGCCGGGCACCGGCAGCGGTATCTATGCCCAAAACTAATCCCCAGCAGGGGCCCAACCACAGCGAGGAAAACATGATCCGACACACGCGACCAAGCACCAGGACTTGCAACACGCTCTTGTTGACCGGGGCCGTGGTGGCCGTATTCACCGCCGGCTGCAGCTCAAGTTCTTCCAGCAATCCCCCACTCCCAGATGGAAGCCCACCCAAGCTCGACACCGCGCCAGTGCAGGTGCCGGATGCAAGCCCACCGAATGTCGACACACCGCCAGCTCAGATGCTGGATGCAATCCCACCGAATGTCGACACACCGCCAGCGGTGCTGCCGGATGCAGCTCTACCCAAACTCGATACCAATCCACCAGACGCGCCTGCGGATCTCCCGGTAGCGACCGGCGGGGCCGGCGGCAAAGAGGCTGGAACCGGAGGAACAGGGGGCAGCGATGGCTCGGTCGATCGTCCCTCCCCCGGACCGGACGCAGCGGACGCGGCTGGCGATGGCGGAGGTGAGGACGGGGGGGATGGCGGGTTCGTCTGCGCGACCCCCAAGGCGGCCTGGGGGTATGATACGACGGAGTTTTCGAATATCGCGTGGGACACGGATGGAAGCCTGATCACGGCAGTGACCTACTTCCCGCTCATTACTTCACACCCCGACACGTTCGGTTCAAAGCTAGTGACCAGCCACGGAAGCTCGGACCTGCTTCTCGCGAAGATCGACCCGAGCTCAGGCGAGGCATCCTGGCTCGTCACTGTAGGCGATGAGCAGGACCAGAACGTCACCAGCGCCGCGCTCAGCAATGCGGGACTAGGCGTGATCGGCAGGTTTATGGGAAGCCTGGACGTCTTCGACGGAGACCAGCCGACCAAGGTCATTCTCAACTCGGGAACTACCCTGGTCGACTTCATTGCGGGTTTCAACGATGCCGATGGCAGTGGGCTTTGGGCCAAGAAGGTCAACCTGGGTAATGGCGACCTCACTGCAATCGCCGGCCAGCCAGGAAAAGACTTCTTCGTCGTGTGCGGCTCTGCAGACAACAACGCCGCAAGCCTTGCCGTCACGGGAACCACCACCGCCCCTGGAACGCCAGGCGGTGGCTTGGACGTGGTGGTGGCGGCCATAAAGGCCAGCGATGGCAGCGTCATCTGGTCGCACCTGTTTGGGGGTGCAAATGACCAGATGTGCACCTCGGCTGCTCTTGATGACAGTGGCAACGCCATCTTTGCCGGAAGTTACGCCGGCGTCCTGGATTTCGGTCCCGGGGCATTGTCTCCTGCGCCGACCGATTCGACGCACGCGATCCTGTGGGTGGCCAAATTCAACGGCACGACCGGGGCCACCATGGCTGCCAAGGCGTTCGGAACGACAGGTCAGGTGCAGACCAACAGCACCGGGGTGACGGCCGATGCCCAGGGAAACGTGATCGTGGCTGGGGAATTCTATGGCCCCATGACTTTCGGAAGTACCACGCTCACGCCGCTCGGAACGGCGGACACTTTCGTGGCGAAACTCGATGCCAGCCTGGTACCTATCTGGGCTCGGCGCTGGGGCGGTTCATCGGGCATCGCCGGCGCCCCGGGCGTGGCCGTGGACTCAAGCGGAAATGCGACCGTTGTGAGCGATTTCAACCATACGATCGACGTGGGCCCAGGGAACACCATCCTGACATCAAACGGCGCCGCTCAGCCGGGGAACTTCAATCCGTTGGTTGTCAGTTTGGATGGAGCCACAGGCCAGACCCTGTGCGCGCACGCCTACGGTGATGCGAGCTTCAAAGCAGGAAACGCCGTGGCTGTGGCCGTCAACCGCCAGGCCACCGGTGCGGCCAAGGACACTACTGCGATTGTCGGCTTCTTCGCTCCCCCGGGCATCGACTTTGGTGGGCCGACCACGCCGCTTGTCGCGCCGTCGGGCGTGGGGAATGGCCAAGGGTTCTTGCTGCGCATGTAGCTTGCTCGCGGGTAGCGCTCCGGCGCTGATTCGCTCACCACCATAGGCATTCCAACCATGGCGTCAGCCAAGCCGCTAATTCGCCTGCGCTGTTTCGGCGTGCTTTTGCTCCTCGGCCTGGCCGTCGGATGCAAGAGCAGTTCCAACGAGAAGTTGGACGCCGGACAGCGCAAGTACTGTTCTGACTCCGTTGACGGGAGCAGCGGCGATGGCGCTGAAGTTCTGCAAGCAACAGAGGCCGGCAGTGGGGCCATGGACCTGGCGCTCGATGGGCAAGTCCCCATCGACGCGCCGGCTCCGGGCCGTGATGGCACGACCGCGGACGTGGCAGATGACGGTGCTGGGGGGGATGCTGGGGATTCCGGGCGCAGCGATCTGGCCACCGGTTCGGGGGCCCCGGATGGAAGCGGCGGCACCGGCGGAACCGACACGCCCGTTGGCACTGGCGGTGCGGGTGGAGCCGGCGGGACTACTGGCGCGGGTGGGACTACTGGCGCGGGCGGGGGGCCGGACGCCTCGCCGGATGTGCGGCCAGATGCCGGCAGCGAGGTGAGAGACGCCTTTTCTGGCGACACGGTTGCGCCGACGGATCTCGGATCGAGTGAGGCCAGCGCCGGGGCTGATGCGCTGGTCGACAGTGGAGGACCTGACGCTCCGGCTGATGCACCATCGGCGTCGCCAGACACGGTGCCGGTCTCCACTGTGGACGCACCTGCGCGCGATGTGCCGATCGACAGCCTCCCAGCGGCCTGCGGCGTGAATGGGTGCGCCTGGGCAAATCCGTGGCAGGCACCAAATGAAACATTGGCAGCTTTTTCCGGGCTGGCCCTGGCCGGGGACGGAACCACCCTCTGGGCCGCTGGCCAGGTCAGCGCGACGTTGAATTTCGGAACGGACGCCAATCCGGTGACGAATCTCTACACTGGCCCCTTGCCGGGCGCACAACCCAACAATGACGCTATACTGCTCAAGCTGGACCCCACAACTGGCTTGGCCACAGCGGCCTTTGATTTTGGCGACGGCAGCGCCACTGACCACAGCGGCACTAATGATCAGTCGAGCGTTGGCGTAGCCGTTGCCTCAAGCGGGAACGTGGGCTTGATCGGCGTTTTCAACAACGGTGAAATCGATTTCACGTCCCTCAACAACGACAGTGATGGCTCTGCACCTGGCTTTGACTACCTTTTCACGACCACGGCGGGGACATCATTTTACGCCACCTTTGACGGCACATCGACCGGCAGCTACGTCACCCCGATCAAGGAACACATGGTCGACATGGGCAGCGGCAGCCTGACCACGATTGTCTCAAACCCGGGCCAGAATGCGTTTGTCGTCTGCGGCCAGGCCGACAAGGTCGTTGCACAATCGACCAAGCAGCTCGGCTTGCTCACCACCACGTCGTCATGGGTCACTGGCAACCGCCAGGACATCGTGGTGGCCAAGATCAACGCGGCCGATGGCACCGTGCTCTGGGGCCAGCAAATCGGCGGCGCGGGCGACCAGCTCTGCCAGTCTGCGACCATCGACAACAACGGCGACGTGATCATCTCTGGTGACTACGGTGTCGGCACTCCGGCGAGCTTTTTTACTACGTCGTCCCCGGCACCGGCCCTCGGTATGGCGTTCATCTTCGTTGCCAAACTGGATGGCACCACGGGAAACGTCGTCGCGGCCCAGGGCTGGGGCTCCACCGGTCGCTCCGACGCCTTCGCGGTCACCGTCGATGCCAGCAACAACATCCTGCTGGCGGGCGACATCTCGGGCGCCGTGGACTTTGGCAACGACGCCAACAGCAACGACGTGAGCATCGCTTACCTCGGTTTGACCGACGCCTTTGTTGCGAAGTTCACCTCGGCTCTCGTGCCAATCTGGGCGAAGTCATACGGCGATGCGGCCCACGACCAGGCCGTGAACGGCATTGCCGCTGACTCCAGCGGCAACGTCTTCGTCGGTGGCACCTACTCGGGCAGCCTGGGCGGCCTCGGACTCAACTCGGCGAGCCCCACCTCTCCTGACGCCTTCATCGCCCAGTTGGCCGGGGCGGACGGCTCGCTCCTTTGTGCGCGGTCCTACGGCAATGCGGCTGGCACGCAGGGTATCCTCGCCGGCGGCGTGGTTTCAGGCGCCGCGGGCGGTCTCCCCAACGCTGTTTTCATCGGCGGGACGTACGCGTCTAGCATGACGCTCGGAAGCACGACCATGACCACGCCCGGCGCCGGGATTCAATATCCCTTCGTGGCCCGCCTCTCGCCGTAGCGACGAAAAGCACGAGCCCCAGCAGGCCCATCACCGACAGGAAGATTGCCAGTCGCAGCCCAGGCGCGCGGTACTGAAGCTCGATGCGATGGGAACCCACGGGCAGGGGCACAGCCCGCATGAGCAGGTTCGCTCGCAGCAGGGGTGCGGCTTTTCCGTCGACCCATGCGTTCCAACCCGGGTCGTACTGCTCGACGAACACGGCCAGGGTGGGCGACGGCGTCGAACAGAAAGCGACAATGCGGGTGTTGGCAAAGCTTTCCAGCGTGCAGGCGCGCGGCTCGTCTCTCTGGACGGCCGGCACAAGCAAGGGCTGCCCGGCCGTGAGCAGCAGCGCCTGCTGGCCCCCAACCACCGCCTCGTCGAGCAGATGGCTGGCTGCCTCGGCGGGTGGGACGCTTCGTATCTGACCGGGCAGATAGACCCGCGGCCGTGCGTCTTGCAGGCGCAACAGGCTGCCGTGGGGCAGGGGATGCGATAGCAGATTCACGGTGCTGGCCTTGCCCAGTTCGCTGGCGCCTTTGTCAGTCACCAGCGCGTAGGGCGCCGACAACAGCCTGAGCATGCGTCCCAGATCCGCGAAGTTTCCGGGACCTAGCTGGGAGAGCAGGTCCGGAATGGCAGAGGCGTAGCCCGGCACAACGGCCAAGCCAAAGACGTTCAACGTGTTGGGGGTCAGTGATTCGATGGCGCGTTCCTGGCTATCCCGCCAGGTGGCTGTGGGGCCAAGCGGGGCCGCGGTTTGCTCCAGATTAGGCTGGCGGAAGATTCGTGGCGGTGCAGGACTGCCGTTGTCCTGCAGGATGGCGGACGCGGCTGGCGGAACGCGAGTCAGAAGTTGCGCAGAGCCGAACCCGGTCAGCCGACCGGCGGGAATGCCAAGGTCCAGCGCCACCAGCGCCAGCATCACAAGGGGCACGGTTCGAGAGAATCGGCGACGCAGGTGAATGAGCGCGAAGAGCAGGCCCAGGGCCAGCAGGCCGCGCAGCCCTGCCGCTCGCACAGTGGGCGCGAGTGCAGCGGGAAGCAAGGCTGGCGCTGCCAGCGCGAGTCCGGCCAGTGCGCCGGCCAGCACGAACAGGCGCCGCAGGCCGGGCCGCTCATCGGCCAGTACGCGGGTGGCGCCCAGACCAGCCAGCGGCGCCAGGGCGGCCACCACCAAGACCACGTACTTCTCGGGCGAGTGCATGTGGGCAAAGGGAAACAGGATCGTGCGCCAGATTTGGTGCACAGGCGTGTGCTTGCCAAAGGCCACGAACAGCGCGAGCAGCGCCGCGCCGGCCAGCCCGATGTGCAGTCGCCGCCGGCGCAGGCCCAGCAGCGCGAGCGCCACAGCCACCACGCCCAGGTACGAGCTGAAGAAGAGCGGCGCACCGGATGCTTGCGGCTCGCCCACCCACTGGCCGGCTGGATACGCGCCGGTCGGATCGCCCAAAGCACCCGGCGCCACCATTTCCAGCACGCGCAGCGGGTGGTGCGAGTACAACTCGGCAGCGGTCCGATCGAATGGCTGCGCGCGCTCGGTGGATTCCAGCATGCGCAGTGGAGGCAACCAGGAAACCGCCGCGATGGCCACGGCAACCATCCACGCAGACGCAGACTTGGTCGTGGTCGCCAGGGCAGCTCGCGTGGGCCGGAAATCTCTACCCACGGCCAGCACGACCACCAGGGCGAAGAACAACGCCATTGCGCTCATGAACGGCTCTCCCACCAGCAGAGACATGGCCATGGGCCAAACCGCAGAGGCCATCGGCCTTCGCCCCTGCTTGCGGGCGAGCCGAAGAAATCCGCGCGCCACCCACGGAATCCAGGCTTCCCCAAGGAGAAGCGGTCCGATGGCCCAGGCCGAGGTGGTGTGCCCCGAGAGTGCCCATGTGAGGCCCGCAACGGCCGAGCCGACAGGACAGGCGCCAAGCCCGCGCGCCAGCAGCATCATGCCCAGGCCGCCCCACGCGAGATGAGCGAGGCTGAGCCAGCTCATCAGATGGGCTACCATTCCGTTGGGCACGAGCAGGAACAGCCAGTTCGGCGGGTAGAATACGCCGTACTGTGGATCGGCGAGCAGGGGAAACCCCAAGCCCTGGTAGGGATTCCAGCCCGGAAACTCCCCGGCCAGCAGCGACTGCCGAACGAACCAGCGCGCGGGAAAGAGCCAAAGTGCGCTGTCTCGCTGGAAGACAATCTGGCCGGCCAGCATCGGCCAAAAAGCGAGCAGCACGGAAAAAACCACCGCCAGAACGGCTAGCCACAGGCGCGCAGGCTGGCCTGCGCTCGGGAGAGACGTAGACGCGGTGCCGTCGCGCGCAGCAGGCTCGATCATGGCGAGCCACTTTACCAGTCGGACGCGGCCGCGCGATGAGCCTGCTGGGAGTTGGCAGAGAGTTCACACAAGAGCGGGCGCTTGCCTGTTATGGCAATACTGGGGAAGCCTGCGGGGTCAGGCGCGATATTCTCGGTTTTCCGGCTGCCCTGCCCTAGGATCGAGCGCGCGTTCCGTGAAGCGTCCGCGCTGGGATGTCCGGGGCTGTAGTGCACGTGCACACTATTCATGAGCTAGCTCCTGGCACAATTTCTCTGCGCAACGGTAACAGTAGGTTTGCTTGCCGCAACAGTCGCGCGATGGCTAGCCTGCCGTCATGGGCGGTTGCTGCAGTGTAGATTGCACCCGGTTGGGGCACAGCCTGATTGTGCCGCCGGACGAAAGTCGCCGACTGTGGCCGGCACCCTGAGTGGACCTGCGGTTCAGTCAAACTGAGAAGGAGGCAGGAAATGTCAACATCGCGGAATTGCAGCAAGAGGATGTTCGGCGTGGCGATCCCGACAGCGATCGCCGTGGTGGCGATAGCAAGCGGCGCCGCCTGGGCGCAAACCTATGTGATCGAAGGGTCAGATACGATGACCAATCTGGTGAACGACGCAATCGCCGCGTCCGGTGCACGCCTGACCTACAGGAATATTGGGTCAGGGCAGGCAGAAAAGGACATGGCCTCGCTACCTGGCCAGCTCGTTCTGCAGGGCATCGGCCCGATGTCGCGCAACTTCGTGGCGAGCTTGCTTTCGCCCCACCCGAACTGGCAACCGACGGATGCCAACGTGGTTTGCCTCGACGGCCCGGTGGTGGTAGTGAACAGCAGCAAGGTCGCGCGTTGCAAGGACCTCACGGTGGAAACTCCGATCACCACTGGCCCGATCAGCGAACTCGCGATCCTCTTGGGCGGCTATCCCGCGTACTGCAGATACAACTTTGGTGGCGTTCGGACCTGGTGCCGCATGGAACCCGTTGAATTTCCCCTGGTTCCTGACTTCGGGAGCAAGGCGACGACCGCGGAATGCTCGGACCCGGTTCGCATCCAGGCCTGGAACGACCTGGTCGCTTGCCAGCAAACGGCCCGCATCGACCACATCTATCGCATGGACGACAAGTCCGGGACGGACATTTGGTTCGAGAAGCTGGGCTTTCTCAGGTGGTGTAACGGCAAGTCCGAGGGGCCCACCAACCTGGACAACGAGGACCTGGATCCGATCCGAACCCCCTGTGAGGCTAGCGACTGGGTGACAGCCAACGGCAAGACTACCGGTAGCAGGAGGGTCACCCACTGCAGCTACTCGGCCAAGGGCGTGCAGGTGACCGCCCCGCTGAATCAGGCCTGCACGGCTGGAGATCCCGACATCACCGTGGGTGGCAAAACATACTCGTGTACACAGGGTCTAGTCGTCGCGATTTCACAGGGCGACGACGGCACCAACAACACCTACGCCCCGGGACAGCTTCCCGCTGACGTCACCCAATCGATCGGCAGGCGCGTGGGCAACGACGCGATCGGCTTCTTGGTCGGTCTGGCAGGCCTTGGCAGCGTCAAGAACGTCAGCTGGCTGGCCACCGGCACCACCCTCAATACCATCAGCTACGCTCCCTCGAGCATCTATCCCGGGGCGTACCTCTTGTCGCGCCGGCTGTTCTTACAGCGGGCCACCGATGTGCAGGCGACGATCGCGGGCAACGCCTCGCTTGGGGGCCAGGATCGCGTGGACCAGGAGAACGCTCTCTTCACCTTCATGACAAACAAGTGCAGCATTTCGCCGATCTGCACGAAGTACGGCTTCGTGCCGTCGTATGAAGGGGATTGCTCCGACTCCTGCGGTTCCCCGAAGGAGAACGGGAACATCGTTTGTCTGCCGGCCGACCCCGGTACCGCCACGCCGAAGCAGAACATCGGCGGGGGCGAGACCTGTGACAATTCTCATCCTTGCGAAGACAGTGGCGTCACCTGCGTTTCGCCCGCTGTCTGCGGTCCTAACTGAACGCCCAGTGTTCGACGGTCTATCCTCTGCGGGCGGTCGATGCTTCCGTCGTCGCTTCTCTGTTTAGCAAGCCCTGGGCGTTCTGGAATTTGTCGGGGATGACCGGGGCAGGGCGGCGCTTCCGAAGACCGACGGGGGCGCCGCCGGCGAAGCTGCGCCGATCTATCTGGTCGAGCAGAACGTGGCCATGGCCGTGCCTGGCCTTGCCACTGATGCCCCGCGGCCCGCGGATTTTCGACACGGCTGAGCATCCCGACGCGCGTCGATTCCAGAAAGGGCTTTGTTGCCGCGGACTTGGTCCATTCGGCTGGGGTGTCGGAATTCCGTCGGCAAGCCTGTCGGTTTTCCGCCGCCGAGAGGGCAATGCCGGCCGAGAGGTGTTTAGCAAAAAAAATAGTAAGCAAGGTTGCTAAATATACTCGGCTAGGGAGCCGAACTTCCTTCTGTGACCGCTGCATCGCAGTTCAGAAGCAGGACGTGTGTATTGCGCCGTCCTCGCCACAGGAGGAATCGGACCATGCCCCAGTCGTTCGCTCTTCGTGCCGCTGCTCTGTTGGCCCCGTTGCTCGCCGCCACCCTGGGCTGTGAAGGTCAGCCATCGACAGAAAGCCAGACCTCGCCCGCGCTCAGCGGCCAGCCTCTGTCAGCGGCCAACGTCCCTGACCAAGGCAAGGCCACAGTAGAAATCGTGGTCAATGCCCCGCCGCGAGTCGACGCCATGACGAGTTCAACGGGAAATGTGGCGAGCAACTCTCCTCTTACCCTGCATGTCACGGCCAGCGATCCTGACCACGACCCGCTTGCCTTCGCCTGGACCAGCGCCTGTCCGGGCACGTTCGATCACGTGGATCGGGCTCAGGTGACATTCATCACCGGTACCCTTGCCGCGGGCGCAGATTGCCCCTTCCAGGTCTCGGTGAATGACGGCCGCGGCGGAACCACCACAGGTACGCTGGTCCTGTCGGCCGCCGTGCCCGTGATCAACGTTGCGCCCACCATGGGCATCGTTTACCAGTCGACCGACGCGGCCGATGTTTCGCAAGTGGTTCTGTTGCACGCCAGCGCCACCGATCCGGAAGGTCAACCACTGACATGGACATGGAAGTCCAGCGACGGCGTGCTATCGGACCAAGTAGACCAGGCTGGAATTAGCGACGTGAACTGGACAGCGCCCGCAACCCCAGGTGTCCGCTGCACCATCACCGCGACCGCCGCGGATCCAGTCGGCGCCATCTTATCCTGGGTCTTCACGGTTCAGGTTCAGAACACGGGCGGATAGCGGCCAAGGTTTCGAGCCTGTCAAACCCCGGCCCAGTGCCGACGCACGACGTGCGCGCCCATGCTACCGGTTTCCCTGGACGAACTGATGATGAGCCCGGGCGAGGACTGGCCAGCCAGCCGTTGCCACGCGAGGAGTCCCGCGGCGTGACGAGGGGTCAGCGTC
>PMLB01000428.1:1466-2889 GCA_003158735.1 Myxococcales bacterium | reverse complement strand
CCTGGGCGGATTTCACATCCCCTAGAAAGTCCATCAGCTCCTGCATGTCCAGCAGGGCCTTGCCGTACAGGCAGGCGCTGAACACGGATTCCGATCCCTCCATGTTGAAGGCGTCGTTCCAATCGGCCCAACCCAGCTTGGGCAGGCCGTGCCGCCCCAGATTGCCGGGCGTGAAGGCCAGGGCGCGGTGCAAATGCTGCAGGACGGTGCCGGATTTCTTTTCGCCCGTGCCCTCGTCGTAGTAGCCGATGATCTTGTTCAGGAAGGCGGTGTCGCCGGTTTCCTTCACGTATTCGATGACCGCCAACACGTTCCAAAGGTGGTCATCGCTGTAAAAGTCCTGCTCCGAGCCGGCGTGGCCCTCGCCAATAGACGCCTTCATGGTGAGAGGATTGNNTCGATCATTTCACGCGCCTTGTCCGGCATGTAGGGCAGGACGCCCATCAAGTCCTGGTTGGTGTCGCGGACGCCGATGCCCCGGTCGCCGCCGTAGCCCAGCTGGTTCAGCGACAGGTAGCGGGACCAGAAGAAAGTCGCGTGGTTCTGACGAGGGCCGAGCGTGTTGACGATCTTATTGAGCGCGGAATCGGGCGTCTCGACGTCCCTGAGATGGTCGAGGTATTTCCGCCAGGAAGCATTCAGAGCCACAAACGCCGCGTCCACGTTTTGGGGGTCTTGCAACCGGGCGATGGAATCGGCCGCGGCCTCGACGCTGGTGTTTTGGCCGAGCTGGATGATGATTCGAGATTCTTGCCCCTGGGCGATGGATCCGAGGCGGTAAAGGATGGCGGCAATGCTGTTGCCGTTGTCCGCGCGCAGAGCTTCGTAATTGTCCAGGTGCTCTCCCGTGAGCCCCCTGGGCTCGGCATACGTGCCGTACCCATGGCTTCCAAGAAACTTGTTCCGATCCGTGGTGAAGGAATCCATGGGACGGTTGGCGGTCAGAAAATTGGCCCGTTTTCCCTCGGCCATGTGCGGATACTGTGTGATGACGTTTCCGACGGCTTTCCCCTTCATCGTCTGGGGAACCCAATCCGCGTTGGTCAAGTTCTTGAGGGCGTCGGGGTGGGAGAACTCCACCAACGGGATCACGTCCACTTGCGCGTTCGCAGGGGCGGAAATATTCCTCACCTTGACGTCCGTCACCACCTGCGACGCACCCGCGGGGACGAACATCTTGATCTCGAACTCCAGACCGTTCATCCGCACGAGCCACTTATTGTAGCCCAGGCCCATCCGGCACTCGAACTTGTCGTAGGGGGTCAGGGTGGGCGTGAAGAACGGGGAGAAGACCGTATAGGCGCCGTCGGCGTTCTTGATCCGGCAAAACAAGGTATTGCCCCGCATGGCGTTCTGCGGGGTGTCGATCTTGTAGCCCGTGATGCGGTTGTTGGCCGGATCCTTCTTGCAGATGTTGAGCCCG
>PMLB01000428.1:0-1443 GCA_003158735.1 Myxococcales bacterium | reverse complement strand
CATTTTTAGCATGCCTAGGGCCTAGCGGGGAGCGGTATAGGTGTGGGTGGCCGTGACGGTGGCCGGGGCTGGTGCGGTAACAGAGGCGGTGGCGGCCGGGCCACTGGACCCAACGTCCTGCCGTTATGCGGCTCCCCGTAGAGAGAGAAGGGCGAGAAGCACTCGACGGGGGCTCTCCATCCCCAAGATGCTCATCGGAGACTCGTTGATGGCGTCGTGGATCTTGGCAAGTACACGGTCATCGAGGCCGCCCGCGTCCTCAACGAAGAAGCGGCTCATGTTGACATGGTCGTTCATGGTTCCCAGCACCCGACGGTCTATCGCCCGACAGATAGTGTCTGGCCCGTCATCCATCAGCCTCGCCCCCAGATCGGCGGCTACGCCTTCGCGCACCAGGGCCGCCGCGAGTTGGTCACGGAAGGCACGACCGAAGGCATCCAGAGGCGAATTCCCAGCTGCAGCGACGAAGAACGCGTACAGCGATTGTGAGTGTGCGAATAGGAAGAACGGTCGCTTACCCAACGTGACCACATTGCAGTGCCAGTCCACCGTGGACACCATGTCCGGTACGGGTGCCAGCCCCGACGGTGTGAGTCGGAGCCTGACCTGCGCCTTCTTCGTGCATCTGAAGTTCATTGACTCCCGGTCCGAACGATTTGCCGTTCAGCTGCAAGCCCGCCGCCGAGCCGGTGATTCGATTCTACACCGATGTCCCTGCGGCGGTACCGTCAGGTTCATCGGCTGGTTCGACGGCTCCAACGTAAACGGCTCTCCTTCGCCAACTCAAGATCATTGCGACCACGCACAACCATCGGTTGGGAAAGAGTCATGTCCACGCAGCGTACGCGATACTGGATCACGATCTCTTCAGGCTTGTCACCGTCGATGGCTAGCTTGAAGGTGTTCCCTCGAAACGGACCTCCGAGCGGCGGCATGAATCCAGGCGCTTGCCGCTTCTCTGACCACTCAAAGAAATGGGCACCAAGTTCCGAATGCGATACCAGGAATGTGAAGCCTGAATCTGGAGTAACTGCCAAGGGAGAAGCGACACTGTCCCAGTTGCCCGTGCTAGCGAGGGACTCGACCGGCCGGCCGTCTGCTATCACCGAGTCGACCAACACACCAAACATCGCCTCGGAAAAGACACCCTTCAGCCCGCAAGCACCTCGAGTAGGAAGTGGGATGTAGGTCCTGAACCCCTCAACAGGTGGGAAGAAGCTGAAGTCGATCCCGTGGGCTTCTTGCGTGGGGACGCCCGTGTCACCGTGATGGTGAGCGCAAGCAGAGGCGCCACCAAGCACTGTCAAGAGGATGAGTATCCACTTCATGATGAGTCCGCCGAACGCTTTGCCGTTCAGCGGTCTGGGCGCCGCCAAGCCGGCGCCGTGATTCTACGCCGATGCCTCTGCGGCGACCAGATCAGTCAGCTAAAGGTAGTTGAGG
>PMLB01000085.1 GCA_003158735.1 Myxococcales bacterium | reverse complement strand
CCAGCGTCGCCGACGACCCAGCCGTGCTGCCCATCGCTGGTGACCATTACGGCGTGGAGCCTGCTCAGGGAGCCGCTTGTCTGGGGTTGCCAGGAGTTGCCACCGTCGCGTGTGCCTAGGATCGTTCCAGCGTCGCCGACGGCCCAGCCGTGCTGCCCGTCGCTGGTGAACGCGATAGCGTCCAGATGGGAATCCACTCTGGGCAGCCGCAAGAAACGATTCCGTTCTACTGGCTCCTGCAGCCATCGCGTGCTGAAGGGGCTCGGTTCGACGGCGAATGAGTCGGAAGCCGGCGTCTGGACACGTGCGATCCACCAGAGCACAGCCAGCATCGTTATGGTGGCGACGGCGATCGCGACGACCGAAAGGAGCGCTCTCCAGCGCGTCCTACGGGGCGTCGTCGACTCCCGAGAGCCACCTCGTCCGCGTTCTCTCACCACTCCAACCTAGCTCCCATCCCTCGCAACTCCTCCCGCCGCGCCTCATAGTCCGGCATCACCCTCCCGAGCGCCGCCCAAAACCCGGCGGTGTGGTGCCGGTGCCCAAGGTGAACCAACTCGTGCGCCACCACATAGTCCACCAGCCGCATCGGGGCCTGGACGATCCGCCAGTTGAAGCGCAGGTTGCCTTTGGGATCGCAACTGCCCCAACGGCGGCGCTGGTCGCGGATCAGCACCACCGGCACGGGCACGCCCATCTTCTTGGCCCAGATCGCCGCTCGCTCGGGCAGGCGTTCGGCGGCGTGGTGCCGGTACCAGGCCACCACCACTTTCCGCACTGCCGTTGCGCTGCCCACCGGCACGGTCACCACCAACCGGCCGCCCGTCAGCGCCACCCTGGTCACCGCGCCCGTAGCGATCTTCAGCCGGTGCTGGCGCCCCAGGTACAGGAAGGTCTCGCCGTTCACGAACTCGCTTGGCGCCACATGTTCTGCACCCACCGGCCCACGCCGCAGCCGTTCCACGATCCATCGTGCCTTGTCATGCACCACGCGATCCAACCGCGCGATCGGAGTGGCCTGGGGTGCGGTCAGCAGGACGCCCATGGCTGGGTCGATGGCGATGGACACGGTGCCGCGCCGCTGGCTGCGCCTGACCACATACGGGATGGCCGTCAACCCGAAGCGCACCGAGGATCGCTCAATCGCTATCATGCAGAGCGCCTCCGCTTGAGCAGGTCCACGATGCCTTCGGCCAGGCTGTCGACCCGCTCGGCTGGATAGGCCGCTGCGCGGAGGTGTTTCTTGATCACCTTGCGCATCTCGCGCTGGACGTCGTCCTTCATCTGCCAGTCCACTATCTCGGCGTGGGGTGCCAGGTGCTCTTCCAGCAGGCCAGCCAAGGCGGTCTGGGCCTCGTCGGGCTTGCCATAGGGCGACTCAGCGTCGTCCCGCGCCTTGGCGCCCGGCAAGTGCAGCAAACCATAGATGGCCAGGCCGGTCTGGCTCAGGCCGAGCTTCTCGGCTGCATCGGCCCGGCCTCGGATGTCCTTGGTCAGGGCCTCGAACATCTTCAACTGCGCCGCCGCGTCGATGCGCCTGGCCTTGCGGTCCTCGATGATCTGCTCCAGCCGCTGGCGCAGCGACGTGTAGAACGCCGGATCTTCTTCCAGCTTGATGTGGATCTCGTGACGGATGGCGTGCTCCATCTCGCTGGCGCGGGCCTCGTCGGTCTTGAGCGCGTTCAGCTTGGCGTCGAACTCGGGAGTGAACAGCGACACCTGCCTGACCAGGATCTGGATGCCGTCCGCGATCACGGCCTCCTCGATCAGCTTGCGCACCTTCTCGCCGCAGTCGGAAACGTCCAGCTTGCTGTCCCGGAACCGCGCGGCGGCCGTTCCTCGGATCTTGCCCAGCCAGCGGCCATCGGCCACATAGGGCAGTGCCCTCGGGTCGGGCAGCAGCATGTCCAGCGACTGCGCGAACCGCTTGAACGCGCTGTCGAACTCGGCGCGGACATCCTCGGGCTCCAGCACGGCCACGCAGGCGTCGAGATCGCTCTTGTCCTTCACCCGCACAAAGCAGCGCATGGCAACCGCGTGCCGGGCTTGCAGGCGCGGCAGCTCGTCGCCCTTGGGGTGCATGGCGCCCTTGATGTCGCTCGGTGCGAAGATTGCCAGCGCCTCTTGCAACGCCTCGGAAACGCCCCAGTAGTCCACGATCAAGCCGTAGGTTTTCTTGTCGGCCGTGCGGTTCACCCGCGCGATGGCTTGCAGCAGGGTGTGCTCCTTCAGCGGCGAGTCCAGGTACATGACCTGCTCGACCGGCGCATCGAAGCCGGTCAACAGCATGTCGCACACCACAAGGATCGACAGCGGATCGCCGGGCTTCAGGAATCGCTCAATGATGTCCTTGCGCTGCTCCTCGCTGGTGTGGTGCTTGACCAGCGCATCGTCATCCTTGTTCGACCCGGAAATGACGACGGCTGACTGGGGCGCGTTCAGGCGATCCAGTGTCTCCTTGTACAGGGCCGCGATCTCGCGCGAGCAGGTCACCACCTGCGCCTTGAAGCCGTTGGGCCGGATGAACTGGGTGAAGTGCGTGACCAGGTCTAGGCAGATGGCCTCGACCCGCTTGGGCGCTCCCGCGATGGTCGCCTCGTTGGCGTACTTCTTCTTGATGGCCTCGCGCTCTTCCTCGGTGCGGTCGGCAAACACGCGGTCGAACAGGGCGTCCAGGGTGTTGCCGACGATGCGCAATTCGGGCAGGCGGCTCTCGTAGAAGATGGGCACCGTGGCGCCGTCCGCGACCGCCTGCTCGATGGTGTAGGTGTCGATGTAGCTGCCGAATGTGGTCAGCGTGCTGCGATCCTTC
>PMLB01000055.1 GCA_003158735.1 Myxococcales bacterium | reverse complement strand
AATGTCGCCAAGTGCCTTGGCAATAAACGCGGCGTCCCCGTCAGCTTCTTCAAGGCAGGCTTCGAGATAGGCTGCCATTTCGTCAGGGGTCCTGAGGTGTTCAGTAACATCATAGCGCGTTGTGGTGGTTTTGGCCATTGTGCCTACTCCTGAAGGTTCCGTGCAAGCCGTAAGGCCGCTTTGATGTCTTTGGCTTGAGTGTTTTTCTCTCCACCAGCCAAAAGGATGATCAGTTCTCGTCCGTGCTTCTTGAAATACACCCGATAGCCACGGCCATAGTCAACTCGCAACTCCGAGACACCTTCACCAACTGGTTTGACATCCCCCGGGTTTCCGGCTGCCAGCCGTTCGATCCTGACTTGGACTCGCGCTCTACCTCTAAGGTCACGCAGGTCATCGAGCCAATGCGCAAACAGGTCAGTCTTGCGGACCTCAATCACTAAGATAGTGTAGCCGCGCGGCTACACGTTGTCAATGCCCAGATAGAAGGTATTGTGACCCCCCAAACCGATCGTCGTGGAGGCTACCCTATGCGTTCCCGAACCCCTTGGATGTTGCTTTTGCCGTTGCTCTTTCCCCAGGCTCTCTTTGCCGCTGATGCCGATCTCAACTGGGTGAAGAACGGCGATTTTGCTTCCCGAGAAGCCTGGACCGGCGATGCCCTGTTCGTGGAACAAGGCCGAGAGGGCGGTCGGGCCGCTGTGCTGGTGAACCAACAAGCCCGATGGTCCTTCTACAAGCAATCCGTCGCCCTTCCGAAGCCCGCGCCTCCGGTGGTGGAAGTCTCCTTTGGCATGAAGTCCCAGGGCGTGAAGCCGGGTTCCAATCCCTGGGAACTCGCCCGCATGAACGTGACCTTCTTCGACGAGAAGGGTACCCAAGTCGATGGCTGGCCCGAAGATCCGGGCCACGCAGTCGGCACCACCGATTGGAAAAGCTATACCCATCATTACGCGGTACCCGCCGGAGCTGCAACCGTGGTGATCTCGCTGGATCTTGGCAACGCCGTTGGCAAGGTCTGGTTCGACCGGGTGAAACTATTTGTGTACGATTTTGATTCGAGGCCCCTACCCGCGGGAACCGTCGCCACCCACCCAAAATCAAGAGGTCCTTCGCAGACCCCGACCGACAACTGGCTTCTGAATGCGGGTTTCGAGGACATCGTTTCGACCGATTGGTCGGCTTTCAGTCTGGCCACGCCGGGCCGTGAATCCATCCATTGCCTCTTCCTCGAAAACACCAAGCCGGAATGGAACGTCTCGACCCAGACGGTGGACTTCAAGGGACAAAGCGCCGCCAGCTTGGTGCTTTCCGGTTGGATCAGGACCGAGGACGTGAAGAAAGGCAACGAACCCTTCATGGCCGCACGGTTCAGTGTGGACTTCAAGGACGCCAACAATCAGCAGGTGGGCGGTTGGCAGGGCGGCGTGGGAACCATCGACGGCACCACGCCCTGGACGAGGTACGAAAAGGCCTATCCGATCCCCGCGGGGGCGGTCCGGGCCGAGGTGGGCGCAGGGTTGCCCAGTTGCACGGGCCGGGCCTGGTTCGATGACCTGGCCGTCAACCTGCTGGACGTTTCGGGAAAACGCCTGAAAGCCAAGCTCGTTTCGGAGCAAAGAAGCGACCAAAGCGACTGGCAGGCCTTTGTGCCGGCGCAAAGCGCGGACGCTACGGCCCTGGATCTTTCGTCGCTCAATGAAATCCCCGCCGGAAACCATGGATTTACGACTGTCCAGGGGGGCCGATACGTCTTTGCCGACGGTACCCCCGTGCGTTTCTGGGGCACCGACCTTGTCGGCGGCCACGCGTTCCTTTCCCACGAAAAGGCCGACGTTGTGGCCAAACGCATGGCCCGATTGGGCATCAACCTCGTTCGCCTGCACCACATGGATGCGCCCTGGGCCACCCCCAATTTGTTCGCTCCCGAGGCTGCGGACACGCAGACTTTCTCCGAGGATTCCCTGGACAAGCTGGATTACCTGCTCGCCGCCCTGAAGAAGAACGGCATCTACGTGTACCCAGACCTCCTCGTGCACCGCAAATTCCGGGAAGGCGACGGTGTGGCTGATTTTTCCCTGCTGGGGAATGGGGCCAAAGGCGTGGCGCACTTTTTCCGACGGGTCATCGAGTTGAACAAGAAGTACGCCAAGATGCTGTTCACGCACAAGAACCCCTATACCGGGAGGTCTTTGGCCGAGGATTCCTTCTTCATGGGCACCGAACTCGTGAACGAGTCCTCAATCTTCACCGGCTACGGGCTGGAGGATTTTCCTCCGGCCTTCGAAGCTGAACTGCAGAGGCTCTACCAGGCTTGGGGTGGCAAGGGCAAAATCACCCGTTTCGCCTGGAACTGGAGCACGCAATCCCTCAAGCCGGTTCGAAATCTGGAAAACGCGGAACAGAGCATGCGTTTCCTAGCAGCCACCACGGAAGCCACCAACGAGGACATGCGCCAGTATCTGCGGTCGCTGGGCGTAAAGTCACTCTTCACTATGAGCAACCAGGGGCTTCCGCTCCTAGCCGACCTGCGCGCCGACGCCAAGATGGACCACATCGACACCCACGCCTATTGGGACCTGATCTGGAGGGTCGACGCGAATGGGGGCACCGACTACGCGCCTTTCGACAACACCTCGCAGTTCCTGAACCCGTTCAAGGACACGCTGGTTTTCCACCTTGCTTCCGCCACGGTCTTGGACAAGGCCACGGTCGTCACCGAGTGGAACGATTGCGCCCCCAACGAGTACCGCCTGGAGGGCCCGGTCCTGATGGCCTGCTACGGCTCGCTCCAGGACTGGGGCGGCATGCTTCAGTTCGACTTCACCCCTGACCTGCCCGGATCGGTGAAGCTTTCGAGTCTCAGCATCAACACGCGTCCCGCCAATGAAGTGATGTACCAAGCGGGCGCGTACATCTTCCGAAAGGGCCTATTGAAGGCGTCCGACGTGACTGTGGTGGAACCCCTGTCGGACAAGAGGGTCTTGGCTCCCGGAAGCACCAGCTCCTGGTTGGCGGACCATGCATGGCTTCCCTATGCGGCCGCGGTCCGCAAGCAACTCACTGGCAATGTCGAACAGCCCCTGCCCGCGTTGGATCAGGTGACTGCTTTCTTCGATGAGGCGGGCAAGAAAATCATCTCTTCCACCGGTGAATTGGCGCTCGATTACGGCCGGGGATTGCTGAAGGTGGACGCACCTTGCGTGCAGGGGTTCGTGGGGACAGTGGGGACGGGACAAGCCTTGAAGGCTTCCGACCTGACGTTGAAGGCGGACCCGAGGAACCCCTGGGCCGGCGTTTTGGCAATCAGCCTAGATGACAAGCCGCTTACGCAATCCGCCCGCTTCGTGGTTTTCGCAGCCGCCAAGGAGGAAAACTCCGGGCAGGTGTGGAACGCCACCCGAACCGCCTTGAAGAACCCGGGCCAAGCGCCGGTGATGGAACAATGGGTGAAAGGGACAGTGACGTTGAAGGTAAAGGGCAAGGGAACGTTCACCGCGAGGACCCTGGGTGCTTCGGGGAAGCCGGGCAAGACCCTGCCCATTTCGCGCAGGCACGCTGAACTGACCATCCCGCTCTCGCCGAAGAATGCGAGCGGCTACTACGAAATCATTCGTAGATAAGGGGGAGTCCCATGCGTATCGAGGGGAGAGCAGCGACTGGGATGGCCACCAGCGGTGATTTCGACTGACACAAGCGCCGTCACCCTGGCTTTGACCGGTCCCGATGGCATCGTCGGGCCAGCGTCCATCGTCATGAGAGGCGGTCAGCTTGCCGTCTGGGCGCGCAGCATGCGGACGCCAGTGATGATTACGCTAACAGCGAGCGGCATGGGTCTTGCCCAAGCGTCCGTTGACCTGACCAGCCAGGCGGTGATCGGGCGGCCACCATTGCCGGCCGAAAGATGAAGGCTGTCCAGTACTGACCCGGGCGTGCGCTTCGCAGCGACGGCGGTTGGCCGGCCTCGCCGATCTAGGCCAAACCAAATGAGTTATTGACAAAGTCGACGTCGCTGCAATACCATTTTTGCTGCATTGGGACACCGCGATGACTCGCGATGTCTTGCCGTAGTTGGGGTGGGAGCACGTCCTGGGAGACTGCACCCGATTCTCAACTATGAAATATCCAATTCGGAGAGAACGCATGTACAGAGCGAATCAGCAGAAGAATAGTCTCGTGCATACAGTCACACATCTCGGACTCTTGGGCGTATTGGCCGCAAGTCTCACTTCGGCTTGCGTAAGCTCAAGCAGCAATGGGACCGGCGGCGCAGTGGCCGGCAGCGCAGTGGCCGGCAGCGCAGCAGGCGGCAGCCCGGCGGCCGGTACCCCAGCCGCCGGCACCCCAGCGGGTGGAGCCGGCGCGGGTGGGTCGAGCGTCGTCACCGTCACATGCCCCGCAGCGAGCTCGCATCCCGACTGCACCACGGACGCGGGCGTCGTTACGGGAAGCGCTTGTGCGCCCAATCCGCTGATATTTCCCCTCGATGCCAATTGCACGCTTGGTTACTGGTCAGGCGACGGCATCTCAAATGCGTATTTCTATCAACCGTGGTGCAACAATGCCAACACCACCTGCACTCTGACGATGGCCTGCGCGACGAACTCAATGCACATCGCGGGCTCGTATTCGGGCTACAACGCAGGAGCCAATGATGGCAATGCCGGATGGGGGGCTCACCTGCGGGAAGACGCCTCCGATGCTGGTTCTGGATGCCAAATGATCGGCGGAACCGGGCTAACCGGCGTCACGCTTGACGTCAATGTGGCGACACTCCCCACCGGCAATCATCTCGACATAGGTCTGAGTTTGGCCAATGGCAATAGCGCTGATTACTATGCCGTTCTCACCCCAGGAGCGCAGACTCTCAGGGTACCTTGGGCCTGCTTCAAGAACAAGCTCTCATGCGGGTCCGTTCCCGGACCGGGAATCACGGATTACTTTCTCAGCTTCGACTGGTTCAATGATAACGCCACCCACAATGTGGACATCACTATCTCCAATTTCGGATTCTACTAAACCCGGCGCTTGACGACCGATTCGAGCGAGCCTGGCCGTGCTGGGCTCGCTCTTTTCATATTCGCCATGAGCAATTCCGCACTACATGCAGTCTTCTTGTCCGCCATGCTCGGGGGTTGCCTGCGCCCACCCAGCGGTCCCGGCGCCGAGACGCTTGCCCAGAAGCTTCACTCCGACGGCGATTCTGTGGCCATCGTCCTCTGCAACGCGGGCGCAAGTTGCTCGGATTCCGGGCTGGAATGCACGAATTCCTCGGGCATCTTGTGTACCTGTGTTGGACCCAAGAAGGCCGCGTACGTCACTTGCAATAGCGTGCGAACTCCGTCTTCGTCGGGACAATCGACGGCTGTTGCGGCGGACGCATCCCAAGCCCTTGCGGCGAGCGGTTCATCAAACCCCGAGGGCGTGCGTTGCTCGGACCGCCCGCCTTGGGAAGCGGCCGGGGTACCCGCCTATCGAATCAGCGTGGACGCGAAGCAATTGGGTCCGGCATGGAATCGATTCTACGAAAAGATGGTGGCCGCCGACCACGCGAATACCGTATTGGAGACAGCTTGGGGCCGCAACATCCAGGGCGCGCTGCGCAGGGGTCACGAGCTTGCCGGTTTTCAATACGTGCGATTTCACGGCATTCTGGACGGCGACATCGGCGTCTACACCGAGGTCAACGACAAGCCCGTGTACGACTGGGAGCGTTTAGACAAGGTGTATGATGCAATCATCGCCGCCGGCATGCGGCCATTCGTGGAGATAGGTTTCACGCCACCGCCACTTGCCTCCAATCCTGCAAAGACTTTGCATTGGTACAATAATGTGCCTGCGAACATCAGCCCGCCCAAGGACTGGAATCGCTGGATGAATTTGATGGCGGCCTTGGTACAACACCTCGAAGAACGCTACGGCGTCGACGAAGTGAGAGAGCACTGGTACTTCGAGATCTGGAACGAATCTTCCTGGATGTACTCCCTGGGAATGGCCGGCTACAACGAACTGTACGACTACACCGTGCAGGGCTTGGTGCGCGGCGACCCGGACATCAAAGTGGGCGGACCGGCCGAGTCGGGCGGAGGCTCGGCCGTCGGCATCACCAATCTTGTTGAGTATTGCCGCAAGCACAACCGCAAGCTCGACTTCGTGACCTATCACACCTACGGACAGACAGACGACACGACCGTCGCGCTTGCGGTTACAACCCAGGTCTTTCACGAGTCGATGGCCAGCACGGTCAAGCAGGTTGACTTCAAGGGCGATGTATTTACGACGGAATGGGGCGCCTCCTATTCCGGTGCCCTGGTGCGCGACACGGAAATCAGTGCAAGCTTCATCGCGAAAACGATTCACTTGATCGGCACCGACAACGGTATTGCGCCACCCAGCGGGTTTGCTTACTGGACGATATCCGATCTGTACGAGGAGTTCGACAGCGGAGGCAAACTCGCGTTTCGCGAGGGAAACTACGGCCTCATGCTCAAGGGCGATCCCCGATATCCTGATTCCTACGACGTGGCGAAGCCGGCCTTCAATGCGTATCGCTTGTTGCACATGATGGGCGAGACTCGCGTGGCCACAAGCGGAGGTCGCACCGGCGACGGGGTCAACGCCGTTGCCACGTTGGCCGCTGGCGGAAAGGCTTTGCAGCTGTTGGTCTACAACCACGTCGACGGCGGAAGGGCCGACCCTCTCGCCTCCAGCTTGGTGTACGTCCAATTCAACAATCTTCCGTTTGCGTCCGGAAAGATGCGGGTGCGGCACTATCTCGTCGATCATACGCATTCCAACGCTTATGACGCCTTTGCCGAAATGGGCAGACCGCCGGAGCCCACGCAATCCCAGTGGGCGGATCTACGCCGCGCGAGCGAGCTTTGTTATTACGAGACTACGGTTTCTTCCAAAGACGGGGCCTGGTCCGTGACATTTCCGCAGAACACCTACAGCGTTGGGCTTTTCGTGCTCAGTCCTCAGCCCTGAATCCAGTTCATTCACTTCGCGGGCGCCGGCAGCGCAATGTCCTTGAGCGAGTAGGAGCTCGTGGCAGCTCTCAGCATTGCCTCCATCACTTTCGGGTGCAACACGCCGTGGTTGTTGCGGTCGATGAGTGCGAAGCTTTCTCCCCCGCTGCCTCCACCGCCGTTGTCCCAGTACACTGGGACGAGCCCGCGATCGACCGCGGCTTTGGTAACGTACTCCATGTAGTAGCGTCGATAGTCCTCGTAGCCCTCCTGATGGGTAGCGCCATACTCACCGACAACTACGGGTACGCCCTGATCGACGTAGCGCGACTTGAGCTTGTCGAACTGAGCCACGATGTAGTCTTCCTGACCCCAATCATCCCTGCCCGGCGAAGCACGGCCCCAGGTATGCGTCTGGCCCATGAGCGCGTACAAGTAGGGGTCATAGCAGTGAACCGACAAGATCAACCTGTTTTTCGCCGAGTCGGTCGGTAGTTTGAAGCCCTTTAGCGTTTCATCGATGTTCGTGTTGTAGCCAGGGACGATCAAGTGACGCTTGCTATTGTTGCCACCACTTGCCCGCACCAGGTTCACAAAGGCCTGATTCAGGTCGTTGACGATTTCGATATGACGAGGATCGGCCTTGCCATAGCCGTCGTGGACTTCGTTCATCGACTCGAACATCAGTTCTTCACCTTGATTGGCGAAGTACTTGGCGATCTGCGTCCACACCGCTACGAACTGCGCTCGCACCACGGCGTTGTTCTCCTCGGTCGTCTTGCCATTGGCGTCTTTGAGCGACAGCCACCCGACCCCCCTCATTCCGTCGGCGCCATCGTGGTGCAGGTTGATAATGGAGTAGAGTCCAGCGGCACGAGCGTAGCCCACGACCTCTTCCACCCGCTCGAGCCAGCTTTGGTCGATGACATAGCTCGGTGCAGGCCCCAGGCGCTGCGCCCAGGTAACGGGAATGCGCACCAGTGCAAAACCCGCCTTCGCAATGGCGGCGAACAGCTCGGGCGTCGCCCTCGGGTTGCCCCACGCCGTCTCGCCGTTGGGCACGTCCAGACTGTTGCCAAGGTTCCAACCCAGGCGAAGCTTCGCGAAAAGTTCAGGGGACGTGCGCGTGAAATCGCCGAAACTGGGCGCGACCGGGGCCGTCGCTTGTGGTGGGTCCGAAGGCTTGCCGATTCCTCTGGCGGCAGGCGGGGTGAGGCAGGAACTTGCGAGAAGTGCGAGGCAAGCGCTCGCGAAAAAGGCGGTGGTCGATGCGCAATCGGCAGTGAGCTTCATCGGCCTCCAATACTACGAACCTGGCACAGTTGACGAAAAAAGCCACGCCTACTTGGAACCCTTGCCAGCGGCTGCGGGCAAGGGGCCGTTCTTGGTCGGCGTGACGGTGTTGATCCGGCCATTCGCGTCGAAGGTCAACTCGTCAATGCACACCGAGCGGCGGAAAGAGTTTCCGTTCGAGAGTTCGCTGGTGTGATAGAGCACATACCATTTGCCCTTGAACTGGACGACCGAGCCGTGTTGCGTGACGCTCGCAGCGTGCTCCATCACTTTGCCGGCATAAGTGAACGGTCCCATCGGGTGTTCGCCGATGGCATAGACCTGCGTGGCGGTTGGCGCCCAGCCATCGGAATACACGAAATAGTATTTTCCCGCCCGTTTGAAGACGAAGGGGGCTTCGCCGTAGCCTTCGGGCAAGACCGGGTCTTTGCCCGGCGCCGCCAGCGGAACCGGCTTACCTTGCGCGTCCAGAAAAGATACGGTGTGAAGTTCGCCGGCCAGCTCGGTGAGTGAAGGCCGGAGCTTCACAGCCTTTGGCTGACGGCATCCAAAATACAGATAGCTTTGGCCGTCATCGTCCTGAAGCACGGCGGGATCGATCGGCTCCGGCCCCGCCTTCGTCGTCGATGTGCCGTCAATCAGCGGCTTCCCGATGGCATCCTTGAACGGCCCTTCCGGCTTGTCGGCTACCGCCACGCCGATCTTCGTGCGGTCCACCGGCAGGAAAAGGTAATACTTGCCGTTCGCCCTGACGCAATCCGGCGCCCAGGCCCAGCGACTCGCCCATGCGAAGTCCTTCACGCGAAAGATCGAGCCGTGGTCCTTCCATGTGACCAGGTCGGCGGTCGAAAGCAGACGCCAATCCACCATGTCCCAGTAG
>PMLB01000081.1:32769-38193 GCA_003158735.1 Myxococcales bacterium | reverse complement strand
GACGCTGCCGCCCGCCACGAGCAGAGCGATTCCAGCCAGCACGAGCAGGCCGGTTCCGACGGTCATACCGAACGCAAGCAGCGAGGTCTTCCAGAGCGGGCGGGACTCCTTGACGTCGTAGGCGAGGTTCAATCCCTTGCGTAGGGCGTCCACCCCGCAGGACGCGGAGTAGACCGCGGCTGCGAGGCCCAGGGTCAGCAGGTGCGGCCTGGGACGGCCCACCAGGTCACGTAGGTGCGTCCTGACGATCCCCATCGCCTCGGGTGGCAGAAAGGTGCGGGCGCGCTCCAGCAGGGTGTCAGCGGACGCGCGGGTATAGGGGATATAGCCGGTCAGCGTCGCCAGAAAGAACAAGAACGGAAAAAGCGAGAAGATGAGGTAGTAGCTGATCGCGGACGCGCCGTCGCTGACCTCATTGTCCTCATATTTCTGGTACAGGCGCTTGCAGAAGCCCCACCAGTTCAGCCGTATGCGCCACAGCAAATCTCATTTCCCTCCCCCACCATTCAGGAAGCAAGGACAGGGCCAATACCACCTCGAACCCGCGGACTGGGAGTTAATAGCAATTTCGAATGAGTTCCATTGCGACCCCTTGCCAGTGCGCAGGCCTGGGAACAGGCGGATGCAGCATCAATGGAACTCCGTGGGAATCTATCGCGCGATGCCCGCGTTCGCGGGGATGGTCCCATGTTCTTCGAGTGCGCGTTTGTGGACGGCGCGACCAGTAGCTGACTAGCTGACTCTATGTGATGATCTACCAGGCGCGACTTCGACACCTCATTGAGCGCATCTCTTGCGTGCCTCGCTCAATAGTCTCCCGCACTGCTCCGTCAAGATGAAGTACTGATTCACTCAATTTGATTGGATCGGCACAGCGCAAGCCACTGAGCACATCAGCCGCCGTAGATCTCAAGTCCGATTGTGACACGATACTGCGAATAGGTGAACGGAACGCCGCTGAGCTGCGGGGCTGGCATCGCGAAGTTCAGTGGATTGATAATTACGAAGAGGAGCCGGGACACCTTCCATTCGAGTCCTAACGGGCTAAGCCCCGCGTAGATCCCCATACTGCCCTTGGGGGCACCGTACAGGTCGATCAACAGGCGGGAGAATCCCAGATTGGCCGTGGTGCGAAGGTTGAATTTCTCGTAAGCCAGCGGCAGCCGCAGTATCACGGTTCCGTACCCATTGAAAGCGCCCGCGCGCACGGCCGTGCGGTTGTTGATGGCAATCCATGGGTTCCATTCCGCGTCGAGCCCGAAGGTCCAATGCTTGCTGAAACGGAGGCGAGCTCCGAGAGTAACCGCGGCGGCCGCGTAGGCATACGATCCTGAGCCGCCCAGATAGGCACCCAGGGCCATCTTCGAAGGATCTTTCGGACCCGGCTCCTTAACCGGCGTGGTAACCGGCGGCGGTGGGGCGTGCTTCTCTTCGGCGGCGGCGACGGCGGCGGCGGCGGTAGCCTCGAAACCCGGTTGGGCGGCCTCTGGCTGCGCGAACGCACGGCTCGGCAGGAGGCTTGCGATGAAAAGCAAGGTCATGCCGACCATGGCGCGGCGTCGTCGCCGTGCCTGTCTCAGCAAGGCGAGTAGCCCGAGAAAGACTGCCAATCCCGAAGCCGCGCTCCGGTTCCCTGGCCCACCCACGCTGCAGCCGAGCAGCGACCCATTACCGTATTTGTGTTCAGGCGCGTCGCACCAATTGTTGGCGAACGTGCAACCCGGTGAGTAAGTCAGATACTGGTCCAAGATCGCCCCCACTGCCGCCATCTTCTGTTCGTTGGTTTGGCTGGGATCGAGCGTCGCATGCAAGACCGCCGTGGCCGCCTCGGTCGCAAGCGCACGCCGCTGTGCTCGCAAAGGGTCGGGATCATCGCAGCGGTCCATCTCGCTCGAGTGGGGTGGCCCGTCGATCGCCTCGACTAGGTTCCCGTTGGCCTCGTCCACCCAATCCAGCACGACAGTAATCTGCATCCCATCCGCCGTGCGATAGGTATGGGTGAAGCTATCCTCGACGGCGTGAACGGCTTGCCCCATGCGCACGTAGTAAGTCGGCAGCAAGGCATTCACGCCATGGCGGAGCGCCAGGTAGAGCGGCAGCGAGGTCCTATTGGTGGGATCGGGCATGCCTGTGGCATCGAGCCCATCGAGGGCTTGTCCAACCCGTTCAATGATGAATGCGCGACAGTCGAGAACCGCCGCTTCCGATCCGCCGGGCTCCTGCTCATTCGCGCCGCGGAGGCAATGCTCGCGCTGCGCGCCGGGATCGCCATGAACCAGCGGCAACTGGCTCAGATCCATCGAATCCCGCCCTTTCAGATCATTGTCGCGAACGCCCACCAGCAACGTTGCGCCCCCCAGATCGGTCATGTCATTGGCCGGGGTAAACTCCAGATCGTCGATGAGTGCCCGGTCGTTGCTGTCTGCCGGAAGAGGCGCCGCGGTTGCCGCAGTTGCAGGATCCAGGCGCACAGCTCGAAACGCGTCGGTCGTGACCTTTTCGTGGCACCCAGCGGTCACAATGGTGGAAATTGTGTATGCGTCCGCCGACTTGGGCCTCGCCATGAGCCACCCCACGAAGATGGCGCCGGCCATGACTGCGGTGAGCACTCCGCGCTTGAAGAATCGTCTTCGTGTCATCCTGTTCTCCTTGCAGCACGCGAAGCCACCTCGCGAGTGCTGGAGAGCACTCGCAAGTTGGCGCCGCTAAATTGGCGATCAATTCAAGATGGTTGATTTGAATCAGGTGACCCGACGGCCTTGGATCACCCGTATCACCACGACGACCACCGCCAGCACGAGCAGGATGTGNNATCCTCCCAGTGTGTACGAGGTCAGTAAACCCAAGCCCCACAGCACTACAAAAAGTATAGCCAAGCTCCACAACATGATTGCCTCTCTTTCAGATTCACGAAGTGCAAGTCGCGCGCCAGCGACACGGTGGACCGCCCAATGTACTGAGAGCCGCGCACCGATTGCGCGGTATTCACATGCGCCCTGGAGGGTCAGAATCGGACGTTGACCGCCATGCCGCGCTGACCACCGTCTGTCGCTACCGGTACGATTGAAACCGGCGAGCCGTGCAGCGAGGGGATAATCACCCCGACCGACGATCCCACGACCGCCCCACCCACGGCGTCGGTGATGAAATGCATGCCGCCGAGAACCCGCGCTGTGGCCACGAAGCTCGCGATCGCACCCCCAACACCTAGCACGATCCAGTTTGCCCTCGAGTGGGGGTGAAGCCGTCGCATGGCCACCAACGTGGACGTCGCGATCGCGAAGCTGATGGCAGCGTGACTGCTCAAGTACGACAGCCCCGCGTCGGCGCCATTGCGAGCGGAACCCCCTTTGTCTCCATAGAGAAAGGGACGCGGCCGGCCCGCCGCGAGCGTCAGAACGGAAGCGACGGCGGTTGCGGCCAGCCCCGACTCGGCGACCACGACGGCGTCGTTCAGGCCCGGCCAAAACCCCTCGTCCACGAAGAGCAAGGTCGCGGCCCCGACGCCGATGGCGTAGAGACCATAGTCCGAGGCAGTTTGCCAGCCGGGGCTCCAATAACCCGCAGTCGTGCGATCGAGCGCATTGAGATCGCCGCGGTTGCAAACCGGGGCGCCCGTCGATCCGCAGAACGCCGGCTGCGTGCGAACCAGCCGCCCACCCTCGAACACCAGCCCGATCGCCAGGATCGGCACATCGATCTCGGCGTAGAGTTGGAAGGCTGGGCGCAAAGGATTCTGCGGGCTCGGAACGATGGGGGTGAGTGCGGCGGCCTTGGCGGTCTTCTTGGCGTCCTCGACCTTTTCAGGCGAAGCCCCGGCCGATGGCAGCGCGATGGGCGGATTATCAGCAGGCGTGGGCGCGGCTGTGGGCGCGTCCTTGTCGAGGGCCGTCTGGGCTCGGACGACGCCGACCGATCCCAGCCACCCCAAGCCGAGCACGGAGCAAACGACGAGCCCCAGCGTAACCCCTCGGTGCCAACGGAAGGCCCGCGCGTCACCATTCCGTGCCGCTTGCGCGCAGACTTTCGCCGCATTCCGCATGAATTACTGGGGAAACCTGCAAGTCCTGCGCCGCTGCCAGCGTGTCATCGCGCAAGAGGCGCGCCCAGCACCCTAGCGCCGTTCCAGCGCCAACCCGGCCCCGAAGCCGATCAACGAGGCGGACGCTGCGTTGGAAGATCGCGCGGAAATGTCTCTGTGTCCTCTGTGCACTCTGTGGTGAGAAGAGCTAGCTACTCCTGCAGCGTCCCCCGCTGCATGCGGCCCTCGCGCCACAGAGCCTCCTCCATGGCAGCGAGCAGTGGTCGGGTGGTCTGGGCGTCGCGGGCGCTGAGTGCGATGGCCTGCGGGGCAGCGGCGAGCCCGGCGCGTTCGTCGGGGGTCAGGCGATCGATCTTGTTGTACACCAGCAAGCGGGGCGTGCTGGCCAAGTCCAGGTCATTCAGGATGCGCTCGACAGCCACGATGTGCGCCTCGCGATCTGCATCCGCAGCATCGACGACGTGCAGGAGCAAATCCGCGTCCTGCAATTCTTCCAGAGTAGCGCGAAAGGCCTGCGCCAGGTCCTTGGGCAGGTCGCGGATGAAGCCCACGGTGTCGGCCAGGATCAGCTCGCGCTCGCGCGGGAAACGCAGCCGCCGCGTGGTGGGGTCGAGCGTGGCGAAGAGCTTGTCTTCGACCAGCACCTCGCTGCCGGTCAAGGTGTTGAGCAACGTGGACTTGCCCGCGTTGGTGTAGCCCACGATGCCCACGATGGGGACTTCACGTCGGGTGCGCTCAGCGCGACGGCCGGCGCGTTGACGGCGGGTCTGGTCGATTTCATGTTCCAGCCGATGCACGCGCTCGCGCGCTCGGCGGCGGCCGATCTCCAGCTTGGTTTCGCCTGGGCCGCGGCCGCCGATGCCGCCGACCAGGCGGCTCATCATGGTGTTCTCTTCCTGCAAGCGCGGCAGCCGGTAGCGCAGCTGGGCCAGCTCGACCTGCAGCTTGGCGTCGCGGCTGCGCGCCCGCTGGGCAAAGATGTCCAGGATGAGAATGGTGCGGTCGATGACCTTGAGATCGGTGAAGTCGGAAATGGCGTGGGCCTGGCCGGGCGTCAGATCGAGGTCGAAGATGAGCAGGCCCGCGTCGTATTGCATGGCCCGCACCAACACATCCTCCAGCTTGCCGCGACCGATGAGGTACTGGGGATCAGGCTCGGGCCGGCGCTGAATGGCCACATCCGCGACCACGATTCCCGCGGTCCGACACAGCTCGCGCAACTCGTGCACGCGACTCTCGGTGCTGCCCGAGGCGCGCGTCTGGCGTGATTCCATCATCACCAGCACCGCGCGCTCGGCGCCCAGGGTTGCGCGCGTGGTGGGCAAGGCGCGGTCGAATTCCTCTTCCAGCGCGCCCACCAGTTCCTCGACATCGACCGAGGC
>PMLB01000081.1:10327-32703 GCA_003158735.1 Myxococcales bacterium | reverse complement strand
CAGCATGATGCGCGAGGCATCGCCCACCACGACATGCTCGATGTCGCCCCGGCGTGAGATGAGCACGCCCACCTGCCGCGCCAGCTCGCGCGACAGCCCGCATATGTACGTGGCCAGCTCGGCTGACACCAGCTCGTGCGGCGGCACGCGACGTCGGTAGATGCGTTCCAGGGCTTTCAACTCACTGGGCTTGAGACCGCCCAGGTTCCCGGTCACCTCGCGCATGAAAACACCGCGGGAAGAGTTGGCGAGCTGGTTTCACCACAGAGGACACAGAGGGCACAGACAGCCCGGACGCAAAAAGAGTTCGGATTCAAGATCCGCAACCCTGCCTTTCCGGGCTCTGTGAACTCTGTGCTCTCTGTGGTGGAAAAGCACTCTTCCCTCGCCACGCTACACCCACAGAGTCCGCTAGCCTTCGTCGGGCGAACGCGTTGCGGACGCCGGGGATACTGCCGCAGGCGCGGCCGCGCCCCGATCGTCAAGCAGGGTCAGGGCCACAGCCAGGGCTCGCTTGGCCTTGTCCACGATCTTGTCGTCGTTGCGCAGCTTCTGGTAGGCGCGCAGGATCTGGTCCTCGAAATCAGCCAGCTTGGTCTCCAGTTCGGCGGTGCGATCACGCGCTTGGGCCACCTTGACCTCGCGGTCGCGCAGGTCAGCGCGTGCGGTGTCCAGTTCACCCTCGATGCGCAGCACGCGCCGGCTGAGCTCGCCCAGTTCCTGGCTACGCGCCGCCAGCTCGCCCTCGGCCCGCGCAGCCCGCGCCGAAGTCTGATCCAATTCCGAACGGTGGCGCTCGGCCATCTCGGTCTTCTCGTCGAGGTGCCGGCGATCCATCTCGGCCACCGCGTTGTGGTGCTCCTCATCGCGCGCCTGCAGTTCGCCGCGGCGCCGTTCGTCAGCCACCGTCAGCTCGGCCGCCTGGCGCGCGGCCGCTTCTTCCATGTCGCGCTGGCGCTTAGCTTCACTGGCGGCCAACTCGTCTTCAGAGCGGCGGCGCAGGGCCTGGATTTCGTTCTTGTGGTCGCGCTCCTTGGCCTCCAAAGCCGCTTCGTGGGCCTGGCGCTCGGCCGCCAGCTGGGCTGACGACTCTTCCTTCAGTGCGGCGACAGCCTTTTCCTGTTCGCGCCGCATCCGCGTCAACTCGACGTCGTGGCGGTCTTCCATGGCCGCGGCCTCATCCGCCGCGCGGCGCTGCTGAGCCTCCAGCTCCGTGGCATGGTCCATCTCCACGCGCGCCTTCTCCGTCCGCACCTGCTCCTCGCGGGCTGCTTCGGCGGCTTGCCGCTCGTTGGCGAGCTGCGCGAGCTCAGCCCGATGGACCTGCTCCATGTCTGCGACGTGGTTCTCCAGATCCTGCCGGATCTTGTCGATCTCGGCGCGCGACCGATCCTCGGCGGTCGCGAGCCGCTTGCGCAAGGATTCGATCTCATCCTGTGTTTTGGCGAGCTCGATGTGGTTGTCGTCGAGTCGCACCTTGAGCGCGCGCTCGCGCTCGACGGCTCGATCCTTGTCCTGGCCCAGGGCGGTCACGCGCTCGCTGGCGTAGACCAGGCTCTTCTCCATGGCGAGCATCTTCTCCTCGAGATCGCGCCGCGCGCGCTCGTGCTCGCGAATGCGGTCCTTGTGGTCGAGCATCTGGCGCTCTTTGGCGTCGAGCGCGTCCCGCAAGTCCAGCATATCCTTCTCTTTGCGGTTGATGGTCTCGCGCAGACCGAGCAGGTCCCTTTCTTTGTGGAAAGGTTGCGCCTGCAGCCGCCCATTCAACTCCTCCACTTCACTCTGCAAACTGCGCTTGTCGTTCTCCAGTTCGTGGATGCGCTCCTGCAGTTCGGCCAGCACCCCTTCGGGGGCGCTGGCTGAGGCCAGGGTTTCTACCGATGTGGCGTTCACCGCGTCCGGCGAGGGTGGGGGACCTGCCTCGTCGGCCGACTCACGCAGCACGCCGGGCGGGATCTCGAGCTGCGCCTCGGGCACCGCGAACTGTGGCGCGTCCTGGGCCGGTTCCACCAGATGCGCCATTCCCGGCACCACGCTCCCCATCTCTGCTTCGCCTGACGGCTGGTTTTCCGGGGACGGCGACAACAGCTCAGCCACCAGACTCGACGGCGCCACAGAGGTGGCCGCATGTTCCCAGGGCTCGTCAGCCTCGTCAGGAAAATCGAGGTTGCCAGGCGCGGGCCCGCTTACAGTTGGCTGCTCGTGGATCTCAAGTGCGTCAAAAGCCGCCTGGGTTTCTTTGTCGAAGATCGCGTCCAGGCTCCGTCCAATCGCGGACGAGTCGCTTGCCTCTGCCTCCATCTCCAGGACGGCTCCACGGACAGGCGCAGCGGCCGGGGCCGGAGGCGGGGTGGGGATGCGAGATTCGTCGACGATGTCATCCGCCTCGATGGCGATTTCCGAGGACAGCAGGTCAGAACTCAGGAATATCTCGTCGACCGGGGCAGCAGCCGCCGCGCCCAACCCGACCAGCTGGTCCACCTTGCGACGAAGCTCTTCGACATCGAAAGGCTTGAAGATGTACTCGTCGGCATGCAGCTTGAAAGTCTTGTGCTGCTCGAACTTGGCGGGCGCCTCGTCCGATGAGGTCAGGATGAGCGGAATGCCCTTCAGATCCGCGCTGCGCTTGAGCTTGTTGCAGACGGCATAACCCACCTTCTTGGGCTCGACCGAGACGATGATGAGCACAGGAAGGTTCTTGCGTGCCCATTCCACCGCATCTTCGTCGTTGGTAATGTTCGTGATCTCGAAGCCGTAGGGCACCAGGGTTGCCGACAGCACTTGCAGGGCGGCCTGGTCATGCTCCACGCACATAAGCGTTCTCGTCGCCATGAGGAGGATCACGTTACTACGGATAGGCCCGCAGTACCAAACCAGACCATATCTCCGCTCGTCGTGGGACCACGGCGCTGCCACTCAACGCGCCGAGCTAGTGCCGTTGCAAGTACACCGTCTCGACCCAGTGGGCCAGCGCGTCTTCGTCGAGGTCCGCCGTGAACACGTAGTTCAGCCCGTCCGGTCCATGGTACGCAGCCGTAGATACCCCGCGGCTACTGCCCACGTATACCTCTCGCCCACCCAGGGTCCGGCGGCGCGGGCCAAAAGCGAGGTCATCCTCGGCTGGAAACACCATCAGCCCCAGCCGGTGGCCGGCCGCAACCTGATAGACGACATAGGCCCCAAAGCGCTCGCGCACGTTCACCAGCCGGCCGCCCTGGCAGCGCGCCCGATCGGCATCTGCCGCCGGCGGCATGGTGAAGTCGAGCTTGCCGCGAAACCAGTCGGTGACCGCGGCGCAACTCTGTGACAGCACGTCGAGCGGCACGTCGTGATGGAAGGTGGACAGGGCCTGCTCGAGCACAGGGGACGAGGGGCTCCGCCGCGGGCTTGCCACCAACAACACGACCGCTGCCGACGCTGCGATGGCCAACGTGAAGATGCGCGGGTAGGCCTGCCATGGCCACTGACGTCGTGCCGTGGGCTCGGCCTCGAGTGCACCGTGGAGGCGCTGGCGCAACCCCTCCGGAACTTCTGGCCGCGGCAGATGCCCGCGCAGGGCCGCTTTGAAACGAGACTGCAAGCGCGTGGCGTGCGCGCAGGCGTCACAGCTCACCAGGTGGGCCTCGTAGGCCGTCCGATCAGACCCAGACAGTTCGCCGTCGACAAAAGCGTACATGATGGCGTCCGCTTCCGAGCAATTCATCACCATCACCCACCCTCCTGTCTGGTCTTGCGAAACCCGTCCAGATCGACCACCTGGGCTTTGGCCCTGGCAGCCATTTCCGCTTCGCTCTGACCTTGCTGGGCGCGGATGATTCCCGACTCGACCGCGTAGTCATGAAGGCGTTTCTGTAGCAACTTTCGCCCACGATAGAGTCGGCTCATGACCGTGCCCGCCGGACACTCCATGACATCGGAGATTTGCTTGTATGACAGGTCTTCCAGGTCGGCCAGGATCACCGGCAAGCGGAACTCGGCAGGCAGGTCCGCGAGAGCCTGCTCCACGTCGCGCGAGAGCATGCGGCCGAAAAGTGCGCTTTCGGCGTCGTGCGGATTCTGACCCTGAAACTGCCCGAGGTGCGCGTCACAGGATTCCGCCTCGCCCATGATCTCCTGTTCGCGCTCCCACGCCCGGTAGCGATTGCGAAAGGAATTGGTGAGGATGCGCAGAAGCCACGCCTTGCAGTTGGTTCCAGCCTCGAAGCTGTCCCAGAAACGATAGGCGCGCAGCATGGTTTCCTGCACCAAGTCCTCGGCATCACTTTCGATCCGGGTCATGCGCAGGGCCACACCGTAGAGGAGGCGAAGATGCGGCATTACCTCGCGTTCGAAGTCGGCCTTGGATGGAGCAGCGCGAAACAGCATGGTCTGTCTACGATCTCCCAACAGATCCCAGCCTGGGATTATTTCCTGGCGGGCGCATGTCCGCTCGTCTCGTGAACTTTTCCGCGAAGCGGCTCGTGAAGCACCGCGCTGGAATTCCTCTTCTAGGGTAGGTCGGCGGGGCTCAATACGGTGACCAGGAGGCGCTGACTTCCCGCGGGGACCGCAGCGTCCGCCTGCCTGGACGATCCCGCGATGTCCAGATAGGTGACATAGGCGGCATCTCTGCCTACCCAGGCGGACAGAGGACCCGTGTTTCCAGACACGCTGGGAAGGTATAGCGCCCTTCCCCTGGGATCTGCGACATCGTTGAATCGCACGACCTCGGGACCTTGCGAACGTGTCAGCCCGAGGGTGAACTCGTACCCGGCAGGGGCGATCCAAGCCAGCTTGGGCATGTTCGAATAGCCGCCATAGAGCGCGGATGCCAGCAGCGGATTGGTGGTCACGTTGCCGGGGGTGTCGGGGCCGGAGTCGGGGGGAGGGCCGGTGAGAACGGCAAACGATGTGCCTCCTGTGGCCGTATTGTCCTGCCAGGCCACGAGGTATCCATCGGAAGTGGCCGTCGAAAGGATGCGACAATCGCTCACAGTGAGGGAGTCCAGGTCAATCTCATCAATCCCGGTGATGGCGCCGCTGTCGTCGATCTTGAAATGTCGCCAAGCGTACTGCCCCGGATGGTTCTGGCCGGTGGCCCCAGGGGCCTCGACCAGGGTGATGGCCAGATTGGCAGCATTGTTCTGCGTGGTGCCGGGGCAGCTCCACTGTGGAATATTGTTCGGGTCGGAAGCGTCGTCGATGGTCCCCTGGTTGCCGACCAGCGCCCCGTCGGCGCCAAGCATCTGATAGCGAATCGGTGCAAGCTGGCCTTCCACGCCCCACAGAACCAAGGCCCGTGTGCCGCTGGGCGAACTGCCCGCCACCAGCCGGATGGGACCCGAGGTTGGCGCCGCGGCTTGCACGTCCAGGATTTGCATGACAGGCGGCACGGGGGATCCGAGATCGTGGACCCCGACGTGTATCTCGTAGTTGTCCGTGGTGCCGGCCTGGAGCACGGCCATTACCACGACGAGCTGGTCGCCGGGCACGGTCTTGCTGGTGACGGCGAAAAGCGGGCCAAGGGATTGCCCACCGGCTGTGGTCGCAGGCTGCTCGGGCAGGTCGAACGCCGATTCGCCGGTGATCTCGCCGCTACTGCTGAGCTGGCCCCAATGCACCGTGCTCCCGTCGAGCCCGGCCAACACGAATCCATCGCCCGCACGCACCAGCGCCGTGTCCCGGGTGAGCGACAAGGGCGAAGCGGTCAGTGGAATCTGCTGGCCGACCTGGGCACAGAGGGGCGCATCCGATCCGCAGCCCGCCCACCACAGGGAAGTGAACGCGGTGACTGACCAAGCGAAAACACCAACCTTTGGCATCATGGGGAGAGTTTACACCGGGTTGGGAAAATTCGGGTCTGGCTTGGCTGCAGGCTACCGGGGCCGGCTGCCGGATCCGAATCCGGGACCGGTCGCCGGCACCGGCCACCGGCTCCTGCCACCTGCCACCGGTACCGGCCCCCGGCCGCCGGTTCCGGCTCCGGCCACCGGCCGCCGGCCGCCGTAACTACGCCGCGACGCCGTGGCACTTCTTGTACTTCTTGCCACTGCCACAGGGACAGGGATCGTTGCGGCCCACCTTGGGCTGCGTCCTGCGCATCGGCTGCGGCTCGGACGATGCCTGAGCCCCGGCCTCCTGCGCCACACCGCCGCCCGATTCGATGGTGGGGCGCGGCCGTCGTTTCGCTTGCTTGTCGGCCATCTGCTTGGCCGCGGCCTCGCTCTCGTCGCGCTGGATCTGAATGTGGAACAGCTTCTGGCACAGATTTCGGCTGATGCTGGCCATCATCTCGCCGAAGATGACGAAGCCTTCCTTCTTGTATTCCTGCTTGGGATCCTTCTGCCCGTAGCCGCGCAGACCGATGCCCTCGCGCAGAGCCTCCATGTTCTTCAGGTGCTCGATCCAGCGCTGGTCTATCTCTTCCAACATGAAATAGCGGAAGAAATAGAGGAGGTAGGGCAGCGAGAACTCTTGCTCGCGCGCCTCGATGATCTTCTCGAGTTGCTCCCAGGTCAGCCCAGCCAGCTTGTCGCGCTCCAGCAGGCCTTTGCTTTGAATGGTGGGCTCGAACCCAAAACGCTCCTTCATGCCCGCTGCCAGGGCCTCCAGATCCCAGTCCTCGGCGTGGGCGTGTTCGGGACAGGTCGCGTCGAGCAGCTCCTGCAAAACTTCCTCCGACAAGTCCAGAATGCGCTCGCGCTGCTGAATCAGCGACCAGGCCACGTCATGTGCCAGGCGATCCAGCGTCGCGGTGCGGTCCTCGGCAATGCCGGTTACATTGGAATAGGCGCCGTACCGTCGGTAGAGCGCGGAGCGGAACTTGGTCGGGTCGAGGGGAACCGTGACCGGGCTGGCGGCGGCTGGAGTGCCGTCTGCAGATGGGGGCGCGGCTTCGTGGGTCAGGGCCTCTGCCATACGCGCCAGCTCCGGCCGCAGGCTGACGGCCAGCTTGTCCGCCTTGTCCTGCCCCGACGCGTCCGGCACTGGCGCCTGCTTGCCAGCCTTCTGCTCCGCCTCGGACAAGAGGGGCACATACGAACCTTCCAGCACTTGCCGTCGCAGCGCATAGATGGTCTTGCGCTGCTGGTTCATGACGTCGTCGTATTCGAGCAGGCTCTTGCGGATGTCGAAGTTGTGGCCCTCGACCTTCTTCTGCGCATTCTCGATGGCGCGGTTGATGATGGGGTGCTCGATGGGGACGTCTTCTTCCATCCCCAGGCGTTCCATCAAGCCGGTGATGCGCTCGGCCCCGAAGATGCGCATCAGGTCGTCTTCCAGCGAGAGGAAGAAGCGCGAGCTGCCNNCCGCGCAACTGGTTGTCGATACGCCGCGATTCATGGCGTTCGGTGCCCAGGATGTGCAGCCCTCCCGCGGCCAAAACTTCCTGTCGTTCAGCGTCGCACTGAGGCTTGTGCTGGGCAAAGGCGACGGCGAACTTTTCCGGGTCGACCTCGGCACCAGGCTGGCCCGCGGCCTCGGGATCCACGTCGGCGCGGGCCATGAACTCGGCATTGCCGCCCAGGATGATGTCGGTCCCGCGGCCGGCCATGTTGGTCGAGATGGTCACAGCGCCTTTGCGGCCAGCCTGCGCCACCACATGCGCCTCGCGCTCGTGCTGCTTGGCATTGAGCACGTTGTGCGGAATGCCCTTCTTGCGTAGAAGCGATGCCACCACCTCGGATTTCTCGACGCTGATGGTGCCCACCAGCACCGGCTGTCCGCGCTGGTGGCAGTCCTCGATCTCGGCCAGCACCGCGCGGAACTTGCCCCGCTCGTTCTTGTAGACCACGTCGTGATGATCCTTGCGGATCATGGTCTTGTTGGTGGGGACGACCGAGACTTCCAGCTTGTAGATCTTGGCAAACTCTTCCGCCTCGGTGTCGGCGNNGGTCATGCCGGCCAGCTTCTTGTAAAGGCGAAAGTAGTTCTGGTAGCTGATGGTGGCCAGGGTCTGGTTTTCCTCCTGGATCTGCACTCCCTCCTTGGCCTCTACCGCCTGGTGCAGTCCGTCGGACCAACGGCGACCGGGCATTTTGCGGCCGGTAAACTCGTCGACAATGATGATCTCCCCGTCCTCGACCAGGTAGTTGACGTCGCGCTTGTAAAGCGTGTGGGCGCGCAGGGCCTGGGTCACGTGGTGCAGCCAGGCGATGTTGTCAGGATTGTACAGGTTGCCCACGTTCAGCTTGTTTTCGACCCGGTCGACCCCCGAGTCGGTCAGCATCGCCGAATGCGCCTTTTCGTCCACGGTGTAGTCGATGTCCTTGCGCAAGGTCGGGATGATGCCGTTGACCTTGGCGTAGTGTCCGGCGCTCTCCTCGGCCGGGCCCGAGATGATGAGCGGCGTGCGCGCCTCGTCGATGAGAATGGAGTCGACCTCGTCCACGATGCCGTAGTTGAGGTCACGCTGCACGTAGCGCTCGATCGACNNTCGAAGCCGAACTCCGAGTTGGTCCCGTAGGTGATGTCACAGCGGTAGTTGTGCTGGCGCTCGGAATCGGAGAGCCCGTGCACGACCACGCCCACTGACATGCCCAAAAAGCGATAGATGCGGCCCATCCATTCGGCATCGCGACGGGCCAGGTAGTCGTTGGCCGTGATGAGATGTACGCCCTTGCCGGGCAGGGCGTTCAGGTAGAAGGGCAAGGTGGCGACCAGGGTCTTGCCCTCGCCGGTTTTCATTTCAGAGATGCAGCCCCGGTGCAGGATCATCCCGCCGATGAGCTGCACGTCGAAATGCCGCATCTTCACCGCGCGCAGGCCCGCCTCGCGGCAAACCGCAAAGGCCTCGGGCAGCAGGCTGTCCAAGGCGGCACCTTGGTCCAAGCGCCGGCGGAACTCGGGCGTCATGGCACGCAGTTCCTCGTCGGACTTCTTCTGCATCGCTGGCTCGAAGTCGTTGATGCGAGCGACCAGCGGGCGCAGACTTTTCAGAACGCGTGCGTTCTTGGTGCCGAAAATCTTCTTGGCAATTTGGCTGAACAAGGAGGTCCTTCCGCCCCGCGCTTGGCGGGAAGGGCTAAGTTATGGCGGCCAGGGCTTGCGGGCAAGGGGAGGATTCAGTCCGCGCATGGGGGGATTCGCCGTTGAAAGGCGTCGCGTCCCCGAGCCGACGATGTCATTCTCGAGGCCAAGTCGGAGCATGAACACGCGCATCCTTTGTCTGGGGAATGAACTGGTTCGCGACGACGGGGTGGCAATCCGGGTGGGGCGCATCCTCTCGGCCCTGCCTTTGCCAGAAGACGTGCGCATCGAATTCACGCCCCATCTGGGGTTCGATCTCTTGGAGGCGGTGCAAGGGGCCGAGCGTTTGATCCTGGTAGATGCCATGCACACCGGCCGGCCCCCCGGAACCTGCATCACCCTGCAAGGTGCAGCCATCGAACGCTACGCCGCGGGCGCCGCGGCTTCACACACGGTGGGGATCGCCGAACTCATCGAGGTGGCGCAGCGCTTGGCGCCGGATCGCAACCGGGCCTCGATTGTCTTTGTCGGCATCGAGGGCCAGGCCTTCGAGGAGTACGGCATCGAGCTGACCCCGGCGGTCCGGCAAGCCATCCCCGAGGCTGTCACGCAAGTACTTCGCGCTATCGGCGCGAGCGAAGAGATGCTCGCACAGGGAGCTTCTGCGTGCGCGCAGCACTTGGATCCGCCGCTCGCGACCATCCTGCTGGGAGAGCCAAAGCGACCGTGAGCTTCTTTCCGCGTACACGGGCGATGGCGTAGCTGGTGACAAGCAGCAGCGGACCAGGGCCGCTTGAACTCCATCCTCGCGCCTCCATTGGGCAGGACATGCAGCCGGTCGATTGGCCAGCGGCGGGCGCATGTTTCAACGTCGGCGACGGCACCAACCACGAGGCCGTGATACTCTCATCCTCCATGACCGAGAGGATTGGCATCGGCCCAGTCGAGCTGCGCGGCATCCCTCTGTTCCGTGGCTTCAGCGACCAAGAGATCCAGCGTCTGACCGATCTGTTCGAGCCCGTCGGCGCAAACCAGGGCGATCTTCTCTTCGTCCAGGGAGAGGAGGCGAGCGCTTTCTACGTCCTCATCGCTGGCGAGGTCTCTCTGCGCCAGGACGAGCGCGAGGTCTACCTCCTCAAGCCGCCCTGCCTCATCGGCGAGCTCGGCGCAACGACGGGCATACTCCGCCACTGCCGCGCCGTCGTCGGGCCAGCGACGGTCCTCCGCCGCATCGACTCCGCGCGCCTGCACGACTTCTGCTCGCGAAACCCCGATATCGGCCTCGCCTTCTACCGCGCCCTACTGGGCTCTGCCGCCGAGAAGATCGCCCACGACCAGCGGCGCACCGCCGAGATGCGCGAGCACATCATCGTCACCCAGAAGACGATGAAGGGCCTGCGCGACTTCATCCTCGAGAGCCCGGACTCGCCGATCTCCCGCCGCGTCCACGACGCGCTCGAAGGACTGATCCAGCAGAACCGCCGCGCCAACTACCGCGTCGAACCGCCCCCGGCCTTCGCCGCCTACCTCCGCCTCGACGACGGCCGTGTCGCCACTGTCGTCGAGCTCTCGCGCACCCACGTCAACTTCCGTCTCACCGGCGCGCTCCCCGAGGCGAGCAGCGAGATCTCCGGCGTCCTCGTCCTGGCCGGCCCCGAGATCCCTGCCTCGGGCCGCGTCCTCCGCGTCCAGGGGGACCGCGTCGTCCTAGTCCTCGACCTCCTCCTCGACGAGTTCGCCGCCGTCCTCGAGGGCTACCTCGCCCGCGTGCAGATGTTCGACTTCCTCGTCTGACTTATCCCCAGTCGCCGCTGGAGGTTCCCGCTGTCGTTTACGGAGCGAGCGATTTCGAGCAATGGAGCGATAGCACCTCCGCAGGCTTCACGCAGACAACATCATGGTCGCGAGCAGGCGAACGTCATCGCTCATGGTTCTGCGTGCCTGCTCGATCACGCGGGAGTCGCCCGATGAACTCGGGCTTGCGCCTGCGAGCGGGTCGACCGCGCGCGCGCAGATAAGTTTGCAGATCTCGCCATGCAAATAGCCGTGAACCATCCGCGTCGCACGCGTGGCCGCCGCGACGGACGCTTTGGGAGCCAGGCTTTCCCGCAAAGTGGTGGCAAACAGGATCGGCGTGTATCGGATGCGCTCGGCGACGTACGCAGGCGGGACGCCCGACAATGTGTCGAGCCAGATGAAGCGATAGATTCCCGGGTGTTCAAGCGCAAAATCAATCTGGCTCTCGATGAAAACGCGAAAGACTTCTCTCGACCGCGGGCGCGCACGCATGGCGGCCTCGGTGTGTGCGATCAGACGGGCGATGGCCAGGTCCAGGGTGGCCCAGAGGAGATCTGCGAAGCTGTCGAAGTAGTTATAGACATTGGCGTGACTACACTTGGCGTGGCGGGCGACCTCGCGCAGGTTGACATCGCGCAGTCCGCCCCGGCGCTCGATTAGGGCAAGGGTCAGTTCCACCAGCCGTCGGGCTGTGGCGTTGCTCGGCGCACCCACCGTCACAGCCGCACTCCGAGCAGCACTTGCGGCACAAATTCGTATTTCTTGGCGTCGGGAAACCGTGGCCACTTGTTCGAACGATACATACCCCACCCAATTCCGGGTTGGGGAAGAATGTAGAAAGTCGTGTGTCGGATCACTAGATCGAAGCGATACCCGATATAGGCCTCGCACCAGAGTTCGAAGCCAGGATAAACGCGCCCGTCGACATAGGACTGAAAGCGGTCGTAGGTCGGCCAGGCCTGCACTTCTAGGTTTAGAGCCTTCCAGATGAACTGACGGTAGCCGAGAAGGAGCGAGTGGCCGTGCGTCTGTCCGGCTCCGCGGCTGTTGCTCGTCATGTGCTGAAACCCGTAGCCCGCAACTACGTCGCCGTATGTCCAAGCGGACCAGGTGGCCTGGGCCATGTAGATGGGAGCGAGCGGGAACGTCGGGCTCACTTCCAAACCCCAGCGTCCCAGCGCCCCGGCCGTAGCGAGCGACTCGGAGGGCACAGCCGCTGATTCCGCACGCGCGGTGCCTGCCCACGCAAGCAGGCCGAACAGTACGGCTGCCTCAGTCGAGCGAAATGTCCGGAGAATCGTCGCGCGACGGCCGAGCTTTCCCGCCCAGGGGGAGCCAGTTGAAGACAGACGCACTTTCACGTCCCGGCCCTTCCATGGCATGGGCCGGCCAGGCGTGGCTGAGTGGTCCGCGGTTACCATTGGTAATTACCACTGGTAACATCGGCGGGGGTCGAAGTCAAGACCGTCCGATGCGCCTGGACGCCATCGGCCATCCCCCCGTCAAGACTATGATACGGAGGTACTGTGCCCGGTCAGCGATGAGCTCAAGCGCTGGTTTGACGAGTCAGCGGCGGCTTCAGGTGCCTGGTCAAAACGAAGCAGGTTGCAGGTTTCTTGCGCAGCCTCTTTGACTCCATATGCCGCCAAGGCTCGGGGCACTATTCAGAACCGGTCCTGGCGCAACGGGATCCGGCGGATTGGTTGTGGAGCACGGGCAAGGCGCTGCCGCGATAGCTCGACCAGAGCTGCGTGGCGCCTCCATAATAGCGGCCGCCACGGATTACCCGACTGTCAGCGGCTGGGTCTATCAGATCAGCACAATTGCTGCATGGTACTTGATAGCTGCCGCGCCAGTCGAGCGTCCACTCCCACAGATTGCCGGCCAGGTCGGACTGGCCCCACTTCCCGTCGCCTTTCGGCGACTTCGATCCGACATTCTGTGAGCTGTCGCACGAGCTGCCGCAGTAGACGGCGTAACTGTCGTCGATTGTCGCAGATGTTGGCGGGACGGACCACGGATAGGCCCGCTGCTCGCTCCCTCCAGCCGCCGCGTAGCTCCACTCAGCCTCGGTCGGCAGCCGTCCACCGTCCCAGGCGCAGAAGGCAAACGCCGTGTACCAGTCCATGCAGTTCTGCGGTCGCCTCTCGTTGGCCCCCGCCGTGTCGGTCCAGGTCTGATCGGTCGCGCTGCACTTCAATGCAGCTTGGAGCGCGGCCGTGTCCACCGGCAAATTCGCTTTCCACGCCGAGTCCCAGCCCGAGCCTGCGATCAGCGGATGGGCACCCGCGCCAGACGCAGGCGGGCTCCCCTGGGTTCCCATGCCCGCATTCACGAACTGCCGGAAACGCCCCACAGTGATCTCGTACTTGTCGAGGTAGAAGGCATCCACGGTCGCCGGGTAGGTCAGGCTGGTATACGTGACGTCATAGCTGCGATAGAATGTTCCTCCGGGAACCGGCAAGCTCGTGCAACAGCTTTCGTTTCCCGACGGCCCACAGGTCGCGGCAAGGCCGATGCAGCTCGGTGGGGTTGCGCCGCCCGCCGAAGTGCCACCACTGCCGCTGGTACCGCCGCCGCTCGCTGCTGTCCCGCCAGTCGTCGCAGTTCCCCCGGCAACCGTCGCGCCGCCGCTCGCTGTCGCTCCGCCACTGGTCGTCGCGCCGCCCACACTGGTCCCGCCACCACCAGCGACCGTTCCACCGGCGGCCGTTGTGTCACCCGTTCCTCCGCTCCCGCCAACCGGGACGTCCGGCGGCGAATCGGGGCCTGGCACGTCCCCCGTGTGGATTGGGACATCGGCTGCTGCCGTGCCCCCATCCATCCCGATCGCGCCACTGGCGCTATCCACAGCCGCGTCCATCGCAACCACAGGCGTCTGGGCATCCAACTTCGTGGCACCGTCGAGTCCACTGCGGTGGCTGCAGCCCGCGGAAAACAGCAGACCGAGAGGCAGCAGGGCGACTGCAAGACGGGGACGGGCAAGCATAGTCATTTGCCGTTCACTCCCGAAGCCGCCGAGCAATCGAAGACCCGGAAACACGCATGGCGGGCATCACGCCGGATACTATCACCGCTCGCACGTAGAAGCAGCTGCAGTCCCAAGGCCAGGAGACGCTGTCGTATACTCCCGCCGTGTCTGTCGCTGCCCTCGTCCCTGCGCTACTCCTCGCAGCGCTGCCGGTGCGGGTAGAAAGCGAGGCCTGCCCATCTGTCGCGGAGGTTGAGCAGGCCCTCGCTTCCTTCAGGAGTCGCGTTCGCCTCTGTCGACGTGGGCCTGAACTTCACATGTGGCATCAAGCAGAACTACGGCACAGTGGCGTGCTGGGGCGACAAGGCCGAAAGCCCAGCCTGGCCGCCATCGGGTGCGGTCCTCACGGCGCTGGCCACGGGCTTGGGCCATACCTGTGGCATCCCAGCCCGCACGCCAATTGTGCGAGGATCAGAATTTACAGAACATCCATATATCCGACATTTCTATTCGGTGAAGGCAAAATGGTGCCTCTTCCGACTATGCTCGCTACTTGAGAAGCTGAGGTCGGACAATGGTCGCCACCTTCGCCAACGTCTTCTGCCCCATTGCAGGCACGGCACGCGTGGCTCGCTCCCGCGCATTTTTTTGGTAAGGTTCTCGTCCTTCACGCGATCAATGGCATCGGGACCTGATACATGAAACCGCGCCTGGCTGTCCCATCTGGCACGTCCGCGCCATCCGTACACGCTGCGGATTCCACGGATACGATGTATGGCCAACACCTGGCGAAAGTTAAGCGCTGGGCGCGACGCCTAGCAGGGCCGTCCGCCGACCTCGAGGATTTGGTGCACGACATCTTCCTCATCGCGCTCCGCAAGGGGTTCCAGTTTCGAAGCGAGGCCACCATCGATACCTGGCTCTTCGGTATCACCCAGCGCGTTGTGTGGAGCAAACGGCGCAAGAGCCAGCTTCGCCAATGGTTGTTCGGGCAGAACCAGACCGACCTCGTGCCTGTCCTTCGCCAGGAGGCCATCCGGCGTCCAAGAAGACGAGGATCGGGCGTGAACGGGCGGTCGAGGTGGGCGCTGTTGGCGTTGAAGGAACACGGGCGCGTGCGTGATCGTGGCCGGGAGGCGCTGGTCGGCGTCGGAATCATGGCGGCGCGGATGACGACCTGGCGAAGGACTACCCGCCGTCGAAATGCTTGAGGGCGGATTCGGCGTCTTCGAGCTCTTCCTTGCGGCGCAGGTAGCCGTGTTTGACGATGAGTCGACGGGCTTCGGCGAGGTCGTGCTGGGGGGATTGCCAGGGGTAGGGATTGGCGCGGAAGAAGAGGCGGGCACGATAGAGGTGGATGTCGGCCTGGAACAGGGGCATGGGGCCGCGCTCGGCGATTTCCCAGGCTTCGTCGAGGTCGCTCTGCGCGCTGTCGGGGCCGGTGGCCCGGCCGGTGAGGCTGCGCAGCCAGGCGCGGGTGAGGAGGGCGCGGGGAAGGTAGTCCTGCCGGCCGGCGTGGCGGAGGCCGGACACGGCGTGGTCGATTTCCGTAACCGCGGACGCGAGGCCGGGCTGACTTGCTGGGGGCCGCGGCGCCGACTCTTCTCGGCGGCTGCGCGATTCGAGAATCGCGGCGTAGAGCGCGGCGCGGCCCAGGGTGAGGTGGTCGAGGGCGATGTCGAGGAGCCAGTTCTGCGTTGTCACCCACTTGAGCGTCTGTGCCGCGCGCTCGGAGACGGCGCGGCACTTGGCGGGCGCTTCCTGCTTCGCTTCGCCTTGTGCCTTGCCCGCCTCCTGCCCCGCCTCCGCCAAGAGCAGGTCGCAATATCGGAAGCCCGCAAGCGAATAGGGGAGAGGGTATTGGGGCTGGAACTCGGCCTGCATCTGCTCGGCCTCGCGGAAGCGCGCCTCTGCCTCGGCCCGGCGGCCCGCCTGGTGAAGGGCATCGGCGTGCACCGTGCGGTGATCCATCGAATCAAACGCATCGCCGCCGCGGTCGGCGTAGGTCACGGACTGCTCGGCGTCCTTCACCGCCGCGGCTACGTCCCCGAGCGTCAGCTCCAGCTCGCTGAGGTTGCCGGCGCTGGCTGCTGCGCTCTCCCAGTTCTCCTGCTTGACGAAATTCTCCAGCCCAGCCCGCATCGGCTCGAGGGCCTCGGTCAGCCGGCCCAAGGCGCGCAGGCAGAAGGCGGCTTCGTTCAGCAGCCAGGCTTGGCCGGCTTCCGTGATGTCAAGCGAGATGCGGCTCCACGGGGTCTCGAAGAAGCAAGCCTGTGCTCCAAGTTCGGAGCCAAATGCGCCCAGTTTGTGCCATGTGTAATGCTCCCGGCCACGCAGGATCCGGTCGCGGTAAACCTTGGCACGCGCCTCCTCTTGCAACCCCGCCTGGCAGCCGTGGGCCACGGCTTGATACAGCGGTTGGAGATCTTCGAGGGTGGGCTCGGGCTTGTCCTTTGTGGTCGCGCAGAGGTAGGCGTAGAGGCGGCGGTGGCCTTCGCGCCGGCCGGCCTCGTTCTGGGCGCGAAGCTCGGCTCCGAAGTGCTCCCGCAGGAGGGGGTGCGTGTCGAGCGCGAAGGTCACTGCCCGCCGCGGCCCCTCGGCGGGCATGGACAACGGCTCGCGGTGGATCAGCGCCAATCCCTGAAGTTGATCCAGCGCGCGCAGCCAGTCGTCCTGGGGCAGGTTGACGAGGGCCTCGGTGAGGCCGGGGATGACGGGCGCGGCCCGAAGTTCGTCGAGAAGGTCGGAGCGAGCCGGCCGGTCGAAGAGGCCGAGCAGGCGGAGCACGGCGAGCGCGGGGCTGCGGCGGGGTTTCCGTCCTCCCAGCCACGCAGGCAGCCACGTTCTGGAGCTCACTGGCGGCTCCAGCCAGCGTTCGTAGGCGCGCAACATGCGGCGGCCGTGCCCGGCGCGTTTTCCGGCGGCGTCAGGCCTGGGGTGAACGCGCTCGTCTTCCTTTAGGACGGGAAAGCGTTGCTGCCAGCCGCGGATTTCGCGGTCAGGGGTGCATTTGGCGAGGTAGTTGCCGAGCAGGTTCAGGTCGTAGGCGTGGCAATGGAAGCACTCTGCCGCTTCGTCCAGCTCTCGATCGGGGCCGAGCACGCCGAGCTCCCGCAGCAAGGCGCGGGCGGCGACGGGGTCGAGCGAATCGAGCGAATGGCGCAGGCACGAGCCGTCACGGTGCTCGTAGGGGCCAAGGTCGGTGATGTCGGTGCGGCTGGTGATGATGCACAGTCCCGGATTGTGCCGGGCGAGTCCACGCAGCAGCGCCTTCATGGCGGGGTCTTTGAACTCGCCGCCGAACCCGCCGGGCGGCTGCTGCAGCGGCTCTAGGCCGTCGAGCACGAGCAAGGTCCGCTCGGCGGCGCAGAGCTCGGCGAGTTTCGCGCCCTTGGTGGCGGGATCTCTGGGCGCTTCCGCGGTTTTGTCGAACCAGGCGAAGGCCGCGCTGAAGAAATCGTCGGCGCTGGCGTTGCTCTGGGCGCTCGAGCCCTGGCTATAGAAGCTCCACTCGAAAACGCGCCGTGCACCTTGCCAGCCGTGCCGCGCCCGGCGCGCCTGCCACTCCAGCACCAGCGCGCTCTTGCCCTCGCCGCCTTGCCCGATGAGGGAGACGATGTTGATCTTGTCCTCTTTCTGCGCGCGGCCCCACGCTTCGTCGAGCAGATGCAACTCCGGCTCGCGACCGACGAAGTTCTTGCCGGTGACGGTGAAGTCTCTTCCACCGCAGCGCGGCCCTTCTTCGACGGCCGCACTCGGCGGCGCATGCGCAGTGACGCCGAGGAGCTTGGCCACGGCTTCAATGACCCGGCGGAGCCCGTCCTCAAAATCTGGGAAAGGCGGGAGCGTCACCCCGTTGCGACTCGACAGGGCTGCGAGCGCGGGCGGCAAATCGGCAGGCTTGGGAATGCTGGCACCACCCAGCAGCACCGGAATGACCGAGACGCCATCGCCACGCCCGAGAAGCGTTTCGATCTCGATGGCCACCCAGTCGGCGGCATCGTCGAGTCGTCTAGGGCTGTGGATGTCGTTGGGGTCAGTCGTCGCCCGCAGCCACCCAGGACCGATGACCACGAGAGCCACCCGCGCCGCGTCCAGCGCGCGGCGGATGCGCTCGGGAAAGACCGCTCCTGGCGCAATGGAGCTGGCATCGCGAAACACGGCATCTGCTCCAAAGGCAAGCTTCAGCCGCTCGTCGAGCTGATCCACCGCATACACGGAATCCGCGCGGCGGTAGCTGATGAAGATACTGTGCGGCCCTGCGCTCACGCCCAGCCACCATGAGCCAACCGCGGCAGCGCCTGCAGTCGTCCCGCGAATGCTTCCCGATGTCGTGCGCGGGTGATCTCAATCATTGTCCGCTCCTGGATCTCTAGAACCAGTCCAAGCACGCGGGTAGACTATCAACCATGAAGCTGGTGGTCACGCTCGAACGAGACGAAAGTGGAATGGTTGTCGCCGAGTGCCCAGCGATCCCCGGGTGCGTGAGCCAGGGCCGGACCGAGGAGGAAGCCTTGGCCAACATTCGTGAGGCAATCGTCGGGAGTCTGACTGTCCGGGCAGAACAAGGGCCTCCGCTCACGGCTCGGACGGCAGAGGTCGAGGTCGCGGTTGCCTGACCTGCCAGTGGTGTCTGGCGCGGATGACGACCTGGCGAAGGACAGGATTGGCAAGTGAAGCAGGTAAGGGAAGAGAATTTGATCAGCGTCCCAGCAGCCGCAGAAATCCCCGAGGTGTCACGACCTGGACCGGATGGTATCCGCCGACCAGGATCTCCTTGAGTGGCAAGAGATCGCGTCTGTCATCGCTCACGATGTAGTTGGCGCCACCCTCGATCGCGCAGGCCACCACCATGTTGTCGTCAGGATCCGTCGGTACTGCCTTCAGCTCCACGTAGGCCCCTGGCACAAGCTGCGCCACCCGGCGCAAACCGCGGATCGCACGCATGATCTCGAAGTCGCTGAATTCCACGTGCCGCCGAAAAGCTGGGCGCTGTAGCACGTNNGGCCCCGTCGCGCGGGTCAGCCCGCGCACAAGGACGTTCGTGTCGAGTACTGCTCTAGTGCTTCGAGCGCGTGGCTCGCTCACGTCGGACCTCTCGGATCGCTCGGTCGGCGGCGCGGTCCAGGACGCGGCTCGGGACATGACGTGCTCGCCGGGCCATTTGTTCCATCGCGAAGCGCAGCTCCATCTCGGGCGTCATCACGCGCTCGAGCAGCTTCACCTTCTGCTTCGTTCCCAGCGATTCTATGCGCTCGGTCAGCTCAAGAATCTCGGCGGCCATCCGGGTCATCGTCGTTGTCCTTTGTCTCCAGATTACCACGCTCTCGCGGGTTGTCCCTCGCCAAGCGGTCATCCTGCCCGAGCGGGCAGGCATTCCCGGATAGAGCGCGGGCCTTGGCGTTGTGGTCGCGGTCGCGCAGCCACGGATCGCGTCCGGGATCGTCGATGTGCCGTAGACGGAATCGGCATCATTGCAGACTGGGACCGTTAACCTCCGTGGGTGGAACGTCGCGGAAGACGCGCTCTTCAGGCAGTGAGGCGTTCGTACCGGTCGCGGCTCCGGCGCGTCCTTGCCCAGGGACAGAACACGGTCAGACCGATCATCAATCGTCGTCACCGTCGGAATAATGGCGGCGCGGATGACGACCTGGTGAAGGACTACCCGCCGTCGAAATGCTTGAGGGCGGATTCGGCGTCTTCGAGCTCTTCCTTCCGGCGCAGGTAGCCGTGTTTGACGATGAGGCGCCGGGCTTCGGCGAGGTCGTGCTGGGGGGATTGCCGGGGTACGAGATTCGAGAATCGCGGCGTAGAGTGCGGCGCGGCCCAGGGTGAGGTGGTCGAGGGCGATGTCGAGGAGCCAGTGGTTGCGTTCGCCAATCCTGCGCGTCTGCGCCGCGCGCTCGGAGACAGCGCGGCACTTGGCGAGCAATGCTTCCTTCTTCATTTCGCCTTCTGCCTTGCCCGCCTCCCGCTCCGCCTTGTCAAGAGCAGGTCGCAATACTGGAAGCCTCTCACCGAATACAGCAGGGGGTCGGCGGGCTGGAGGTCGGCCTGCATCTGCTCGGCCTCGCGGAGGCGCGCCTCCGCCTCGTCCCGGCGACCCGCCTGGCTTAGGGTGTCGGCATGCTTCACCCGTTGTTTCATTAGTTCAAACGCGTCGCCGCTGCGGTCGGCGTAGGTCACGGACTGCTCGGCGTCCTTCACCGCCGCGGCTAGCTGCCGAGGAGATTGAGCGTGAGAGCGTGACCCTTCACGTCCTCGACGAGCTTCTCGAACTCATTCAAGAGCGTGCGCCCATCGGCGCCAGGGATGTTCCTCCGGGGACTGCCCTTCACCTCGAAGGACTGGAGCAGCGCGACGCCGGCCTCCATGGAAAGACGCGTGAGTTTCTTCTCCTCGACGGTTTTCCCTGCGTAGACGCGTACGTCGGGAATGCTGTATCGGGTGGTGACGATGCTCTCTCTCTTGAGACGCCTCAACTGCGAGTTCGGCACAAGCTGGACATGTGCCCAGTCGGGCCGGTCCCAATCGCCCCCCCAGTACAGCTTCTGCTTCCTGGCTTCTTCACCGGGAGCGTTCCAGTAGCCATGAATTCTTGCGGCGTCACTCCAGGCCCACCGACGGTCGACGATGTCTGCAACGTAGGCATCAGGGATCCCATCCTTCTTTTGCACGTTGTGAAAACTGAATCTTACTTTGGTGTGCTTCTTCTTGAAGATCTCCAACTGAACGGCGACCGACCGCCATCCAAAGAATATCGTCGGCTGGAAGCCTAGCCTCGTCATTCCGTGGATGACTTCCTCGACCAGTGGCCGCAGATCGGGATGCATGCTGAGAATCTTCTTCTCCTGTGACCACTTCGAGCTATCACCTGGCCGCCATGGGGCCATACGAATAGGTTCTTGGGGGGGGGTGAGCGTCGGAGAACCCTGACGGGCCGCATCGGCACAGTCCTAATGGCGTCCGCACAGCCGGGTATAGGGCGGCTAGTTTACATTTCTTGCGGATGCGATTTTGGGAAAAGCAAAAGGGCGCTTCTTTCGCCTATGCTCCGCAAATCGATGACTTGTCCACATGTTTTTCCGGACGGCGCTTAGACCGACTACGCTCACTCGGTCAGTTGCAGATTCCCCCCGGGGCGGGGTCGCTGGGGCCCTCGATCATGGTGCCGCCTCGACAGTAGCAGTTGCCGTCACCGGCCAAGACCCAACACCCGGAGGTCACTCCTGCTGACCGCAATGCGGTCTGACACTGATCGTGGCATGACGTGCTGGACATATGGCCGTAATTGACGTCAGGGAAAGAGACGCCGCTGTTGCAACTGTAGACGTCGCTGACGGTGTTGCAGGTTAGCAGGCCGAAAGTCGCGGTCACGGCGCTTGCGGCCGACATTTGCACGATGCAGATGTCAGTGCCGGTGCAACCACTGCCCGACCAGCCCTTGAAGGTCCAACCGGGGCTCGGAGTCGCAGTGAGATAGACAAGGGTGTTGTAGTCATACGCGTACGCGCAGGTCGCCCCACAGCTAATCCCAGCCGGATCCGATGTCACGGTGCCGCTCCCCGCCCCGGCCATGGCCACTGTGAGCGTGTACTGGTTGAGCGTGAAGGTCGCCGTCACGAGACTCGCCGACGCTACCGAGACAGTGCAGGTTCCGGTGCCACTGCACCCACTGCCCGACCAACCCGCGAACGTCGAACCCGTGCTCGCGCTGGCCGTAAGCGTGACGCTGGAAAGGTAGCCATACGCGTGCGCGCAGGTTCCTCCGCAGGTGATCCCGGCCGGATTCGACGTCACTGTCCCCCTGCCAGTCCCGGCCATGCCCACCGTGAGCGTGTACTGGCTGAGCGTGAAGGTCGCCGTCACCAGGCTCGCCGCCATCATCGAGACAGCGCAGGTTCCCGTGCCACTGCAACCGCCGCCCGACCACCCCGCGAACGTCGAACCGGTGCTCGCGCTAGCTGTGAGAGTGACGCTGGTAAGGTAGTCATACGCGTGCGCGCAGGTCGATCCGCAGTTGATCCCGGCTGGACTCGACGTCACTGTTCCCGTGCCGCTTCCGGCCGCGCTGACCGTGAGCGTGTGCTGGTCGAGCACGAAGGTGGCTGTCACGGCGCTCTCCGCCGCCATCGAGACAGTGCAGGTTCCGGCGCCACTGCAACCGCCGCCCGACCACCCCGCGAACGTCGAACCGGTGCTCGCGCTAGCGGTGAGTGTTACGCTGGTTGGGTAGTCGTACTCGTGCGCGCAGGTCGATCCGCAGCTTATGCCGGCGGGATTCGATGTCACCGTTCCGTCCCCAGCCCCGGCCCTGCTCACTGTGAGCGTGTACTGGTTGAGCGTGAAGGTGGCTGTCACGGTGCTCGCCGCCGTGATCGAGACAGTGCAGGTTCCGACGCCACTGCAACCGCCGCCTGACCAGCCCGCGAACGCCGAACCCATGCCTGCGCTGGCCGCCAGAACGACAGTCGAGCCAGCGTTGAACACCTGGGAGCAGACTGATCCGCAGCTGATTCCGGTCGGGCTCGACGTCACCGTCCCGCTCCCGTTCCCGGCCATGCTGACGGTCAGTGTGAAAGTGGTTTCTCCCGTTCCGCCCCCCGTCGCAGGAGTGCCACCAGTCCCCGTGCTCCCGCCCAAAGCTGTCGCTCCGCCAGTT
>PMLB01000081.1:0-10303 GCA_003158735.1 Myxococcales bacterium | reverse complement strand
GCCACCCGAGGTGTTTGCCCCTCCAGTTCCCGGTACTCCCCCCGAGAGAATCACGCCACCCGCCCCTGCCCCACCACGCAAATCAGTGTTCCCGCCAGTCGCAGTAGTTGCGCGGGTACCGCCGGTCGCTATAGCAGCGTCTAGCGTCGGAATCCCACCTGCGCCGCGCACTCCACCTGTTCCAACCTCGTCCCAGGATCCACCGGCGCCGCCTATGCTAGACACCTCGCCGAGGTTCGCATCCTCGCCGCTGTCGATGGTCATCGCGGGAGCATCCGCGGGCTTTTCCACTGCCACATCGTGCGGGCCGGCTGTCTCGATGCCCACCTCCGCAATGTCGGTGGCGTCACTGCTGCCTCCGTACCCCTGCCCACTGTCCTTCAGATTCGGATCAAAACCACAGGCAGCTACGAGCGCCCCCGCGAACAACGCAACGATCGAAACGTGATTTCGCATCAGAAGACTCCTTGTGCGGAAATTCCAGCCACGCCCGGTCCCAACAACGGCGCAACCCCGGCGACGGCGCGGCCCGCATCCGTGGCCTGCCAGCCCAGCACGTACAGCAAGGTTCCGGTGGCGATGGCTGCGGCACCTGCGCTGTAGAACACCCACTGCATGGTCTCGGCGTGCCGGCCTGCACTAAGGTCCGAAGAGTTGCGGACGGTTTGACCCGATACCTTGTCCGAATAGGACTTGGCCCGGGTGTAGTAGTAGATGGCAGTTCCCACCGAGACCACGCCAATTGCGCCGCAGGCGATTCCCGCGATGCGCAGGCCGCTCCCTAGATGGGTGGCCGCGGGTTGGGCGGTGTTGGCTGCGGCAACCTGCTCGGGAGCATCCGGTGGCGGCGGCGCCGCCAGTGACGGAGGACTCGGCGTCACGCTTGAAGCTGCTGGCGCAGGGGCCTCTCCCTTGGGCGTACCCGCGATCTCGCCGTCGCCAGCGGACGTGGGCGAGGTCTTGAGGCCGAGCAAGGCCTGGCATCCCGCGATGTGCCTTTCGGTGTCGGCCTTGTCCTCGGTGGTCAATCCCCGAGCCTTGCGCAGGTACTCGAGGAAGGGGCCAATCGCCTCCTCGCAGCGGTTGTTCTGTTCGAAGCAGCGAGCCTGATTGAAGATGTAGGTGGCGTCGTTGGTGTCGAGGAAGAGGTCCGACAGAATCTCGACGCCCTTGGCATAGTCGCCCGAAAGGCAGGCCTTTCTTGCCGCTCGCTCCTTGGCTTCCCTGCTTGTCGCGTGCGCGAGCGACGAAGCTAGCAGGACGGAAAGCAAGGGTGTCAGAATGCCTAGTCCACGCATGGCGGCCATTGTGCGTCAGCGGAGAATACTTGCCAAGGGCGGAGTTCTTGCCTGTCGGTGAGCTATTGGACGCAACGGCTGGACGAGATGAACCTCGGGCGTGCGCAAGGATGCCACAACGAAAGTAGGCCTCGAACTCGTCAAGCACGTGGGCGGGCAGTTCCCCGCCCTGTCCTTCGCCAGGAGGCCATCCGGCGTCCAAAAAGACGAGGATCGGGCGTGAACGGGCGGTCGAGGTAGGCGCTGTTGGCGTTGAAGGAACACGGGCGCGTGCGTGATCGCGGCCGGGAGGCGCTGGTCGGCGTCGTCCGGGCAGACGCCAGCCTTGGCGACGGCCGCAGTGTCGCCGGACATCTGCGTCGATCAGGCCGCGAGGCGTTCGTAGCGGTGGTGAAGCCCACCGACCTCGGGCAGTTCGACGACCTCGCCCATGGTGGGCGGGCCCACCTCTCTCGGCTCCGGCGCGTCCTTGCCCAGGGACAGATCACGGTCAGACCGATCATCCATCGTCGTCACCGTCGGAAGAATGGCGGCGCGGATGACGACCTGGCGAAGGACAGCTGCGCGCACGCAGGCCGCAGGGTTGGCGCGAGAGCCAAAGCTTTCGTGTTGACTCCGCGCCATGCCAAGATGAAAGTCGATGGCATTCTGTAGCCTAAGGGAGAGTGAATGAGATTGCGCAGGATTGCCTTGACCGTGGGTTCTGTACCGGTCGGAACGGCTTACACGTGGTCCTATCCCAACTCGGATCGCCAAGTCTACGTTGTGCCCACCTACGGGCTGACGGTCGTTGGCAGGGATGCCTCGAACATCGAAGTCCGGCGCGTTTTCGAAGTGCTGCGATTTGGCGTTCATCGCGCCATCGGGAACACCACGCCGCGAATCGTGGGGCTCAGCCACCACTACAGGTACGCGATCCGACGGTGGATCCCTACGTACAAAGTCCACAGCTTTCCATCCCGCGAAGATGGCGCCTGGCAGGTTCACGGGAATTACTTGATCCACGACGGGCCGGACGATCCGAAGACACAGCTCTATGCGACTGCGGGCTGTATCGAAATCTGTGGTGGTCCCGACGGCTTCGTGGCCTTCAATCGGTTTCTCGTCCAGTTGTCCGGGACGAGCCAACCTACCCTTGCGCTTCAGCTGAAGGAGATCGGTGATTCTGCATGCATGACGATTACCTACCTGCCGGCAACACCGCCAGCCGTTACGCTCCGCTGAGGCGCTGCGGTGCCGCCGGCAGTGCGGCACTGGTCCTGGTGATGCTGGCCGCTTGCCCAGGATCGGCGTCGTCGAGTAAGGCTGCCCCTTCACCGGCTGCTGCAACCCCGCCGGCGGCGACTCCCGCCCGGTCAAGCATCGAGGCTGGCGCCGTCGCGGTGCCTGTCCAGGTCGAAAATGCACCCGCTGACTTTCGTAGCGCTCTTGAGGCGATCTTCGCATCGTTGTCTCTGCATTCTTGGAACGACTGGCAGATCCTCGTGGACAACCCCGAGCGGAAGGACAGGCTGGCATGGCTTGCCAAGGACTTCGGTGCCCAGGCTTTCCGCCTGGCGGCTCGCGTAGATGAAGCCCATCTGCATGCGCATACGTCGGCCGGCCCTCTGCACGTCGGGCTCCTGGTGGCCGAGTTCCCCAAGTGCAAGCAGCTGACGGCTGCGTACAGAGCCGTCGTCAAGGCAGGTCGTTCCAACTTCGCCCTACCCATTTTGACCATGTTCCGGTCGAAGGTACGTGGGCACAGCCTGCTTTTCCTCTTTTCCGAAACGACCCTGCAGCCGCAAGTCGGCCCCTTGCTTGAGCGATACGATTCTTTGCTCGGCGCCGACTTGCGTTGCACCGATGGAAAGTAGAGCCACCACCGCGTCGGTCCCCCCGACCCCGGTCCGAGCGCTGATCCCGGTCCGGGCGCTGATCCCGGTCCGACGCTGATCCCTGATCCCGGTCCGAGGGTCGTATGGGGAAGACGCAGAATAGATGATGCCAACGTGCGGTCAGCGGGGCGGAAGCAGACTGATCCTGATCCCGGTCCGAGGGTCGTGTGCGGTCCGTCCTGATCCCGGTCCGACGGTCGTATGGGGAATCGTGGACCAGACGATCCAGACAGCGGCCTCCTGATGGCGCCCGGAACCTATCCCATTGGCTCGCGTATGCCCGATGATCTCCTGCACGACCACGGCGATCTTGCATCTGAATTGGTCAGCTTTCTGGTGCTGCGTTCTGGTCGTGTCTTCGAAGGCCACGAAGACTGCATCGGTTCCTGCGATTGGTCGCAACTGGTCTGGGATCTTCTTGGCGCGAGTGCCTCAAAGGGCCTTAGGAGGAAACGTACCGGACGGACAGGCGACACGGTGCGGCTGTCACACCCAGAAGCCCCCGATGGCTACTGTTTTGCTCACACGACGTCAGTAAACTGGTGACGCGCATGCGGGTATGGTGAAGGCAGCCAGCCCTTCCTGCGGCATCGGTTCGCCGGCACTGGCAATGAGAAAACCCTGTGTGTCGGCCAGCACGGGCCAGCGACCGTACAGAACCTTGAAGTCATCGACCGCCACTTCGTGGCGGCCCTACCGTTTCAGAGGGCCGCGCGATTATTGAGCTTTCAAGCTGTTCGGTGTTCTAGGAAGTCGAAGGGAGAACGTCGTCCCACTCGCCTCATTCGATTCTACGCCGATGCTCCCGCCATGAGCAGCAACGATCTGCTGCGTGATGAAGAGCCCGAGCCCGAGTCCTTTCGAGCCGGCATGCCTACTCTTCCCCATGCGAAGCGGTTCGAAGATGACTGGCAGAAGGTCGGGAGGGATTGCGCCGCGGTTGTTCACTTTCACCATCACAAAGTCCGTTGACTGGCCATCGATGCCCACGCAGATGGGCGTTCCGGACTCTCCGTGATGGCGCGCATTGCCCATGAGGTTGGAAAGCACCTGCCCGAGGCGATCGCGGTCCCACGTGCCCGCGAGATCTCCTGAGCACTCGTACTGAATCTGCTGCGTGCCTCCTTCGCCCTGAAACTCCGCGACGATCGCGCCTGTGAGGTCGCCAAGATCCATCGCTTTTGCGTCAACCGGAAGCCCGGTACCAAGGCGAATGCGCGTGAAGTCGAGGATCTGGTCGATCATCCTGACCATCCGCTCGGCGCCGGCGAGAATTCGAGTGGCGGGTTTGGAGATTGGCTCGGAATCCGCTCGCCTGAGCAGGAGGCTTGCACTCGTGGTAATGGCGCTCAGCGGGTTTCTCAAATCGTGACCGAGGACTCCGACAAACATCTCGTTGAAGCGCGCTGTTCGCTGGAGATCCTCGATAAAGCCCACGCGCTCCTTTTCCGCCCGCTTTCGATCGCTCACGTCCTGAAAGGTAATGACCGCACCGGTTGTGCAGTCGCCGCGTCGTATGGCCGCAGAGGAATAGGTTGCCTGCAACCACGATCCATCTGTGCGCAAAAGGACGTGTTCATCACTGCTGATGCTTTGGCCAGTCCGCATCACTTCATCGAGGGGACACGCAACAGCGCTGCCGTCGACTGCGGCAAATCGAGTGATCTCGCCGAGCGGTCGATGGAGAGCGTCCCTATTTGCCCAGCCAAGCAGTCCTTCGGCTGCACGATTGAAGAACGTGACGTGTCCCTCGAGATTGACGGCAATGACACCCTCGACAAGGCTGCCGGCCATGGCACGGGTGAAGTCGAGCTGCTCTTGCAGTCGTTCCGCGGCCTGTCGGGCATCCTCCAGCGATTGGAGCAGCTCTTGATTCTGGTAGCGGACTTCCTCCATGGGGCTCGGGGCCACGCGACCGGCCAGCTCTGCGACGATCCTTGCCAGGATCGCCGGCGTCGGCATTGGCGCGTCCTTTGGCAGCGTTTTCGCCAGTTCGACGGTAGTTTCCTTTCCCGGATCAGACGCGAGCTGGAACCGATCCATGAGCAGCTTAGCTCCGACGATTCCCCTGCCGAGCCCGGACTTCGACCTGTATCGACCGCTCAGCACCGCCTCGACGTCTGCGATGCCCGGACCGTGGTCCGTCACGCGGATGACAAACGCCGCGGGCGCCTCCCCCTCGATCCCGAAGCTGGCGCGTCCGCCTGCCGCGTACTGGAAGGCATTGCGCGCCACCTCGGAGACGGCGGTGGCGATGCGGGTCTGGTCATGGGCGGTAAAGTTCAAAAGCTCGGCGATCTGTCGTGCGCGCTGCCGTACGAGTACCAAGTCTTCCTCGGTGCGGATCTCGGTCGTGAGAAGGGCGGCCTTCACGTAGCCTCCTTCAAACGGGGGTCGCGCTCGCGGCAAACGAGAACCACCACGTCGTCGTTGCGAGTATGGAAGTCTCGATACAAGACGCCAGCGATGAGGCTCGGGTCCCTTTGGCTCAACCCCGGATACGTTTCCAGATCCCAGCGGCTCGAAAGACCGTCCGAATGCACCACCAGGAGCGCCCTGGCCGGCCAACGGCGCGTGAACTCCTGAACGCGTCCTGTCGCCTGACCGAGCGTGCCGGGGTGAGAGACAAGGCCGGTGCCTTTCTCGCCTGGCGAAAGCAGCATGCCCGCGATGTTGCCAACGCCAGCGTATCGCACCTCGCGATCCGGCCAGCTGATGTCGACGGTCACCGCTGCGGCGCCGCGCGTGCCTCGCAGATCTTGGTCGAGTGCCCGCAGAAGCGACGCGGGCCCCTCATCCGACATTCTGTGGAACCCGCCAATCGCTTTCTGCGCGGCATCGAAGGCGTGGATCCCATGTCCCACGCCGTCGACGACCAGGATCCTGCTCCGGCCGGGGGCCTCGTCTACCGCGTACCCATCCCCGGAAACGTCCCCACCGAGCATGGGCACGCCGACCGCGCCCCATAGCAGCTGAGACCCAAGGGATCGTTCCCGGCGCACAGAGATCCGAGAGAAGAGCGCAGTCCCCTTGCCAGGCGCCGAGAAAATGTCGAACGTCGTCGACAGACGGGCAATGGCCCCCATTCCGTCGCCGCTCGATCCTGCGGTTGAGAATCCGTCCCTCATGCACGCAGCCACATTGGTCATGCCGGGTCCGTTGTCGAGAGCGAGAAGTTCAAAATCAGCGGTGGCATCCATGGTCGTGCGACGAAGGAGGATCTCGCCACGCCCTGCGTGCCGAGCGATGTTGGTCGTTGCCTCGGTGACAACGAGCGCAACACGGCCGACGTCGGATTCACTGAACTGGAGTACTTCAGCGAGCCTCGTTGCCATCCTTCGAGCCTCAACAGCGCCGGTTATGTCTTCGATGGCCACCGACCAGCACATGACGTCACTCGGCGGCAGGCTCAAGTCCACAGCGTCACCGTCACGCGCGTGCCCATGCCCACACTGGATGCGAGGTCGAATTCGTCCACCAGTCGCTTGGTACCGCCAAGGCCGAGGCCCAGCCCGCCGGCCGTCGTGTACCCGTCGGTCATGGCTCGCTCGACGTCCGCGATGCCTGGCCCGTGGTCTTCGAACGTGAGCCGCAACCCGCGACGAGCAAGTTCCACGTATGTCTGCAAGAGCATTTTCCCGCCACCGCCATGAATGAGCGTGTTGCGTCCGATCTCACTCGCAGCAGTAACCGCTTTGGTTTGCCCCAGCTTCCTGAAACCAAGCTCGGCCGCGCGCTGCCGCACGAGCTGGCGAACGAGAAGGAGGTCCGTCTCCTGGCGAATGGCCACGGTCTCACTGTCTATGAGACGCATTGGCGCGTCCCTTCCTCATCGCCGTGCGCAGGCGCTTCATGCCCTTCTCCGCATCGAGAGCGGTGAGAATTCCTGGCAAGGAGACGCCCATTTCGACGAGCGTCATGGCGACTGTGGTCTGCATTCCAACCAGCACCGTTTCGGCATCGAGCACGCGGGACATTTCCGCGATGTTGCCCAGCACCCGGGCGATGAAGGAGTCGACGGTATTGAGCGCCGAAATGTCGATGAGGACGCCGCGCGCCCCGGTGCTCGCCAGGCTTGCGCCGAGATCATCTTGCAGTTTCGTAGCGAGTCGGTCGTGCAGGTCCACCTGGATGGTGACCAGCAAGAACTCGCCCATTCGAAGGATGGGAATGCGCTCCAAGGCCCGTTCCTCCCGCTATGCCCCGTGTTCTTCGGATGGTTGCAAAGACCTGACCCCCAGGCCGCGCCGCTTGAACGCGATGGCCAGCGCACCAGCGATGGTGGACTTGGTGACGACGTCGGCGAAACTCACGCCCAGGCCAACCATCGTCTGGGCGATCTGCGGCCGCACGCCGGAGATCAGGCACTCGGCGCCCATGAGGCGCGTGGCGTTCACGGTATTGATCAGATGCTGCGCCGTAAGGGTGTCCATGGCCGGAACGCCCGTGATGTCGACGATGGCCACCTCTGCCTGGGTCGCGGCAACCCGCTCGAGCAGGGTCTCTAGCATGAGTTGTGTGCGCTTTGAATCGAGCGTTCCGATCACGGGCAGCGCGAGGATGCCCTGCCAGAGCTCCACCACCGGAGCGGAGAGCTCGAACATCTCTTGTTGCTGGCGACCGATGATCTCCTCGCGCGACTTCTGAAACATCTCGGCTGTGTAAAGACCGAGCTTGTCGAATAGAACGGTNNGGTTGCTTGATCGAGAAGACGAAGGTCGCAGTCTCGGAGGCGCTGAAGCCCTGCAGCGCTCGTGAACGGCTGATCTCGCCGAGCATGTCTCGGACAGGCGTCCAGTGCGGCCGCTGAATGTCGAAAATATTGCTTCCCAGGATGGCTTCGCGAAGTAGCTTGATGAACTTTGTACACTGCGCACGCAACTCCCCCTCTTTCAAGAGGTCAGGCCGGAGCGTCGTTGCGCCGATCTGTTCCTTGATCCATTCGGCGAGGACCTCGGCCTCGTGCTTCTCGAGCACCTCGAGGAGCTTCGAACTCATTTCTAAAGGCATCGCATCTCCTTTTCATTCTCGGTGTAGGGAAGGCGTCGGCGGCAAACCGGCTGGCACCAACGCTGTTTCTCTGGGCGTCGTTCGGCCCTGATCAGGGATCCCCTGCGAGGCCTGCGGGGGCATTGCGCTCGCCGAGAGGCTTCGCTCGATGGCGTTCGCGAGCTGATCGAGATGGAGCGGCTTACGCAGCACGGTCGCACCGTTCATGCTCGCATTCGGAACCGCCGTCACCACGATGAGTGGAATAGAAGCGAGACTCGGATCGCGCCCCTGCTGCTCGCGAAACTGCCAGCCGTCGACATTCGGCATCTTGAGGTCAAGGATGATCAGGCTCGGCCGAGGGGAGATCGAGGCGAGAAGCTTCAGCGCCTCGCCACCATCGGAAGCCAGGAGCGACCCGTAGCCCTCGTCTGAAAGAAAATCACCGAGAGCGTCGCGAACCAAATCATCATCGTCGATGACGAGTACGAACCCTCGCGTTGGAAATCCCTCACTCTGCGGTCGACCGGCCGACTTGGAGGACGAGCCTGCGCCGCGTGATCCTCCGCTCGCGCCGCGAGCACACACCCACTCGTCGACCTCAGAGAGCTTCACCTTCCAGAGCTTGCCGATCTTCTTCGCTGGCAATCCACGGTGCTCGATCCAGCGGTAGATCGAGTCCTTCCGCACGCCGAGATGGGCGGCGACGTCGTCGACGGAAACCCATGGCTCTGCCGTCTGGCCAGGAGCGGGCGACGAAGCTGAAGGAAGCGGCCGCATGTGACCGGATCTCTTACACCGCAGACAGAATGCGTACAATAGTAAACAAAAGTCGAAGATACGATGTTACGCGATCTAGGGTTGTCCTTCGCCCAGCTGCGCACCAGGACATTCTGGAGATCAGGCGTTACAACTGCAACAAGCGCGAAATTGCAGAAGGAATTCGCCCTGCCCTGACTTGCCCCAAGGCCCGCACAGCGATCAACCTTGACGCATGCCAGCCTCACCCTGCCGTCGTGCTTATGACCACCGCATGCGCGACCTCGTCTGCGAGGAACGCGACCCCATGCTCTTCCGTGACCTCGGTGTCCCGCGCTCTACCGCCGCAAGTTGGATCCGTCGCGGCCCCCGTCCCGTCGTCTCCGCCGAGGTCCTTGCCATGGACCAGCAGGAACTCCAGGCCGAGATCCTCGCCCTCCAGCGCCGGGCCAGGTTCCTCCTTGCCATCATCCGCCTGGCTGCGGCAGCAGCCTTCCGGGAATGCCGTTTTTGCAGGAGGGCGGAATACCGCTCCGCCACGCTTCCATTCGCACTCAACGAGGGGCCGGTTGAGAGGCCCGGTGCATGTTGGGGTCCGATCCGTTCGGGCGCTGCAATCTCGCTCGCAAGCTCAAGGGCTTGAGTTCGTGGGCGCAGTCGCCCGGACGGGGCGGTTCGTGGTCTTTCGACCTCCTGCAATAGCGACGTGTTGGAAGGCTGATGCTGATGAGTGCCTCGGGGTGAGAAATGTGATGACGGTTCTATTAGGCCGGCAGCGGCAAGCATGGCCCGGTCGAGCCTGCCCTCCGCATAGCCAGCGGCGCTCCGAGCGCGCACAGGGGGTGTCAAGGGCGGCGAAGCCGGCGCGAGGCGTCCCCGACGAGTGCGTACCCTTGATACCCCCGAGCACGCTCGCACGATATCCCGTGCGGTGGGCAAGCGGGGTTCGGCGGTGTGCGAGAGATTGGGTACGGTTTGCGCGGGGCATGTCCTGCCTTTGCCCTTGCTGGCTATGCGGCGGCCTTTTCCGCCAGCTGCCTTTCGTGATATCCGAGGGGTTCGTAGACTTCGCCGGTCACCCAAAGCCGATGCATCAGTACGCCCAGCTTTCGCGCGACCGCGACCTTGGCTCGCTTCTTGGCGTTCTTGCCCCCGCGCTGGGCCAGCGCCAGGCCCCAGCGATGGCCCGAGAATATAGTTCGCGCTGTTGACCAGCAGCCGTCGTACGAAGCCGTCCCCGGCCTTCGTGATCCGTAGCTGCGGATCGTCGTCGCCCGACTGACCCTTGCGCGGTCGAAGTCCGAAATACGCGCCCGTCGTGCGACTTCGCTCGATCCGGGTTTTGTCCCCGATGGTCAGCATGAACACCAGCGCGGTCAG
>PMLB01000365.1 GCA_003158735.1 Myxococcales bacterium | reverse complement strand
CGGATTGAACAACAACGTGGTTGCTCATCCCACCATGCAGGCCAATCGCAACCCGCGCCTGCAGGCCACCATTCGAAACAGCCGGCTGGGATTCAAAGCAGAATCTCCAGAATTCCACGGCATTCGCCCATCGGCCGTGCTCGAGTTCGACTTGTTTGGCAATCAGCCAAGCATCAACAGCGGTGGGGGATCGCCCGGGCTGGCATCGGGCTCCGGTGCCACGACCGAAGCCGCGTATTTCAACAACGCCGCATTTCGTGTTCGGCATGCGTACTTGAAGATCGAGGATGACTTCGTCGACGCCGTGGTGGGCCAGACGTACTATCTGCTGGGGTGGCAGAACTACTTTTTCGGAGCCTCGTGCGGTTTTCTCGGGCTGCCCAATGAATTGTTCAATCGAACGGTGCAGCTTCGCCTGAGCCACACCTTCGCATGGAATAGAGCCAACCTCGACATCGCGGCCGGGGCGTTCCGCCCGGCTCAGCGCGATTCCGCGGTGCCGGATGGCCAAGCGGGCTTGCGCCTCGCCATCAACCACTGGAAGGGGATCTCGACCCCGGGCAGCGGTGGAACTGATGCGCGGGCGGCCTCCATCGGTGTATCTGGCATGGTGCGCCAGTTCAAGGTCGACCCGCATGCACCGCTGCCGACCTCGCCGATACCACTGATTGGGTGGGCACTGGCAGCCAACGTGCTTCTTCCCATCATCCCTGCGAGGGACGGCACGGACCGCGGAAACGCGTTGACCCTAACCGGAGAGTTTGTGATAGGTACCGGTGACGCCGACCAATATACGGGAATGACCGCAGGCGCGACCATGCCCAATGCGTACGGCTTGCCCCCGGGAACCCCGTGGGATTATTTGGGAGTCGCAGTGCCGGACGCGCTCGGGGCCGCACCCCTGGTCGGCCGCCCGTACGCGCCCAACGTCGATCCCGGACTGGTGGCGTTCGATCGGATCGACGGCGTTCACACCATCAATTGGCAGACATTTATCTTCGGCCTCCAATACTACCTGCCCCCCACGGGGCGCGTCTTTGTCAGCGGGAACTACAGTCAGGGAAAGTCCAACAACATCGCGAGCTTCTATCCGCCTGTTGCGCCCGGTCAGCCATGGATCAATTCGTTGGGCGTATTCCAGTCTTCGCGGTATGTGGACGGGAACATTTTCTTTGACCTGACCCCCGCTGTTCGGATAGGCCTTTCCTATCAACGCGTCGACCAGAAACTGGCAGACGGCACCAGCGTCCACAACAACCGCGTCGAGTCGACCTTCCTCTATTTCCTATAGGCCCGGTGCTCCGGGAGGCGGAACCATGCGAGTGCAAATGAACCTGCGATCCTCAATCATTGTTGGCGTTGCAGCATTGATGGCGGCCGCCACCGGCCTGTCATGCTACGAGAGCCCGCAATCGTTTCAGCCGATCACTACTGGCGCCAAACCATGGAATCCCCAGGATATCCCTAACTATGACCCCAATAACCCCTGGAATCCTCAGCCAACCTGCACAACTGGGTACTACGTCGCCATCGACAGCTGCCCAGGTTGCACCGGAATTTCCTACGCTCTTTGCACCGGGATCACCTTTACCCAGTGCGTGTGCGGAGGTCCGCTCTGGCCCGGTGCGCAGTGTCCGAAGTCGCTGATTTGCTGTCCCAACGATTTTCCGCCGTACAACTGGCTGGAACTCACAGCGTACTCTGGCCCTGGCTGGGCCGGCCTCAGCCCGGGCGCGAACACGCGCACCTGTCCTTGAGAGGTTGGTGGGGGCGGGACGTGTCGGTGCCACCCGGCGCGTCTAGTTGTCCTGCGCGCCCTCCTGGATCCAATCGTGGATGCGCTGCTGCTCTTCTATGCGAAGCGCCGGTCCAGGCGTCACGGTCGAGGTCTGCGCTAGGTTGCTCGGGTCGCCTAAGTTGGTCGAGTAGTTAGTGGCATCCGCCGGCATTTCAACTCCGCACCTGGTCGTTCCTTCGGGCAGCGGATCCAAGACCTTCAGGTACAGGACACTAGCCTCTGGTTGCCCCGGGAGCACCCGCATTCCAACTTGTGCGCAAGACGCCATGCACGGCAGGTCGACGAGGCTCCAGTACGCGCGCACCTGCGAGCTCAGGTCGAGGGCGCTGAACCGTATAGGTACGCCGTTGTAGTGGCAAAAGTCGTTGGTGCACTTCTGTTGGATGGTTTCTGTGTAGATCTTCGTGAACGAGTTGGCAGAAGGCGCAGCACCCGAGCCGCATCCGAAGCTCAGAACCGCGGTGGCGCAGAGTGCGAAAACCGCTGCCAGAACAGTGTGTCTCATCGATTCCTCCACGAGCCCATGTTTGACACTGGATACGCCAAGGTACAACGCTCTCCTTCCTCTCACCAATGATTTTGATCAACGGGCCCTCAAGGTGCCAGAACCTTCGACCGCAGCGCACTTGGCGTGCAGGCTGTCGTGATGCTGGGATTCGGAGTGGGAGGCCGCTCGCATGTGGGGGCGACCTGCGGGCGCCCCACCGGCACGTTTCGACCGCCCAATCGCGTCGGACGACACGGTTGCTGCCTGTGCCGGGGGAAGGCATTGCCGCCCGGAGGGCGACCGCAGGTCGCCCCTACGTTGGACGTGGGCCGGGCGAAAGGGGTCTCCGAATCCCAGTTGTGATGGGCTCATGCCCAATGCCCACCGCACTCAAGTCGCGTGGGCACTCCAGGCCGGCGCTTGAGGGACGGTCGCGTCTGCCTGCCGGTCGCGGGCGTCCTGGTCACTCGCGACGCGAGCACGGAGAAGATCCCAGCCATTTCCTGGTCCACACGGAGTTCCTGCGGCAAACACCCGGCGGGGGGGCTCTGACGCAGAAGAAACCTGTTCAAAAGGCACCGGAACCAACGGAATCCGCGGGCCCATTTGTAGTCTAGACCTACGAGCTTCGACCACGTGATTTCAGGCACTTAGGCGAGTTTCGCCAGCGGTCCCCTTTTGGAGGGCCCCAAATGACCCTTTTCACTCGTTTGCTTCCCCTTATACCTTAGAAGGAGTTTTTCATGCAAAGACAAGGCCCCATTTTCACCATCGTCTTCTCAGCGACGCTTGTGGCGTCTGCGTGTTCAAGCAGTTCGTCTCCAGCCGGCGGCACAGGGAATTCTGGCGGCCAAACCGCGCCCGGCAATGGCGGCAACTCTGCCGGCGGCCAAACCGCGCCCGGCAATGGCGGCAACTCTGCCGGCGGCCAAACCGTGACCGGCAATGGCGGCAGCTCTGCCGGCGGCCAAACCGTGACCGGCAAGGGCGGCAGCTCTGCCGGCGGCCAAACCGTGACCGGCAATGGCGGCAACTCTGCCGGCGGCCAAACCGTGACCGGCACCGGCGGCAGCGCAACCGGGGGCGGAACCGCGAAGACCGGTGGAGTCACTGCTTCCGGTGGCGGAGGAGGCGTCACTGCTACCGGTGGCGCAACCGGGGGCGGAACCGCGAAGACCGGCGGAGTCACCGCTACGGGTGGTCAGACAGGTCCGTCGGGTGGTGTGGTCACCAACGGGGGCCAGACCGTCTCGCCCCAGGGTGGCAATGGCGCAGGTGGTTTTAGCCAACCGCTTCCAACTGGAGGCACCCCCCCCGGTCCTCCGAGCGAAGCCGACTACAGCATGGANNTTGGACTTCGGTCAGCACGCCGCACACGTACAATGACATCGATTCCTACAGAGGTCTCATCAACCACAGCGGTGGCGACCACGGTATGTACGCCGGACCGGCGTGGTACCGCAAGCATTTCAAGGTTCCTGCCACATTCTCTGGCAACAAGTTCATCGTCGAGTTCGAACGGATCCGAGAAACTGCCACGTTCTATATTAACGGAACCTCAGTCGGAACCTTCAGCGACGGTATCTCAGCGGTCGGCATCGATATCACTGCGAATGTCAAAGCTGACGGGACCACCGACAACGTTCTGGCGGTTAGCGTCAGCAACAGCGGGGGCGGTGAGAACTGGAACTCGAATGCCACCAACCCGGACTTCGGTGGATTGGTGGGGCATGTCTGGCTGCACGTGCCGGGCAAGATTTATCAAACCTATCCGCTCTACCAGAACCTGAAAACCTCGGGCATCTACATCTACGGCACTGCCTACGCCAATATCACCAACAACACTCCCAAGGGTGACACGGGCAATCTGACCTTGAACGTGGAAGCCGAGGTGAGCAACGAATCCGGGAGTGCGGCTACTGCCACATTGGGCGTCAAGGTGATCGATCCGGCCGACGGCTCGACCTTCGCAACATTCTCAGGCACCGCCGCCTCGCTGTCCACGACTGCCACAACCGTGCTCAAGGCGAGTGGGCCTTTGACCGGCGCCAAGCTGTGGAGCGACCTTTTCCCCAATCTCTACACGGTCGTCACCACGTTGACTGTGGGCGGGACAGTGGTTAATTCACGCAGCACCGTCACGGGGTTCCGGCAGACTGCCTTCAAGGGAGGCGCCGGCACGGGCGGCGTGTATATCAATGGGCGGTTTGTGTATATGCTTGGCTTCGCCCAACGCTCGACCAATGAATGGGCCGGGCCGGGCCAGGCCGTGCCGGACTGGATGCACGACTACACGGCCAATTTGATCAGGGGCGCCAACAGCAACTACATTCGCTGGATGCACGTTACACCGCAGAAGGTCGACCTCGAGTCCTTTGACAGATACGGCGTGGTCAGCATCGTGCCGGCCGGCGACAAGGAGACGACCAATCCGACGGATGCCCAGTGGACGGCGAGGATGGCCGTCATGCAATCCGCCATGATCTACTTGAGGAACAATCCGAGCGCTTTCTTTTACGAGGCCGGCAACGCCGCCGTATCCGCTGCCCAGATGGCCAGCCTGGCCACGCTGAGAAACACGTGGGATCCAAACGGTGGGCGCGGCGTGGGCGACCGCACCATGAGCGACACCGGTGGAATAGTTTCTTCCGACTGGTTCGGCACGATGCTTGGCAACTCCGGGTATCAAGACGCGTATCGGGACAAGGGGCCCGAGCTTGAAGAAGAAGACTACCGGGACGAAGGGATGCGAGGGATCTGGGACGCCTACTCGCCGCCGCACGTGGGCGGCTTCATTCCAGGGGCCACCGACACCTATAATGAGACAGCGGAAAGCTTCGCCACAGGGCAGGTTTCCCGGCTCAATACCTGGTTGATAACCGATACCATCCGAAACACCTCTGCGGCGAATTCCAAATACTCGGGCTACGGCTCGATCTACTTCTCGGACGCCGATGCGGACGGACGCGAGCAGAGCAGCTGCGTCTGTCGGGTGAGTGGCAAGGTCGATGCCAACCGTATCCCCAAGGAGGCCTACTACGCCTTCCGCGTGGCCGGGAATACCAAACCGGACATTCACATCATCGGGCACTGGAACTATCCGGCGGGAACGACGAAGACCATGTACGTCGTGGCCAACAACGTCTCGTCGGTGGATTTGCTGGTCAACGACAAATCACAAGGGAAGGTGACCAAAGCCACCAACGGCTATCAATACAGTTGGGCGAACGTCGCCTTCGCCTCGGGCACCATCCAGGCCATAGGGTACGACGCCAGCGGCGCGCAAGCTTGCCAGCACACGCTGACGACAGCTGGGCCGGCCGCCGCCGTCAAGCTGACCAAGACAGTTGGACCCAACGGTCTGCAGGCCGATGGTGCGGACTTTGTCATGTACGACGTTGAAGTCGTGGACGCGAAGGGACAGCGGGTTCCCGCCACCCCCGGCCCCACCACCAAAGCAACGGATAATCAACCAATCAACGAGCCCAAGATCACTTTCACGGTGACCGGGCCTGGAACCTGGCGTGGTGGGGTCAACGAAGGCATGCTCAATTCTACCAACAACCTCTATCTGTACACCGAGGGCGGAATCAATCGCGTCTTCATTCGTTCGCAGACGACCGCCGGAGACATCACGCTGACCGCCAGCAGCCCCGGCCTGACCTCAGCCACGGACACGGTGACATCCAAGGCGGTCAACGTCGTGAACGGCCTTCTCTGATTCGGGAGGGTCGATCAGCATCAGCGGAGCCAACTCACCGTTCCGCAGCGACGTGCAGAGCCAGACCGTCACCGACTCCGGGCCGGTCTGGCACTGAGCCGGCTTCCCTGCCCTGAAACAACCCCGGGGCCTAGACGATGCTGGTCACCTCGCGGAAAGATGCGCCCGACGCGATCGCTGCCGGAAGTCGCTCGGCGCTGGGCTACACGAGTTCGATGGAGTATGTGATCTCTGCCCGTCGATTGTCGGCGGCTGCGTACCCAATCTGTCCACCCCATCGGATCACGCCCGTTCCGCCTATGCCGCCACTCCGCCATCTGGTCGTCAAACCCGATCTGCGCTGTACGGCGCGATGCCCGACCTGCAAACTGCGCCGGGATCTGCACCGAAGCGCGCAAGTCGAACCGCAACTAACTCTGGACGACTGGGCTCGCATTCTGGCGCACGCCGCCGGTCTGGGCGTGCGCCAACTTGACATGAGCGGCGGCGAACCCACCTTGTACGCGCACTTGGCCGATCTGGTGCGCTTGGGCAAGCGCCACGGCATGAAGACGCAACTCAACACCAACGGAAGCCTTCTCGGTCGCATGGACCTCGAAGCCCTGGTTTCCTCGGGTCTGGACCGGGTGATGATTTCGCTCTACAGCGCACGGCCCGAGACTCACGATGCCATGCGCGCCCTACCTGGTCTTTGGGACAAGGCAACCTCGGCCATCCGGCAAGCCGCTGGTTTGCACGACCGCTTTCCGCATCTTGAAATCATCACCCAGACCTTGCTCTGTGCCGAGAATCTGCTCGAACTTCCCGAGATCCTGCAGCTCCAACTTGAGCTCGGGTCGCAGGGCACGATGCTGTCGTATCTGGAGGGCAACCTCACGGGCGAGGCGCTGCTTCCGCAAGATCTGGTGGAGGTCTTCCAGGGCAAAGTCCAACCACGCCTGGTGGCCTTTGCAACCCGATTGCCTTTCCCGGTCCGATTGCTTGCGCGCCGACAGGTGCGCAGACTCTTCTCACGACGTCGCCTGTCGCTTGAGGAGTGGTCGACCGCGCACTACCACGACGGCCCAGCCAACTGCCCCATCCCCCGTGAGATGGCGCTGGTGCTGGCCAACGGTGATGTACATCCGTGTAACGTCGTCGAGTACACCCACGAGCCGGTCATGGGCAACCTCCTCGATCAGGAACTACCGACCCTGTGGCAAGGCGAAGCCTGGCAGGCCTACCGCCGGCACCCGCCACCGCACTGCTGCTTCTGCCCCATGCTGGATCAGGTATTCGTGCCCCTGGTCAACCCAAGCAGGACCGCCGTGCTGGCCGCCGTTCGCCGGCGGCTTCGGCTCTGATCAGTCCCCGGGCCGGAGGTAGCCGGTGAATTCACCCCAGGCTCGTGCCCAGAAGCCTAGCCATACAAGCGGCGCGGCCGCGGCCAACGGACGGAAGAGTTCTGGCGTCCTGCCCAGTCGATAGATCAGCGCGCACGACAGCGCACCGGGCAGCAATGGCAGGCCCAGGATTCGCCCCAGACGATGCCAGCGCGAAAGGCGGCGCTGACGGCACAGCACCGCAGCGTAGCCACGGCGGTGCAGGGCCTGGTGTTCAAGAAAATCCCGCAGGCCTCGGTCGTAGTGGTGATACACCCGAGCAGACGGCCAGAAAAGCACTCGGTGGCCGGCGGCCTGCATTCGCCGGGCAAAGGCGCTGTCCGAGGAGTAGCTGCCCCCGGGAAATGGGCCAAAACGCTCGAAAGCCTCCCGCTTCATCGAGAGGCAGCAGCCCGCGGCCTCGTCGATCTCGCGCGCAGGCGCACTCAGTGCGGCCGCCCACAGGTTGAACTCGCAAAAGTAGTACGCCCAACCCATCAGCGATCCGGTCGAGCCATTGTGGACAGCACCGGCGGCCACCAGATTCGGGCGCTGCTGGGCGGCCAGCACGGCCTCGACCCAATCGGGCTCCACGTGGCAATCCGCATCCAGAAACGCAATCAACGGCGCCTCCGCCTGAGGGATGGCCAAATTGCGCCCTTCCCCGGCATAGAGCCGTTTTGCCGAACGAATCAGACGCACCTGAGGAAACTCGGCGGCCACCAGTTCCGCCGTGCCATCGCTCCCGCTGTCTACCAACAGCACCTCGAACCTGTGCGACGTCTTTTGCGCGTCCAGCGACGCCAAGCAGGCGCACACGGTGTCGCGGCTATTGTAGGCCGTAATGATCACCGACAGATCGAATGCGCCCTCCGACATCACGACCGGACTCTCCGCAGCCAGGAGACCCCCGACGGCATGAAAGCCAACCATCGAAACCGCGTGTGCACGCGATGGTTGTTGACCAGATGGGGACAGAAGTCACAATCGTAGTCAGGACCCAGGTCGGCGTTTCCTCCGCGATTCGCCCCGCGAAATCCGCGGTAGGCTGGGCCATTCCATATCTCTCGGAACGACTCACGTCCCAGATCGCCCATGACCACCTTGGTCCGCTGACAGACTCGCACGCGTCCGTCCGTGTCCACCATGCTGTAGAACCAGGCGCTGTAGCACGGCACCTTGGCCAGGACCTTCCGCTGTGTCTGGTAGCGCAGAAGAACGTCGTCGATGTTGTGCCGCAAGCCTGACGCCTCGATCACAGGCCGTACCTGGCGCAAATGCTCACGTGCGCGGCAAACCTCACCATCGTCCAGCATGAAAGATGTCAGCTCCTTCTGGTTGAAGTCGAACACCACCGAGAAGTGGATCCGGTCTATGCCGGTGGCTCGCGCCAATTTGACCATGTCGTCGAGCTGGCTCATGTTGTCCCGGTCGATGGGAACAGACAATTCCAGGACCGGTGTGCGCGACCCTCTGGCGTTCCTCTCCTGCGACAGCTCGGTCACGCCTTGTACGAGATCATCGAATGCGCTGCGCCCCAAGTAGGGATGGCGAGCGGCGTAGGCATCCGCCGTCGGGTCAGCCAGGCTGATGCGCAGCAGATCGATGCCCGAATCCACCAACTTTCGGGCCCCATCCCGCGCCAAGCGGGTCCCGTTGGTGCAGACCACCATCTGTAGCCCGTGCCGTTTCGTGCTGCGAACCAGGTCGAAGAAGGCCGGGTGAAGCATGGGTTCGCCCGCCCCCACGAATTGGACTTTCTGCGTCCCCAGCGCGGCCAGATCCGCGCACAATCCGTCGAAGATTGCCGGGGCGATGTCCTTGCGCGCGGTCCGATCGAGCAGCGTTTCTTTCAGCAGTGGCGAGTGCCAACGGCAGTAGGAGCAGCGCAGGTTGCAGCGATGGGTGGCGTCCACATTCACGTACAGGGGTCCCCCGCGAGCGATCTCTCCGTCGAGCAGGCCCAATAGCAGTCTGGCCTTCGCTTTCATTCCGTCGAGCATGCCCCTCGATTCCTCTCAGGTTTCCGGTCGGCGCGCCACACAGGCCAGACGCTGGCAGCGTGATTCCCGCGTGTCGTGGAGCGACCACTTGCGATAGCAGCGCATGAGGAGATTGGAAACCAGCCGTGAGGTGACGACGTAGTGCCGGCCGCCTCCGCCCATCGCGGCCCAAAGAAGCCAAGGCAAGAGACGCTTGCCATCGAAGGGAATGGTGCGCCGGTCGCAAAAATCCTTGGCCAGCAGGGTGTCCAACGTGTGCCGATCGAAATGCTGGTAGTGCTTGGCATCCAAGGGCATGTTGGTGGAGGGCACGGTCACGATCAGGTGGCCACCCGGCCGAAGAGCGGCCGCCGCCACGGCCAGAAGAGAAGGCAGAGACACCGGCGGCACGTGTTCAATCACGTCAAGCAGCGTGACCACGTCGTGCCCACCCGGAAGCGGCCCTACCGTGATGTCGCGCTCCTCGAAAGCCAGGTTGGGATTCAAGCCCCTGGCCCATGCGATGGCGCGGACCGAATGGTCGATGCCCAGCAAGGTCCGGCCCGGATAACGCCGATCGATTTCGCGCAGAAAGCGGCCATCACCGCAGCCCAGATCGACAAGCGATCGAAAAGGCAAGCCATCGAGAATCTCGAAGGCCATTTGCAGCCGGCCGAGATAGCGGTATCCCCACGGGTAGTGCCGGATCTGCGAAAAATCGTTTCCACGCAGAACAGGAATATAGTGGTAGGGGAATTCGTACTGCTCTTCCTGAATCCGTTCCTGCCGCCCCATCCTGCTGGTCGCCTGGTCTTCGATCACCTGGGGAGTCTATGATAGCTGGAGCATAGTCCAAAGAAGCCCTCTTTTCTCTGTGCGTCACCGGAAGGGCTGCCCCGATCGCGAGGCACACCCCATCGCGTTCCCCGCCGCGGTCGCCTCGATCATGTGCGCGCACCTTTCCAATGATTCGCTATGCACTCCTGTCGCGGCCTTGCATGTGCAGATCTCGGGCGATGTGGGATTCGTCGAGCCCGTGCAGCGCATCCAGAAAATGCGGGAAGAAGGTTCCGGGGCCCTGGGCAGGCTGGGCGGCGATCTCACCGGCTAGGCCCATGACGGCCATGGCGTGCGCGGCTGCTTGCAAAGGTGAGGGATTCACGGCGGCAAAAGCACCGGTGATGGCGGTCGCGGTGCAGCCCATGCCGGTGACCCGCGCCATCATCGCATGACCGTTCGCCACCCGGACCACGGCGTCGCCCGCCACCACGATGTCGACCGGGCCGCTGACCGAAACCACGCAGTGCCATTGGCGGGAAAGCGCCTCAGCCTCTCCCAGGATCTCGTCGGGGGTGTGCTGGCTGTCCACGCCCTTGGGTCCGGCCCCGGCGCGAATCAGAGAACGGATCTCCGAGGCGTTGCCGCGCACGATGGTCGGCCCGACTTGCTCAAGCAGCCGGCGCGCGGTGGCGGTGCGATACTCTGTGGCGCCGCTGCCCACTGGATCGAGCACCACCGGGATGCCCCGCTGCCGGGCCGCCTGTCCTGCCTTGACCATCGCCTCCACCCAAGCCGCGCTCAGGGTGCCGATGTTGAGCACCAGCGCGCGTGCGTGTCGGACCATCTCCTCCACTTCCTCGATGGCGTGGGCCATCACCGGCGAGGCGCCAATCGCAAGCAGCGCGTTGGCCGTGGCATTCATGACCACATAGTTGGTGATGTTGTGGACCAGCGGCGCTTCAGCGCGAATCTTCTGCACATCCGCCCAGACCGATGCAGCGGTCTCGTCGCTGATGAGGTTCGTATCTCGAACACTGCCAGAGTTCATTCCTCTATTCCTTCCGCTCGCCGGTCTTCAGTCACGCGAACAACAAGCGAGCGCGGTATCTACTACGCGGGCCCAAGGCATTCCAACCGTGTTTCGTGGCTAGCCGTTTTTGGCCGTACTGGACTACAATGGCTTAAATGCGTCGCCTAGCAGGAGGACAAAGATGAGACAAACCTACGGGCTGCTGGCGCAGCGAAAGGGGCCCAATCTCTCACGGCCCGGCTTGGGCGCCGCCTGGGTCCACTCCATCGCTGCCTGAGCCGCCGTGGCCTCGGTGGCAGCGCGCAGCTCATCTTCGGTGGGGAGCTTGGCTGCGCGGCTCTGGCAGTAGGCCTCTGCTTGCTTCCAGGTCGTGCATTGAATCGGAGTCGCTGCCGGGTCTTTCCCAGTGGCGCAGAACTCGGAGTGCGCTCTGGTCTTCATCTTGACCTTCGAACTGGGCGGTCTTGGCTGCTCACACACGGCGCATGCGGCATAGTCGACTTCGCTGACCGGGTGCTCGTCGACACAGACGGTCTTGCTCGCGCTGTCTTGGGCTGGCTCACCGGGTTTGTCTTGCGCGTTCTGGTCGTTGGCTGGAAGCGAGATCACACGTCGTGTGCCGGGCGGGCACTCGGGTGAGGTTCCGACTTGACCGCCCACGCTGGGCAGGCTGGCTACCGCGCGATCGATGACCTGTTGAGCGCTCTTGCGCAGGCCGGGGAGCCACTGGGCCGCCTTTTCTCTAACAACGTCAACCACTGAAGAAATGAACGCGCGGGTTTCTCTCGCACCCTTGAGTTCGGTAGCGCTGAACACCACGGTACCGCCGGCGAGCACGATGAGCATGAGCAGCGCCATCCCCAGCATGTTTTGTTTCGGCGGGCGAGGCCCTGGTTTCGTCGTTGAAGCGGAAACCATCTGGGTCTCGGACGGGACGAGAACCGTGGGGGCGAGCTGAGCACTCGGAGACGGGGCAGACTGCGGTCGGGACGTTATAGCCGGATTGAAAGCGATGGGCGTGCCCTGCCCCGCCGCCGCAAGACTGGCGTCGAGAAACTCTCCCGCATTGGGGAAGCGCTCGGCAGGCCGTACCGCCAGGGCCTTTTCAAACACCGCTTCCAGTTGGTCTGAGACCTGCGCTCCCAGGGAGCGGGGAGTGGGTCGCTGCGCGGGATTGGCCGAGGAGAATCCGAACTGGACGAGATCCTCTCCCTGTAGCGCGACTCGGCCCGCCAGCATCTCGCTTGCCACCAAGGCTATCGAGTACACGTCTGTCCATGGTCCGGTTGCGCCGTAGCTCCGCGCGAATTGCTCAGGCGCTCCATACCGGGGCGTGAAAGAGGTAATGGCCACGCCGGTCTTCGCAAGCGCCGCGTTGAGCTTGGCGTGTTCGGAAACCATCTTCGCCACGCCGAAATCCAGCAACTTGCAGGGCGTTTCGGGCGCGCGAGCCCCGCTGCCCATGATGAATATGTTGGCCGGCTTGATGTCTCGGTGGGCGATGCCTCGTCGGTGCGCCACATCGAGAATGGGCAGGATCCTCTTGAGAAACCCGACGACCTCGTCCTCGGTCCAGGCTAGCCCCTGGCGCTGGTCTTGCTGAAGGATGGCGTCGAGGGGCGCGCCATCGAGCCACTCAAGAACCATGTAGGGCATCCACTGCCCAGCCGGCGTCGTGTATTCGCCGATGTCTCGGGCTTGCACAATGCCCGCGCTTTGGCTCGATAGCTCGGTCAGCAGAGCACCTTCTTGTATGAACTGATGGAGCAGCTCTTCCCTGTGTTCGGC
>PMLB01000293.1 GCA_003158735.1 Myxococcales bacterium | reverse complement strand
GGTCGTGTTGCTGTGGCTGGTCTTGCACGACAGTCGCGGCGGGGCGGACTTCGCCTCTTACACGCTGACGGTTGTGCCGTAGGCGTCTACTTGAGATTCGGTACTCCGTCGCGCGAAACCACGTAGCTGCTGCTGTAGACCTTCTGCAATTCAGCCACGGTGCTGTACTGCTCGGGATAGGGCTGGGTCCAGATGCTGAAGAAGACCCAATTGGTCTTGCTCGACTGCAACTGATCGGGATCCACGACAGGCCCACATTCGTGCAAAGCAATGGGCATGGTTGTACCGAAAATGGTGCGCGCGGCAGTGAATATCGACGTCATCGGACTGTAGTCGTAGGCCTTGTTGTAGTTGTCGGCGCCGCCGATATCGACGTATTCTTTGCCAGGGTAGAACGAGGCGTCAGGAGAACCATCGTAGGGGAGCAGCCAGAGCGCGTTTTTCACGCCGTTTGTGTTGATTACGCGATCAAAGGCGTACTTCCACAGGCGGACGTACTGGGCTCCTCCCTCCATGCTCCACCAGAACCAGGTGCCGCCGGCCTCGTGGAAGGGCCGGTAGATGACCACGCCGTTTCCGGCTTGGACCATCAGCATCCGGTTGGCAATCGCGTCGAGTCGTTGGTTGAAGACCGTGTTCTCGTTCGATCCAGCAGTCAGCGCCTTGTCGATTTCACCCGCGATTTTCGTCTGTGAGCCTGCATAACCGTCGGCTGTTCCTGGCGCCCCCATGTGATAGCCGAACATGCACAAGCCCCCGGCGTTCCAATAGGTGAGGCAGCGGGTTGCAGCGCCATCGCTGTTCGCCTCGAAAGCGCGAATGGCGGGGTATTTCCCGGTATTCGTGAAGATGTAGTTGACCTCGAGATCACTTCCGCCCTCCTCCTGCCCTGAGAGAATGTGGTTGCCGTATTGGCTGTAGAGATAGCAGAGGACGTTGCGGGCTTGCTGAGTCGCATCGGGTGTCACCGGGACAGCGGTACAGCCGGCAGAACTGGTGGCCCCGCCCGTCCTGGTCCCGCCCGTCACCGTGGTTCCACCCGTCCCGGTGGCCCCGCCCGTGGGTGTGGTCCCGCTAGCGTTTCCACCCGTGCGCCCGCCCCCGCTGCTCCCTGCGCTGGCGGCAGCGTGGGAGCCGGTTCCAGCGTCGATTGCGGCGGATCCACCGGCCGTGGACATGCCGCCGGCTCCTGCCGCGCCTCCGGTGTCGGAATGCCCGCCGCCACCCAGGCCGGCATCGACCGTGACGTTTCCCCCGCTGCCAGAAACTCCGCCGCCCGCGCTGGTTCCGCCGCTAGGCAGCGTACCGCCGCTCGCCGTGACACCGCCGCTGGCGACGGTGCCGCCATTACTCGTCGCGGCTGCCGTGGTGCCGCCGGTGGGCTGGCCGGTCGTGCTCACAGTGCCACCCGCGGTTGTGGTGCCGCCCGAAGTGGTTGTTCCGGCGGCAGGCAGGACGCCGCCAGTCGCGGACGCCGCCCCGGTCGCTTGGCCACCGCCGGCCGGGTGGCTCCCTGGCGATCCTCCGCTGGAGCAGGCGACGAGCGATCCCGCAATCAGCAAGAGACCGGAAATGTGCACAAGCCTGCTCCGCCATGCGTGAGCATGAGGTGACGGGTGCGAAGCTGAGCTTGACATGTATGCCCTGCCTTTCAGAGGTTCCATTGCGAAAGGGCACTGTCCTCAACAAAGCTTCCATGCATTCGTCCGATTGAATGCAGCAGGACGACCACTGCGGCGGACAGACTGAATACTGCAACTTCAACCCGTGAGCTTGCCGGGGCAGGGCAGTTGCGGCGCCGTCCGACTATTTCAGATAGGCGGCGAGACCAATGCCCTGATCTTTGATGGCCTGGGCCACCACGCCCGCCACTTGTGTGGCGCCTTCTGTCTTGAAATGGGTGCCGTCGAACCAGAAGGTTGTGCTGCCGGCCGGACAGAGCTTGAGGCTGTTGTACAGAGCCACCGATAGCGTCGTCAAATCAACGACCGGCACGCCGTCGGCGGCGCCAGCGGCCTTGGTTTCCGGCCCGAATCCACGATTGGCAACGTTGGTCGAGCCAGAACATGACTGCCCGCTCGTCGACGTACCGAAGATCGGGTTCGCGCCCTTGGACCTGATGGTCTTGGCCATGAAGTCGAGGTCGGATTGAAAGAGGGCCTTACCTACATGCCGATTGCACGTGGCGGTACCGTCGTTGATGCCAAACGCGACGTACACCCAGTCGCCCGGCTTCATGCCTTTCGTCGCATCGAGCATGGTCGTCAAGTTGTCGGAGTAAGTACTGGTATCAATGACCTGGCACTCGCCACTTGCGTCGGTGGCGGTCTTCGAAACATTGGGGTCGCCCCAGATCCAGGTCTGGATGCTTCGGCCACCGCGGGCCTGATTGGAAATGGTGGCATTGGCGTTGAAGTATTGCTGGAATTCAGCGGCCCAGCCGCATTGGCCAGTGCCGCTGCAGTTCTGCATGGTCGAGTCGCCAACCATCCAAACCGTGATCTTCTGGTTGGGATCCACCGGGCCGGCATCCGGGATTGCTACGGCCCCGCCGCTGCCCGTGCCACCTCCGGTCGTTCCGCCGGCTCCGCCTTTTCCACCCGTGGCAGTGGTGCCGCCGGTGGTGCCGCCCTTTGCGGTGGTGCCGCCGAGGTCACCGGTGGTGCCGCCGAGTTCGCCAGTGGTGCCGCCGAGGCCGCCGGTGGTGCCGCCTTTGCCCGCGCCGCCGCTGCTTGCTACCCCTCCGGTTGCACCGCCTGTTTCAGAAGTCGCGCCGCCGGTCACGCTGTTGCCGCCGGTCGCGACGCTGGTGACGCCGCCACCCCCGGCGGCCGTAACTCCCCCACTGGCCCCAGCGATCCCGCCCGTCGAGCCGCCGCCACCCTGCGGCGCAGAGCTTGGCGGACTTTCGTTTCCCGAACTGCATCCGAGTGCGAGAGAAGATACTGCGCTCAGGGCGAACAAGAGGTGACGAAGATTTCGCATTTTGCAACGGCCTTCCGGGTTGTGAGTTGCGTTGAGAGCATACAAGAGCATGGTACTAGTCAGTGGCCTCACTATATGCTCGCGGCTCAGTCATTCGTGATAGCGCGACGCGTCCGATGCGCATTTCGCTCAAGACCCCACCGCTTACTCGTCTTTGGCGAACAAGCCCAGGTACATGGCGAGCAGCGAATCGCGCGGGGTCTCGCCCACCGGAACCCGGGGCACGGTGAACACCGGGCGCGGGGCGGCGAACTCACGAACCGCCTCCACCACTTCTGCGTGAAGCGCGGCGGCCGACTCTTGCTGGCGGCGCAGCTTCTCCAGGCGATCCATGAACGCCCGCGTCTGCTCGCGCTCTTCCTGCCCACCCAGAAGCGCAGCTGCGCGTTCCACCGCGCGCTCAATCTCGCCGGGACCGGGCAGGAAGGCTTCTTCCACCCGGTTGACGATGAAGGCGCGCGGCACGCAGCCTTCGTCGGCCAGGTGCTCGCTGATGACCTGGGCTTCGACGATGCGGGCCGGATCCGGCGCACACACCACCAGAAACACGGTGCGCGGGTCGCGCAGCAGGCGGCCGACCTCTTCGCCGCGCGCGCGGAAGTGGCCGAGCAGGTCGGAGAACGCCGCGAAGAAACCCACCGTCTCGTCCACGAACGACGGGCCCGCCACGCGCGCGATGAGCGAGGTTGCCGCGGCCCCGGCCCGACTCCACAGGCGCGAGGTCCACGAGGAAACCGCCGGCGGAGGCATGAACCAGCGGGTGATCTTGTCGCTGAAGAAGGTGGCCACCCGATCGGGGGCTTCCAGAAAATCCACGGCATTGCCGGTGGGCGGGGTATCCAGCACCACGCGGTCGAAGCGGCCGGTGCGAAACAGCTCGTGCACGCGCTCGACCGCCATGTATTCCAGGGTGCCCGACAGACTGCGCGAGATGTGCTGGTAGACCCGGTTCGACAGCAGCGCCTCTCGCCGCGCTGGATCAGGCACCAACAGGGCGATCATGTGATCGAAGGTGGCCGTGGGGTCGAGCATGAGGGCGCTCAGCGTGCCCGCGGGGTGCATCTTGCGGAACCCCGTCAACTCCATGGGATCATTGGTCAGCTCGACTAGCCCGAGCGCGTCGGCCAACCGGCGGGCCGGATCGATGGTCAACACCAGGGCGCGCCGTCCCGCCGCGGCCTGGCGCAAGGCCAGCAGCGCCGAGAGCGTGGTCTTGCCCACGCCACCCGGTCCCACGCACACCACCAGCGGCGCATCGGCGATGAGCGTGGCCAGTTGAGCTGCGTTGCCAGCAGCGGGCGCGACCGCGCGCCCGGATCGCCCGTTCTCAGGTGCCCGGGTCTGGGGCCGGGCCGGGAACTCCACCACGCTGGCGCTCTCCAGGCCGCGCAGCCGATCGATCTGTTTTCGCGCATGATCCAGACCATCGAGCTGGCCCTGCGCAGCCAGCGCCAAGCGCGCCATGGCCTCCTCGCTCTCGCGCTGCAGGATTTCCAACAGGGGGCGGTCGCTGGCATGCAGGAGCATGGCCGGGACCTGGTTCACCACGACCATGCGGGCGGCGATGCCCATCTGTCGGGCCTTGCGTAGAAGCTCCAGCGTCTCGTTGACCGGCAGTTCCTCGGGCAAGGTGATGGTCACCATCTCGCAGCGCTTGCCGTCGAGCAGCAGGCGCTGAACCCGCTCCGCCGCGTGGGCGATGGGCCCGATGCGGAACATGCGCTGCACGGCGCGCGGGGTATCCAGGAACGACAGGGCATGGCCAGTGGCCGGCAGATCCACGATCACGGGCACGCGCCGGGCGGTGCTCTCGTCGACCAAGACCCGCAACTCGTCGAGCACGATCATCTCGCGCATGGCCGGCGAGGTGCGGATGAACTGGCGCAGCACGCGGTTGCGCAGCACGGCCTGGGCCAGCATGGGAATGTTCACCAGCCGCCGCAAGGCGGGCTCCACCGCGGTGTCGAGATCGATCTTGACCACCCTGACGCCGCTGTCGGCAGCGATCAGGTCAGGCAGGCGCCGGTATGCTGAAAACTCGACCGCAACTGCGGCCCCGCGCCGGCGTACCGCCAGGGCGGCCAGGGCTGCCACCAGGGTGCTCTTGCCCGTGCCGCCCTTGCCCGTGACCAGGATCACGTCGCGCTGATCGACCAGCGGTTCAAGTGAGGCGACATCGAGCATGCGATTGCCCATCCATGGTGGCGGCTCTCAGCCCCGCTGACAACTGAGAATTTCGGTTCTGGGCAGGTCGTCGACGAGGACCGCCTGATGGAGTGCCGGCAGGATCCTGGGAGCGCCTGGTGCTGGTAGGCGTTCGGGAGGCAGGGCAAAACAACTCCGTCCTGCGACGTTCCAGCATGGCGCGGATTTCAATGGCGTCACAAAGCAAGAGCAAGTGGCAAAGGTCAACCAAAGCGCTTTCCCCCGTAGACGCGACCAAGATTCCGCGCGACGATGTCAGGCTCGCAGCAGCACAGACATGGGAAAACGCAGGTCCACCCTGATGAAGGGCAAGCGCGCGGCTGGCGAAGGCGCAAATGACGCCCCCTCGCTCCGGGCTTTCTCGGACGAGCCGCCCGCGTGGGCTCGCCTCGCGCCTTTCCTGGCCTTTCTGCTCTTGCTGGCGCTCTACCTCGCGACACTCTGTCCCTCAGTGGGGGGCGGTGACAGCGGTGAACTCACGGCGGCGGCGCTCACTGGTGGGGTTCCCCATCCCTCGGGCTATCCGCTGTTCGCGCTCTTGGCGCGGTTCTTCGCCGCGCTTCCCCTGGGACACTCGCCTGCCTGGCGTGTGAATCTGCTCTCCGCTGTGCCGATGGCAGCGGCGGCCGGCCTGGTGTGCGCCGTGGTTCAGTCGTGGACCCGCAACCCTGCGGCCGGACTCTTGGCTGCGGCACTCTTTGGCACGAACCAACTGGTTTGGTCGCACGCGACCAGTGCCGAGGTCTTCGGACTCAACGCCATGTTGGTGGCCTTGGCGTTTCTCCTTTGGTTGCGGGTCGAGCGTACGCTTTCCCGCCGCGAGGTATTTGCGCTGCTTTTCGCCAGTGGGCTTGCCATGTGCAACCACCACACCTTTGTCTTCGTCGGGGCGCCCTTGGTTCTGCGTTCACTGTGGATAGCACGGCGCAAACTCGGTGTCAGCGGGGTGGTTTTGGCTCTTGCCATTGGGCTTTCCGGCTTGCTCCCCAATCTCTACCTCATGCCGGCCTCAGCCTCGGCGTCGGCCGTTTCGTGGGGCGATGAAACTAGCATCGCCGGCCTCTGCGCGCATATTCTGCGACTGAACTACGGAACCTTCCACATGGGCCGGACCGGCGCGCAAGCAGCCTTCGTCGGGTCGGGCACGTTCTTGCCTACGCTTTGGCACATGTGGGGCCGCGCCTTTCCCCGTCTGCTTTGGTTTGGTCCGCTTCTCGCCCTGACCGGCTTCTATCTCGGCATAAAGAATCGCCCAACCCGCGCGCCGGTTTCCCTTCTTCTCTTCGTCTTTTGCTTCTACGGCCTGACCTTCTCCGCTTTGTCCAACCTGTCGACAGCAAGGCCGCACTTTCGGGGCATCCTTGGCCGGTTCTTTATCGAGTCCGACCTGCTGTTGGCGATTGCCTCCGGGCTTGGCCTTGCCGCTCTCTTGCAGAGGCTGGGTGGGCGAAGTCACGGGCGACGCTTGCTACAGGCAGGTGTAGCGGCGGTGTTGGTAGTTGGCGTCGCCGTTCATGCCGGGCAGGCAAACGGACGGAACAACACCGTGCTGCGCGATTTCGTGACGACCGCGTTCGCTTCGCTTCCGCGCAACGCCATTGTGATTACGGCGATGGGTGATGATGTCACGGGCTCTGCCTTCTATCTCCACGAGGTGGAGAAGCTTCGCCCCGACGTCATTCTCTTCGACAGCGACTATTTGGCCAAACCCTGGTACACGGCACGGCAGCGGCGTCTTCATCCCGATGTGTTTCTGCCCGAAGGTGGCTATGGGAAACCCGGCTGGAACATCAAGCAACTGCTCGACGGCAATCCTCACCGGCCGCTCGCCTTCATCGGTCATCTGGAGGATTGGGATCAAAGTTGGAAAGACGGATACAAACTGGCAATCTACGGCTTGGTTCGTTGGCTGGTTCGGACGAGCGACTTTCCACGCTACCAAGAGTGGGCCGAACGGGATCGCCAGGCCATCGGCAGCTACGATGTCGCGCCAGCTCTGCGTGCGCCGGACGAGTCCTGGGAAAAGGCGCTCGGTCTGCGGGTCCTGGATATCCAAGTCACGCGCGCGCATCTCGCGCTGGTCTACGGCTACGAGCGCGGCGACCCTTCCGACCCGGCGCGAACCGCACTTCGTCTGCTCGAGGACGTGGTGGCCAAGTCCGGGGGTGATGAAGAGCTTGGGATCGCCGCGTGGCCGGGAATGCCCAAGATCGACACGAGCATATCGCTCTGGAGGAATCTCAGTCTAGCCTACCAAGCCCTCTCTCGCATCGATGACACATACACCCCGCGCTTCGCGCTTGCCTGCGCGAGATTTGTGAACCGGGCTGACCCCAACGATCCCGATCTGCCAGCGGCGCGCAAGTACCTCGATGAAACGCGCGCGGTCCAGCCGGACAAGCTATTCAATGCGCGCCCCGTCCCGATCAAATCGTATTGACCAGCATCTCGCGGACCGGGGATCAGAGTTAGCCTTTTCACCATGCCCGGTCACAGCGCGACCGGCAGGCGGACCAGCGCCACCCAAGCCCGCCCCCTGCACCGAATCCCAGCGCCGGTCGCCCTCACAGATGTCCGGCCAACGCCGCCAACCCCTGCCGGAAGGACACGGTTGGGCGAAAGCCCAGCTCGCGCTCGGCCTTGCGGTTGTCGTAGCGACAATCGCTGGCCATCAGGCGCACGCCGTAACGGGTGAAGGGCGGCGGCGAGCGTCGGCACAGAAGGCGCGCCACTCCTTCCATCGTGGCAGCGGCCAGGTAGATGACGAAGAACGGGACCGACCAGCGTGGTCGCGCCTTGCCCAAGAGCGCGGCCAGACCGTCGATGACCTCGCGCGCGGTCACGGCTTCGCCGTCGGTCAGGTGATACACCTGGCCGGCCGCCGCTGGCGTTTCGGCGGCAAGGCGCAGCCCCAGAATGAGGTTGTCGACATGGGAGAGCGCAAGCTGGTTGCTCGCGCGGCCGATGTAGACCGCGCGTCGTCGACGCAGCAGGGCCGCGATGCGCGGGGCAACACTGGGGTCGCCCGGTCCCCAGATCGCTCCTGGCCGGACCGCCACGGTCGACAAGCCGCGCTGGCCGTTTGCCTGCAGCACGAGTTTCTCTGCCTCGATCTTGCTGGTCGTGTAGGCATCGTGCGGCGATGGATCGTAGGGACTCTGCTCGTCCACCGCGGCGCCCTGGCGTGGCAGACCCAGTACGGTCATCGAGCTCACGTGCACCAGGCGCTCGACGCTGGCGTCCTGACAGGCCGCCACCAAGTTGCGTGTGCCATCCAGGTTGGCTCGGAAGAACTCGCGCCGCGGGCCCCAGTCAGGCACCTTGGCCGCAGCGTGGAACACCACCTGCTGGCCGCGGGCAGCCTCGCGCAGCGCCGCCAGGTCGCACACATCACCGCGCACGATCTCAGCGCCCAGACCCGACAAGCGACGCAAGTCGCTGGTGGGCCGAACCAAGGCCCGCACCCTGACCCCGCGCTCGCAAAGGATCGCTACCAAACTGCTGCCGAGAAAGCCCGAGGCTCCGGTAACCAGCGCGGCTTTCATTGCACGGTCAGTTGGCAAGGCACGAAGATCGCCTGCTGCTTGCAGTCCTGGAGGTCACGACAAACAGAGTACACCCCGAGAACGGCCAAAACTTGACGAAGCGCACTTTGTGGGTTTTTATCCTACATAAACCCACTTTGC
>PMLB01000124.1 GCA_003158735.1 Myxococcales bacterium | reverse complement strand
ACGGGCGGTCCCGTGTCCAGCATGACGGTCTTGGCGATGGGGGCGGGAGGCTGGGCGGGCGCCGGTTCGAGAACGACGGCTGGTTCGGGGACGGGCGGTCCCGTGTCCAGCATGACGGTCTTGGCGATGGGGGCGGGAGGCTGGGCGGGCGCCGGTTCGAAAACGACGGCTGGTTTGGAGACAGCCGCCCGCAACACAGCAGAGATCTCGCTCATGCAGAAGGGGCGTTGCGCTGGATCCTTCTCCAGCATGGTGGCCACCAGATCGTCCAGGGCGGATGGCAGCTCGGGATGAAAATCTCTGATCCGGGGCGGGACTTCGTGCGCGTGCGCCGCCACCAGATCCCAGAGGGCAGTTTCCCGGAACGGGGGCTGGCCCACCAGCAGCTCGAACAGAACACATCCAAGCGCGTAGATGTCCGAACGAGGGTCCACGCCGCTACCCCGGCACTGTTCGGGGGAAGAGTACCGGAGCATGGAGGCGGGCAACTCCTTGCCCGGCGTCATCTTGAGGATACGCGACATGAAATAGTTACCCAGACCGAGTTCCAGGAGTCTGACCGTGACCGGCAGAGCGGGCTGGCTGGCCGGGACCAGAAGCATGTGTTCGGGTCGTAGGCAGAGATAGAGCAATCCCGCCGTGTGCGCTGCCTCAAGGGCTACCGCGGTCTGTCCGACGACCTCGCAGACGGTGGCCAGATCGGAGGCAAGCCCAACATCCCGTTTCAGCCGCTCGGAGAGACACTCGGCCTCGACGTGCTCGCTGACCAGGTAGATGGCTCCATCGTTCAGGCGAGCGCAGTCCAGGAGGCGAACGAACCCCTGGTGATGAAACGCAAGAACGGCGCGCATCTCGGTGAGGAACTGGTCCGCAACACCGGCGCTTGCGGCTGCATCGGGCGGCAGGAGGATGATGTCCACGACCTGACCGGTGCGGGGATCCTGTCCCGTGTGCACATCGGCAAGAGGCCACGGAACGGCAGGGCCTATGACGCGGTAGTTGCTGATCTGTTCTCCGACCATGCGACCTGCCCGGATCATTAGCACGTCCGCGCAAGAGAAGCGGAATTCGGTAGGATCGAAAAATCCCTAGCGCTGGTCGGTCGGGGGCAACTCGATGAGCGGGATCTGATCCTTCCGCTTGGCCTGAAGATCGACGCCGATCAGAGGAGGAAGCTGCAGTTCCTTGAAACTGGAACTGGCCGGCTTGAGCCAGTCGTCAACCGGAACGTAGGAGAGGCGGCGGGGCTCCATTCCACCGTCGCCCACTCCTGCACGCGGCCACGCGAGGTCGATCTGCGTTGCGTGGGCGGACAGGGACAGCAGGAAGGTAAGCGGATTGTACGAATAAATGACCTGATTCAGGGGAAGTCCGGCATGCTTCGCCAGGGCGTCTGTCCAGAACAGGTAGGGCTTGATGGCGACCTCGTAGATTCTCCGGCGCTCAGCCTCGGGTATTCCCGAGAACTCGCGCAGGCCGATGAACTCGGTCAGGGTCGTGCGGTCCCCCCATTCGTGGCGATGCAACACGACCAGCCGGCGCAAAGCCTGCCGCTTGGCCAGATCGGCCCCGTGGAACAGGTCACGCAGCTCGCTGGCATCGACCTGCGAGTCGCCGTTCTTGTCAACCAGACCGATGAGGGCGGCCCTGCGAGCAATCGGACCGTCGGCAACCGCGTTCATGAGACGAAAGGTCCTCTCAAGGGCAGCAGGGGGCTTGTCTGCGGTGAATATTTCAAAGTGGAGTTCCGGGCCTTGCTCGGAGCCGCGGTTCACCGTGCCCAGGAATCCCACGATGTCACCGGTTTCGATCCGTTCGTCGAGCAGGGTTACCGCGCCGGACTCCAGCGTGGCGCGCGCCGCCGCTCTCTCGGGTTTGGCGAGGGCCCGCATCCACGCCAGCGGATTCGTCTCGGACGGTGGTGGCAGGGACAGGTGGGCCAGGAGCGAGTAGAACGTGAACGGCAGCCCGTCCAGTTCCGCCTCGTGTCGAATCAACACGAACGAGGTTGAGCTCCCGTTGGCCGCCGCCGCCCATCGGGCTGCCACGAGGCGACCGCGCGTCGGCGCGGACACTGGTGCGCCCCGGAAGCCCCGCAGGTGAACGCCCGAGTGCCACAGCCGGGCCGGCGCCAAGGGAAAAAATCCCGTGACTCGCTCCTCGCTGCTGAAGAACGCGGCCTTGCGCGCACTCAGCAAATCGTCACGGGTGCGGGGGACTTCGCTGAAGGCGCGCAGTTGCATGGGGAACGAGAACCCCTGCAAGGCGCGCGTTAGCCATCTCCAGTCGAGAGCCCCGGGATCCCACTTCTGTTTCTGGAGATCGACGTGCAGATGGCCAACGATGCCGTGGAAAGCAAGCGGGTCGTCGAGTGTGTTCAGATAGGGGGTTCCTCCCTCTTCCGGGATGATGGGTTTTATCTTGGGGAAGATCCGGAGAAGGGTTCGAGTCAGCGCCAGCAGCGAGTCATACTGCTCGGGACGAAAATCGTAGGCATCGTAGGTGAAACCGTTGATCACGACCTTGCGCCGTGGCCGCGTGCGGTACTCCGCGGGCAGTCGGCTCATTTCGCTCGGCTCGTATCGCCCTCGGTTGCAGATCTCGACTCCCACCGAGATCGAGTTTTCCTGCTCCGCGTGATAGGCGCGTTCGGCCAGATCGAGGGTTTGGTAGATGGTCCCGTCAGCGTCGATCATGAAGTGTGCCGAAAGCCCGCAGCCGCCGCTCGGGCGCACGCGGTTGTGCATCGATTTGAAGCAGGAGCGTGAGTTCACGCAGCCGTCAAAATGCAGGACGAACTGCGAAACGATCTCCTGCAGATCCGTTAGAGTCCTGTGGGCGAGCCCTTTTCTGGTCGTGTATCGGTCCCAGTCCTCGTCGCAACACCCACCTGACTGATCGATGCATCGTTTCTCGTACCCGTTGAAGCCCTGCTCGTCCGACCAGAGCACTACGGTCCTTCCGACGTCCACCGCCTGCCCCGCCACGATGATCGACGTGCCCCGTCCGGGCGCGACGGCGCCCGAGGCCTGCGTCGCCAGAAGCAGTGCGAAGGAAAACACCCGGAGCATCAAGTTCACGAGAAGGCACATCATACTTCAGCTCACCACCTGGGCTGTGCTACTGGTTTGACCACACAGAGACGCGGCTCTATGATTTGCTGCGACGAGCGAGCGTGTTCGACAAGCTGAAACAATGGCTGGCAGGCGAGAGCCCGCAGACCCATCGGGTGGCGAGAAAGGCTGTGCCTGCCGCCCGAAGGAGACGCCCGGTCGCCCCACGGCGGCTGAGGAATGCCCCTGAACTCGGCGAAGGCGATTCACTAGTTGCCCCGGCGCTGGTCCCTGGGGCGGTCGAGCGGGTCTGTCCCATTTGCGGACAGCCCATGCTCGCGTCCTGGGGTTCGAGCTGCGGGAATTGTCGTCCCGCCGTGTCAGCCCCAAAGACGATGTATCTTTCTGCGTCAGCCCAGCAGGGGCTCTCGCTCGTGCCCGGCCTCAGCCTGGGCTGGTTCGTGGTTCTGCAATCTCCCGACGAGAAGCGCCGCGGAACTCTTGTCGAGCTGACGGCGCCGATTTTCGTGCTATCGCGGGGCGTCCGGCGCGTGGCGGCGGACGAACAATGGTTCGACATCGACGACGAGTTCATGTCGGGGGGACATGCCATCGTTCATCGCCGGCGAGGCAGTGAGCGCACCGATTCGTTTGCCATTCGGGATCGCGAAGACCCGGGGCCATCAGCCAACGGCACCTTCGTCAACTCGCACAAGCTGGGTGGGGGCGAGATAGTCCAGTTGAGCGACGGGGACATCATCCGACTGGGAACCACCGAGCTGATCTTCAAATCGCTCTGGTTGCCGCCGGGCGCGCCGGGGCGAGCATGAGGCGGCTTTCTCTCTGCGTCGCGGCTCTGGCTTTGGTCTCGCTGCCAGGCCCAGCGCATGCGGCCCCGACTTGGTTGGTTTCCCCGCCCACTGTCGATGGCGAATCGGCCAGCCTCAACTTGTTCGTGGGGGGAATCTCCGAGGATGGGGCCACCATGAAGGCTTCGTCGATCGACTTGGAGATCGACGGAGCGCCGGCTTCACCACCCAGGATCATGGAGTCATTCTTTGATCTGGCTCAACGAGCAGCCGAGGCCGCACCAGACTGGAAGTCTCCACTGGCCGTGGGTCTGGTGTATCTTTGGATCAAAGAAACACCAGCGGGCATCTCCGACTCGATCCTAGAAGGCGCGCAAGGCTTCTTCAAGCGGCTACCGGCCCGGACCAGCGCCTACGCAACCCTGTACGGGCGCAAACGACAGCCCATCCCCAAACTCAAGGCGTCGGAAATCGGAGGCCAACTTCATGATCTGGGCTACCTGGGCGGGGATCGTCCCAACCTTGGGGATGCCATCGCAGTCGACCTGAAGAATCTCTCGGCCGACGAGAGTCTGTTCAAGCTCCTCTTGGTCGTGACTGACGGTCGCGACTTCGCCGACCCGACGGGGGAGGGGCCGACCGATCTTGCGGCTGTGGCGAACCAGATGGGCAAGGCGGGCGTTCGGCTCTTGCTGGTGTCCTTCCCGTCTCCCGAAGCAGACGCGGAACAGAGTGCCAAGAACCTGAACGATCTTTCCAGCCAAGGTGTCTTCTTCCGTGCGGTCGAACAGCCCATGGAATTACAGACCACTCTGGAGTCGCTGGGACAGTCCGTCGCGGACTTGCGTCGCATCCAGATAGATCTCCCTTGGGCCTGGCACACCTTCGGGGGAAGCCACAAGGTCAGGATCTACCTGACCACCGACGGCAAGCGCCGGGTCGTCGAATTAGGGAAGATCACGTTGCCCTCACAAGCCGGACGGCTGGCCGGGGTGGGCGCAGTGGTGCTGGGAATCGCGATGTTTCTGATCGGGGTGCTCGTGTTCGTACGCATGCGCGCCCGGCGCCAGTCCGACGTGGATGAAGACCCGATCATCCCAGCCACCCACGCTCTCATCAGACGAGGCATGTCGCCCCAACGGGCACTGGTGGAACTCTCGCGCGGCTTCCCCGAAAGCGTTGCCCGCTTGGCCAGCGTGGATGAGTCGATCCTTTCGGATCCCCGCTATCCTTTGCTGCAGACTCGGGCTGGCCGGCGGCGGTTTGAAGA
>PMLB01000009.1 GCA_003158735.1 Myxococcales bacterium | reverse complement strand
CAGTCCGTACGTCCTTCATCAACATGGCAATGTTCTGCATGTATACGCCCAACCTGGGCGGCAAGGCTTCATGGCCAAGATCCGACGGTACCGGGCCCGAAATGGCCTCGCCGGTGGTTACGTCGAACTGTGCACAATGCATGGGGCAGGTAAGGTAGGTGCCGTCGAGTGTACCCAGCTCAAGCGGCGCATTCATGTGGCCACAGCGCCGTTGGACAGCGTAGTAGGTTCCACCACAGTTGCACACCACGATTGCGCTTCCGTCGAGCTCGACTGTCTTCATCCCGCCAGGCGCAATTTCGTCGGCGGCTATCGCGCGCACGAATTTGTCACTCAAGGCCCACGTCCTTCGGTTCCAGTTGCGGCAATGTGTTTGGGTCGAGAACGTCCTTGTGCACAAAAAGTCCGCACCAACAGCGTTTGATTGCATCGAAATGCGCCCGATGGAACGGAATGCACGGGCAGACCATCCTCATGTCGCGTGCGCGGTCGTGCCGTAGTGGCTGACAAGGACAGAAGGGGATGCCATGCTTAGCTTCCAGGGTAACCTCCTGATCGAGAAGAAATTCCTTCAGCTCCGCGTCCGGCGTGAACTTGAAGCCCAGCGGCTCAACGACTTTCTCGAAGAAGTATCGCAGGGCCTTCTTTCTTGGTTCAGTATTCATTCCGCACCGCCTCAGATCCGCAGCGCCTTCGCGTAGCGCTCTGGCTGGTAGCCCACGATGACTTCGTCGTTGATCTTGACGAACGGGAAGCCGGTGGCGCCCGCGGCATCAACCTCGCCGGAGATCCGGCTTTGAGTCGCTTCATCGGCGAGATCGTAGTCGATGAAGGTGAACGAGACCTTGTGCTCGGTGAAGAAACTCTTCGACTTTCTGCACCAGGGGCAAGTTGAAAGCGTATACATGACGACCGTTTTCATAAGAACCCTCTTTCAATTGAGATTGACGAACAGCTTGCCGGCCTCCGACTTTGTAGAATAGACCGCGAGTCCGAGTTCGGCCGCGTCGAGAAACCGGCCTGTGCGAACATCGAACCGCCAGTCGTGACATGGGCAGGTAATCGTGTGGCCCTCCAACTGCCCCGTAAACAGCGGACACGCCATGTGCAGGCATCTTCCTGAAACGGCGTAGATCTTGCCGCCGACGCGCGCAATTAGGACATTCACACCCAGCGGATAAGCCGCTGCCATGTGGCCTTCGAGCAACGCTGCATCATCCATTGCGTAAATCCAGTTTGCTGAATCCGGGTTCGACATGACGCCTTCCTTCAGCCTATTCCCCGAGGCCGATCTGTTCATGACTGTTTTCCGGTGGTCTATGACTAGGGAGCTATTAAGATACTGAGGATCCATCCAATTGTGGCGGTCACTGCCATCGCCATGGCGCCGCCGACGGCGACTCGAAGCGATGCACGGCGAGGCGGCGCGCCGCCGAGATGACCACCAAGCGCGCCGAGAGCCGCAAGACTCGCCAGCGATAGCCCTGCGATCGCGGGGATACGGAAAGGCGAGGGCGCAGCAAGAAGAGCCACGATTGGAACCATGGCAAAGGACGCAAAGCTTGCGGCCGATATCCATGCCGCCTGCATCGGACGAGAGAGGGCGGCCTGGTCGATTCCCAGCTCGTCACGCATGTGAGCGCCGAGGCGATCGCGGACGCTGAGCTGCTCCGCAACCTTCATGGCGAGATCCTTGTCGAGGCCGCGCTTCACGTAGATTGTCGCAAGCTCGTCCAATTCGGCTTGCGGCTGGCCGGCAAGCTCTCGCCTCTCCCGCTCGATGTCCGCCCGCTCTNNTGCGACAAGGCCCGCCACCCCGGAGACCAGGATAGCGCCCTTTGGCGCCGACGAAGCCGCAACGCCAATCATTAGGCTCGCGGTCGAGGCGATACCGTCGTCCGCCCCAAGCACGGCGGCGCGCAGCCACCCAACGCGCCCGCTTCGGTGTTCCTCCTGGCCTGGCAGACGCATCCGCTGCGCCCCTTCTTCAGCGCCTCATGTGGAGGCAGCCGGCTTTGCCTTGTCGCCCTTGCAGCAATTCTCCGCGCAGTGCACCGGCCCCAACAGTGTCAGAATCTTGCTCCACGTATCCTTGTGCAGGGCTCGTCGTGGCAGCACATGTCCCATGGCTGGGCCGGCCTTTCTCGCTTGTTGCACACCTCGCTCAAGCTCCTCCAAGTCGAGGTACTCCTCACCGTCCAGTAGACGCGTGGCCGTTTCTGCGGTGCTCACGCTGGCGACTTCATCGTCGGAGAGCAGCTTCAGCACGCTTTCCCGGGCAATATTCTCGGTTCGCATGTCACTTTTCATGGTTNNGCACCTCCACCGCGCGCCCAGTCAATGTGGAGAAGCTTCCATTCAATTTGAATGCCCCCGCGGTACGAGGTCGACCCGGGCGATGACCGGCGACTTGCGTTTCAACACCTCCTCAGCCGTGCGCACCAGCTTCTCGACGCTGGCGCCGCTCATTGCCGGATCGATCACCACCCGCGCAACCACCCATGCCTGTCGCGGCCCGATGAATGTCACCACCAGCTCCGTAACCGCGACAATGCCGGGCTGGGCGACAATCATCTTTCCGATCCTGCCGCGCAGGGCTGCAGACACCTGGCCCCCGATCAGTATGTCACCATTGCGTGCAGCGAGCTGGAAGGCGACAAAGCCGAGGAGAATCCCAACCATGATCGCAGCGATTCCGTCTGACATTGCGGACCCTGTGACCTGGTGAAGCGCGATCCCTACCGCGGCGATCAGGTTGCCGACCAGCGCCGCAGCATCCTCCGCGAACACCGCTCGCACGACCGGGTCCGAGCTTAGATCGAGGTGCTCCAGAAATGTTCGCTCCAGCGCCCGCGCCTCTCGCCTTAGCTGTCGCTGGGCTTG
>PMLB01000142.1 GCA_003158735.1 Myxococcales bacterium | reverse complement strand
GGCCGTGTCGGTCGGGCCTGCGCTTCCGGTCCTCAAGTACATCAGTACATTCCGGTCCGGCGACGCGCGCGGCGTAGCCGCGGGCAGGGGTGGCAGGTGTGGAGGCGCTAGTCGGCCCTCCTTGCCCTCGGGTCGGCGAAGGCGCGGCGAAGCCGCGGGGGCAGGTGGCAGGGTGGGCAGGTCCGAGTGCCCGCAGGGCCTTGTCGGCCGGATTCTAAGCGTCATCCCGATCTCTGCCCAAGCGTCGGGCATCTGACCATGTCTCGACGTCTTTCAAGTGGCCCTCTAGAGGGCAATGCCTCAAACCGCCCGCTGTCAGGCGCCTGCTACTTGATCGGCGTCGCGTCTTTGTTGTGGGCGAAATACTCTGCCGTCAGCCGCTTGATGAGCGCGGGCCGGCGGTCGTACAGGCGCTTGAGCTTGCGCTGTCCCCGGCGCGCCAGCGCGTAGTGGGTCAGCATGGGCAAGGCGATGGTGGAGTCGGTGTAGCAGACCACGGCGTCTGGAAGCTGGTTGGGATCGATCTTGCCCCAGCTCACAGCTTCCGACGGTGTGGCGCCGGACAAGCCGCCGGTGTCGGGTCGTGCGTCGGTGAATTGCAGGAAGTAGTCGTGCCCCGCTTCCTTGATGCGCAGGACTTCCTGGATCTGTGGCTCGGTCTGCAGGGTGAAATTCTTGGGCGAGCCGCCGCCCACCAGGACCACGCCGGTCTTCTGCTTGCGCAGTTTCGCATCGAGCACGATGGCCGTGGTTTCGTTCACGTCAATGCTGGGGTTCACGCGCAGCTTGTTGCCGCGCAGCTCGACGCCCGCGACGTTCATGCCGATGGTAGAGTCGCCGGGCGACGGGCAGAAGCAGGGCACGCCCGCACGATAGGCGGCGGCCAGGACCGAGGCATCCTTGATCCCGCTCTGCCGTTCGAATTCAGAGCAGTACTTGCCGATGAGATGGTGCAGTTCAGCCGTGCCCATCTCTTTCTGGAATTCCTTCTGGATGAGGATCTTGCGCAGAATATCGTCGGTGCGCATGAGCACGTCGTCGTAGTCGAGCAGAATGTCGTAGATGCGAACCACGCCATAGCGCCGCAGCTCGGGATCGCGCACAAAGGGCGACCCGCGCCACAGCGGCAGGTTCATCGCGTGGTGCATGTCGTGGTACAGGTTCGCGCCAGTGGCCACGATCCAGTCCACGAAGCCAGCCTTGATCAGCGGAATCACAGCGGCGCTGCCCAGACCCGCCGGGGTCAACGCTCCTGCCAAACTCATGCCCACGGTGACCCTGTCGTTGGCCAGCATCTTCTCGGCAAACAGGCGGCAGCCCTCGCTCAAGCGGCCGGCGTTGTAGGCGAGAAAAGTGGCGTCGATGAGATCCGGCAGGCTTTCCTTGCCCGTGATCGGCTTGGGCAGGATGCGCTTGCCCCGCAGGTACATCCGCTTGCCTTTGGCGAATTTGTGCGGGTACTGGCTGACGAACTTCTTGGGCAGAACGATCTTGCTCATTGCCGATGCTTCCTTTCCCAGAACATCCCCTGCGCGCAGGAGTGGGCGCACTTTGGACAAAAAGCGTTGGGTTTGCAAGACCAGGTCGTCGTTCACATGGGAACCCTGAAAGGGTTCCCAAACCCTGGCGATGGTGCGCCGCCGGCGAAGCCGGCGGGCTCCCCACGCGACTAATCTGCGAACACGATGCTGCGCACGCCGGAGTGCAAGGTCACTTCCTTCTCGTGCACCTGGCCCAGGGCAGGCACAAAGAGGCCAATCTTGTGCACGCCGGGGTCCACGCGCAGCTTGGAGAAGGGACACAGGACGCCGGTTTCCTTGCCGTCGACCACGATGGGCAGCTTGCCCTGCGTGGTGCACTCGACGCGGAAACGAGCATCGCCGGTCAGGGGCGGCGCAACGGCGAGCAGTTCCTTGGATACCTGCGTGCCCTCGCCCGCCGTCACATCGACGGTGGTCGAGGCGTGGCCGGCGAGCACCAGCACCACGTGGGCCGGGCCGGGCTGGAGCCTAACCTGCAAAGGGGTTCGGCCGCGTTCCTTGCCGTTGATCCACACGAAGGCGCCGACCGGCTGGCTGGCCACCGAAAGCGCGGCCAGGCTTCCCGTGCCAGCGCCATCCGCGACACCCTTGTTCCAAGGTACTGCCGGCCGACCTGCGGCGATCATCTTCTTGTCCGGCGTCGTGGGGGCCGATGGCTTCTCGGCCCCAGCTTTCTTCGCCGGGGAAAGTGCTTCTGCGACGGCCGGAACTGCGCGACGGGTACCAGTCCCTGACGCTTTGGCTTCGGCTTCGCTGCCCGTCGGTGGCGAAGCTTGAGGTTCGACGTCGTCTGGGATCGCGGGCGGAAGGGCCGGCACAGCTTGGGTCACTGAAGGGGCGGGCTGCCGCTCGCCTCCCAGCAGCGCGCTCCACGGCTTGCCCCGCGCTCCCACGAAAAAGCCGGCCAGTCCACCTGCCACCACACTGGCGCCCAGCACCGAGGCCGCGATGGTCCAGACCAAGCGGCGGTTCCCGTGCCGGGCCGTCTTTTCGTCAGGGGAATGCGGCCAGGTCGGGACGGATGATTGCTGCCCGGCAGGGCGCCGGGTCGCCACGACGCGCGCCGGTGGTGGCTCAGGGGCTGGCGGCAGGGAACGCCGCGCCTGGGGCGCAGCAGCCTCTGGCAGAGCGGAGATCTCCGACTCGGGCAGCGGCTGACCGCTATCGTCAACCATTGCGGAAGCCGCCACCGGCAGGGCGCCATCGTCGAGATAGGCCGCGGCCTCGGCTGGGGGTTCATCCTCCGTGAAGGCCACGGCCTCGGCGAGCGACGGCGACTGAGACTCCACCAGCGTGTCAGGCTCGGGCAGGGGCTGGCCCGCACGGGTCGTCGCCTGGTCCAACAAGCCGTAGGGCGAGGTCGAGCGGCTCCCATCTGGGGAATCGATCAGCTCATCCTCGAGCAGGGCGTGGCTTCGGGGCTGCTCCACCCCGCGGCGGGGCTCAAAGTCGGCCGCCAGAGTTTCATCCCCGCTGGCTCGCGAGCCCGCACCAAATCCAACCTCCAGGGGAGGAGCCTCCGCCAGCGCGGGTTCGTCCACAGGTGACTCATCAGGGGCAAAAGGCCGCGAACTCGGTAGGTGACCGCCCAGGTCCGTCGCTGGCCTGAGAGCAGGGGAGCCGGCCAGCGGATAGAACTGCGACGGTTCAGCCTGGACCTCGTCGAGCAGGCCCAGTCCAGTCGCTGGGCTGCCGGAGGAGGAGCCAATCCCAGCCTGGCCGCCAAGAGCGGCAAGGGCGCGCGCTCCCCAGCTCGCGGGCTGTGCATCGAACGCCGCAGCGCTGGGAAGCATTTCCCCTGCGTCCTGCATCGAGAACGCTTCCGCGTCGCGCGTGGGCGACGCTTGCGCGGGTGGGGAGAAAGGATTCGCCGGGTCTGTGCTCGAAGGCGTCACCAGTGCAGAAGGCCCCGACGGCGGCTTGAGCACCCAATCCTCGGCAGCCACCCTGCTCCCTTGCGTGGGAGGATCGACCGCGGCCGGGGCCGTCTCCATGGGCGCCGTTCCCGTGGGCCCGAAGCCGCGCTTGGTCGGACCCCGGCTGGCCGGATTCGACGCCAGCAAAGGGGCAGGTGCGATGGCCGAGGGGGCTGCCGCAGGACCGGGAACGCGCGGCGACTCAGGACGAATCCTCGCGATGCTGGCGGAAGGGGCAGGACAGCTTCGGGCCACAAGGTCATCAATCAAGGCCGGATCGCCCACGGCGGTGAGTTCACGCGAGGAATACAAGTCGCCACGAGGTGCCGCCGCCGGCACCGTTGCAACCGCGGGCTGGCTGCTTGGCGCTGGTTTGGCTGGCCCCCTTGCTCGCTGGTGCGTCGGTTCTTCGAACCCATAGGCCTCGTCGTGCTCCACTTCGGAAGGCGGCGGCGGCGCATCGTCAGTCGGTTTGGGCGTGGCAGCCAGAGACACGACCGCCTCGGGCGGTTCCTTCGCTGTGGCGCTGTTGGCCGATGAACGCTGGATGAGTGACGAAAGGTCTCCGGCCAGTACAGCCTGGGCCGTACCCGCGTACACGGCTGCCAGGGACGAAATCACGTCGGCCGCCGTGGGCCGCGCCGCGGGACTCGCCGAAACCAGGCGGCTGACCAGGAGCCCCAAGTCTTCGGGCAATGAGGAGAGAGCAATCTGCAGCTCGGAGGCGCGCCGGCCCTGAGGCGGCAACTCGCCACTCGACAGCTCGCACAGCAAGACCCCAAGGCTGTGCATGTCCCCGGCCGCGGTGCAGTCAGCGGCCGGCGCGGCCAGCTCGGGTGCGATGTAGGGCATAAGGCGTCGAGGTCGTGGCTCGAAGGGACGACGGACCGAGGCACGCAGGCCGAAGTCGAGCAGTCGGACGGCCCCGCGCGAAGTGATGAACACGTTGCCGGGACAGAGAGCGCCGTGAATGATAGGCGGCTGCTGCGCGTGCGCAGCCTGCAGCCCGCGCGCGATTTCGGCACCGATGAAGGCCACCAGGCGATGCCAGCGATGGGCCGCTTCATCCTTGCCCGCGGCCAGCGCACCCGCCTCACGCGCACGCTGGAGGAACTGGCCCAGGTCCGCGCCTTCCATGAAGGGCGTGACCGCGAAGACCAGCCCGTCGCCCGAGTCTGCCTCCACCACCTTGGCGATATGGGGATCGGCAAGCGTTGCGCTGCGCCTGGCGGCTTGCAAGAAAGGCTCGCTGACCGCGCTTGGGGTTTCCGATCGCTTGAGCCGCAGCACTTTCACTGCAAAGCTGCGATCGAGCCCAGTCAAGCCCTTGACTCGCGCGCGGTAAGTTTCGAAGCCGCCTTCGCCGCCAAGCTGCTCGGTACACTCGTAGCGGCCCAGCTTCTTCGGGCCAGGCGGATCTGCCCCTGCCGGAGGTTTGATGATTGGCGGCATCAACACAATTATCGGTCGAAAGACGCGCTCTCTGCACTGGTGTTTCGCGTCGCTGCTCTGGCACAGAACCTGGCCAATTCAGACCACATTGTATAGTACGATGGTCGACGCTTGGGTCGCAACCGCGCGTGCCGCGGGGCACCATTGACGGTTTGCGCCTAAGTGTCTAGAATTATGGCATTTGAGTACCTTTAGGCCCCGCGACGCCGCAAGTGAACAGGCAAGCGCCGCCCAGGCTGAAGGTGCACCTTGGACCCTGCGCTTCATCTCGGGCAAGTATCAAGGGGGCGAGTTTCCCCTGCGCCCCAACCGCGAGATCGTGATCGGTCGCTCGTCTGACTTGGACATGGTCCTGGTCGAGGACATGGTTTCGCGCAAGCACGCGAAGATCGTCACCGACGGCCGGGCCGTGTCGATTCAGGACCTAGGCTCGACCAATGGCACCTTCGTGAACGGCGAGAAGATTCGCAACATGCAGCTCAAGGACGGCGACCGCATTTTGGTCGGTACGTCCATCATCAAGCTGGTGGCCAGCAGCGGTGAGGCACGGGGACCAGCGGTTTCGTTGTCTGAGATCGAAGCGCGCTCCAAGATGCAGGTCACCGCCAGCCGGCGGGCGGCGCCCAAGTCGATGTCGGGCAACATCGAAGAGATCCCGCTGCCCGACCTTCTCCAGTTGCTTTCCACCAGCCGCAAATCGGGCGTGTTGGTGCTGCGTTCCGAGTGGGGCACCGGCCGCCTGCACCTGCGCAAGGGCCAGATCTATTTCGCCAACATCGACGAGAGCTTCGACGTCAGCCCACGCAAGGCCATGTTCCGCATGTTGACCTGGAATCAGGGCCTGTTCGAGCTGGAACCGCCTGACGAGCGCCGGGTGATGGAGGAACTGCAGGATTCCACCGAAGCCTTGCTCATGGAGGGGATGCGCCAGCTCGATGAATTCAAGGAGCTGTCGCCCAAGCTGCCGCCTCTCGCGGCCGAGGTGTCGGTGCCCACGCCGCTCGGGCCGCGCCTGCGCGATCTGTCGCCCGACTATCTCGACGTGATTCAGATTGCGCTGGGCGGTGCCACGGTGCAAGCCATCTTGGACCAGAGCCGGCAGACCGATCTCGACACCGCCACGGCCATGCTGTCGCTGCTGGAGCGTGGGTATCTGGTCGTAGGTTGAGTTGGCGCTTTCACAACTGGGGTCGCTGGCGCCGCATGAGTTGCAATTTACATTAAGGCGACATATATAAAGTTGTGTTTAGCCGCTGGTCGGATCGCAGCGACGCCCGCCATCTGCTGACCTTCCTAGAAGAGCACCCGCAAAAAGCTCGTCAGGGATTCGTGATCTGTCGCCGCCCACGCCCCATGCGCCTGGCCGACCGGGTGATCGCGTTGCCCTGGTTTTGCTTGTAGTGCTGCTGCTACAGCACCTTCCTGAGAAACTGCCCGGTGAAGCTGGCCTGCACCTTGGCCACCTCGTCGGGAGTGCCCTCGGCGATGACTTGGCCGCCGCCCGGGCCGCCGCCCGGGCCCAGGTCGATGACCCAGTCGGCGGTCTTCACCACGTCCAAGTTGTGTTCAATGACAATGACGGTGTTGCCTGCGTCCACCAGCCGCGCCAGCACGCGCAGCAGTTGATCGATGTCAGCGAAGTGCAGGCCGGTGGTCGGCTCGTCGAGGACATACAGGGTGCGGCCGGTAGCTTTCTTGGCCAGCTCGCGCGACAGCTTCACCCGCTGTGCCTCGCCGCCCGACAGAGTGGTGGCTGACTGGCCCAGCGCCACGTAACCCAGGCCCACCTCGCGCAAGGTTTCCAGCTTGGGTCGCAGCTTGGGGATGTTTCCCAGGAACGTGCAGGCCTGGTCGACCGTCATGTCGAGCACGTCCGCGATGCTGGCCTGGCGGTACTTCACCTCCAGGGTCTCGCGGCTGTAGCGGCGCCCGCCGCAGGCCTCGCACTGGACGTACACGTCGGGCAGGAAATGCATTTCCATGCGAACCATGCCGTCGCCCTGGCAGGCCTCGCAGCGACCGCCCTTGATGTTGAACGAGTAGCGGCCGGCGCGGTAGCCGCGCGCCTTGGACTCGGGCAAGGCCGCGAAGAGATCGCGAATGTGGGTGAAAACGCCGGTGAAGGTCGCCGGGTTGGATCGCGGTGTGCGGCCGATGGGCGACTGGTCGACATCGATGACTTTGTCCAAGTGCTGCAGGCCATCGATACCGTCGAATTCCGCGCTGGGTGTCCGCGCCCCGTGCAGACGGTGTTTGAGCGCGGGCAGAAGCGTGTCGACGATCAGGCTCGACTTGCCCGAGCCGGACACGCCGGTCACGCAGGTGAGCGCCCCCAGAGGAAAGCTGACCGTGAGGTTGCGCAGGTTGTGCGTGCGCGCCCCGCGCAGCACCAGAGCGCGCTTGTTGGAGCCGCGCCGGCGCTGGGGCGCCTCAATGGCCTTTTCACCCGACAAATACGCGCCGGTCAGCGATTGCGGATTCGCCTCGATCTCCTTGGGCGTGCCCACGGCCACCACGCGGCCGCCCAACTCGCCCGCGCGTGGGCCCATGTCGATGACGTAGTCGGCGGCGCGGATGGTCTCGGCGTCGTGCTCAACCACCAGCACGGTGTTGCCCAGATCGCGAAGCTTGATCAAGGTCTCAAGCAGGCGGCTGTTGTCTCGCTGGTGCAGGCCGATGCTGGGCTCGTCGAGGATATACAGCACGCCTTGCAGACCGCTGCCGATTTGCGTGGCCAGGCGAATGCGTTGGGACTCGCCGCCCGAAAGCGTGGCGGCCGGCCGGTCGAGCGACAGGTAGTCGATGCCCACGCTGATGAGGAAGCCCAGACGGCCGGTCACCTCGCGGATGATACGCAGGCACACTTGCCAGTCGCGTTTGGACAAAGCCAGGCCCTTGATGAAGTCGTTCGCGTCCCGGATGGTCAGCGCCGTCATCTCGGCGATGGTCTTGCCGCCCACGCGGATGTGACGCGCCTCCTTGCGCAGGCGCGTGCCGCCGCACTCGCTGCAAGGCGATTGCGACATGTAGCGATGGAACTCGTCGTAGATGGCCTCGAAATCCTCGTCGGTGGTGCGGCCCTGCTCGCGCCGCCGGCGCTGATATTCGTCGTAGCGCCGCTTCAGGTTAGCCAGCACACCTTCGAAGTTCTTCTTGAAGGTGTGCTGCTTGCCGTTCTTCTCGAAGGTCAGGTTCAGCTCTTCGCCCTTGGATCCTTCGAGGATCAGTTGGCGCACCTCGGGCGTCAGCTTGTGCCAGGGCTTGTACAGATCGATGCTGTAGTGGGCGGCCAGCGAGTCGAGCAGTTGCTGGAAGAAGGCGCTGTTGCGGCGTTCCCAGGGCTCGATGGCGCCTTCCCGCAGCGACAGGTCGGGATCGCTGACCACGAGGTCGGGGTCGAAGTACATCTTAGCCCCGATGCCGTCGCAGGCCGGGCAAGCGCCGGCCGGGCTATTGAACGAAAACAAGCCGGGACTGACCTCGGGAAAAGTGATGCCGCAGTCGGGGCAGGAGAACGTCTCGGAAAAGAGCAGATCGTCGCCTTCCAGGGGCGAGATCTTGACCAGGCCGCCTGACAGCTTGGCTGCGAGTTCTACCGATTCGGCGAGGCGCTGTTCGAC
>PMLB01000121.1 GCA_003158735.1 Myxococcales bacterium | reverse complement strand
GACCTGGAGAGTCTGCAATGGAGCCCGGAGATGTGTCGCATTTTCGGCGTGCCGGCCGCGCTTCTGCCTAGGGTGGGTCCGTCTTCGGGGCGCCTGGCGGTCACACAGGGCGCGAATGGGATCCCCGATGGCATTCTCCTGGCTGCGGCAGCAGGCGATCAGCAAGCCGCGCTTTTCGGTCAACAGTGCCTGCGGCCCGGCGATGCCAAGTGCACCTTTGGCACGGGTTCGTTCCTTCTCATGAACGTGGGCCAGCGGCCCGTGTTGTCACGCCACCGGCTGCTCGGCACAGTGGCGTGGCAGACTGCGACGGAAACCGCCTACGCTCTTGAGGGCAGTGCCTTTGTCTCAGGCGCGCTCATTCAATGGCTGCGCGACGGGTTGGGTATCATCAGACAGGCAGTCGAAAGCGAGGGGCTGGCCGCATCCGTTCCCGACGACGGGGGGGTCACAATCGTGCCGGCCTTGGCCGGACTGGGCGCGCCCCACTGGCGCTCCGAAGCACGCGGCGCGATCTTGGGCCTCACGCGCGGCACCCGGGCGGCCCATATTGCACGTGCGGCTTTGCAGGCCATGGCCCTGCAGAATGTCGATCTGGTTCGGGCCATGGAACAAGATGCGGGTCGCATGCTGACCAGCTTGCGCGTGGACGGTGGCGCCACGGCCAACAACTTGCTCATGCAGATCCAGGCCGACTTGCTCGGCGCCGACATCGTGCGACCCGCGCAGGTCGAGCTGACTGCAACGGGTGCCGCGCGGCTGGCGGCAGAGGGCGCAGGACTGGCCGTCGACGCTGCGGTCGCGACGGACTCGGACGCGACCATCTTCCATCCGCGTATGCCCGCCAGCGAGCGTGACCGCATTCTGTCGCGCTGGCGCGAAGCCATCGCCAAGGCCTGATCAAGCGTTGATGCAAACCCCGGAGGCGACGACGGCCGACGATCTCGCGCAGAACCCTGGAAGGGTTCCGCACCTCCCGCGACGGCCTTCGGCGAGCGAAGCTCGCCTGCGCCCACGCGGATGGGCCGCTGGCCGTGTCGGTCGGGCCTGCGCTTCCGGTCCTCAAGTACNNCCGGCGAAGGCGCGGCGCAGCCGCGGGGGCAGGTGGCGGGGCGGGCAGGTCCGAGTGCCCGAAGGGCCTTGTCGGCCGGATGCTAAGGGACATCGTGATCGGTGCCTTGTCGTCGCGCGGCTGAAACTTGTCTCGCTCTCTTCCTCGTGTCCCTATGGAGGGGTCTGGTCCTGACTCATGTTACGGCTTTTCATCGCAGTCGATTTGCCAACCGAGCTTCGACCCGTGATCGCGCGTCTGTGTCAGGGCATAGCTGGCGCGCGCTGCACTCGGCCCGAGCAGTTGCACATCACCCTGCGGTTTCTGGGCGACACGGCGGAAGATCGGCTGGCTGACGTGCGCGCGGGTTTGCGCGAAGTCCACACGCCGCGCTTTGAGCTTGCGCTGCATGGCACCGGCGTGTTTCCGCCGCCGAGCGCGCGCAAGCCGGCGCGGGTCTTGTGGCTCGGCCTCGAACCGCCCGAGTCGTTGCGCGCGCTCAAGGATGCTGTTGACGGGGTGCTGGGGCCTGACCACGAAACGGCCAAGCGCGGTTTCTCACCCCACCTGACCCTGGCCCGTTTCCCCACGCGGCCACGCCATGACCTGGATCGCTTCCTGTCCGAGCATGCCGGGTTCGACGGTGGGCGCTTCGTGGTCAGCAGCTTTCACCTCTATCGCAGCACCCTGCGTCCCGAGGGTGCGCTGCACGACATCGTCGAAAGCTATCCCTTGCTATCTTGAAGCGCTGAACGCGTGTTGTGTTAGCTGCCGCGCCTGCTCGCGCAGCGTGCGCATGAGTTCGATCTGGTTGGCACCCTCCACAGTGTTTGTACCGAGCAAGCTGCCGCCTTGGGTTTCGTGCAGCTTGAGTGTGACGACGTAGATCTTTTCCATGCGTACGACCTTGCCCGAAACCACGTAGTCCGCACCTATGTTGCGCGCGGTTTCGACTTCGCACTCGCCTTCTTGGCAATCCTTCTTTCCCATGTCCTTGAGCAGCACCAGCATGTTTTCGCGGGTCATTACCACGACTCCACGGCCGGACAGGCCCTGCAGAGCACCGCCGCGGACTGTGTCGGAGAATGTCATCAGGATGTCCTGCTCCAAGTTCTTTCCCTGAAACTCAAGCACCGCCAGACGCTTGTTGCCGAATTGGGCAGCCACGGAAGCCTGTGACTGTGGTGCAACCGCTGGCGGCAGTTGTGCTGTCGGTGGCGCTCCTTGGGTGATTGTCCAGTCGCGCTGATTGCGGCCGGGCACGAGTTCTGGGTCAATAGTAATCAGCCGGGAGCAACCGCCCATTATGAACGCGAAAAGGGAGACCACACAGAGGATGGGCTCAATTGCCTTCATTGTATGCGCTCCTATTCGTCCAACAGGGAGACCGCTGGCGATGTCTGTGCTGGGGAATAGCGATCCAAGAGCGAGGCAATCGCCCTGACCATGGCGTCGACAGCCTGCTGGGTTGCTGTGACTGCCGCCGCCTGGAAATTGCACTCGGCAGCCGTGAAAGAAACCTCGACGCCTTTCACGTAGAAGACGCGTTCGGCGCGCAGACCGGACGGGGTTGATACCACCAGTTTGACCGATATGTCCGCCTCGGGAGACATACTTATGAGAGACAGGTGGAAAGACAGGTGGGGCTCAACGAAGAACTGCAAGACAATTCCCTGCACAATGACCGCTGAGGGTGACGGTGAATCCCTTCCTGCGCTTACGCGAAAGCCCGCAGATGTCAATCCCTGCGCCAGGGCGTTGGCCAACCACTTCGCGGGCGGTTCCAAACACATGACGTCCGCGGTATCCGAGTTGTAGCCAGTCTTCCTCATGCCGCAACGATAGGTCGAAGGCCGCTGGTCAAAGAAAGGGCTCATGAGCGCAATCTCTCGACCTTTGCCCAGCGTCCGTGGCTGGCGTAGGTCCTCAGACGACGGCGGGCGAATGCGCACGCTGGAATAGACACAACCCTGTCCCCCAGCCAGGCCTAGGGCAATCAAACACACTGGTGCAACGGCCGATAGCGAAACGGCAGCCGCATGAGAGGGAGAGGCACCGGCCCGCGCCCCACTGTGCGCCGAACAACCATCGGTCATCGTTTCGAGCGTCGCGGGATGATAGGGTACGACCTTCGCTGGCGTCAATTTGCCGGTGTCCTTGCGACCGCAAGAGATCCGCGCGGACCAGGAAACCGCTCCCCACGCGACACGAACCCTTCCACGGACGGCCAATCGTGGTAAGGGTTTGCTCTGTCACATGGACAAGACTAGCAGCGTCAGCCAAGCCACCTCCTCGGCCTCGGGCCGCAAGGGGATCTGGTGGCTCATGCTCATTCTCTCTCTTGCGGGGCTGCTGATCTCGGTGGTCCTGGCCCGCATCCATTTCAAGGTGAACAGCGAAGCCGGTTTCCACAGCTTCTGTGGCCGCGGCAGCACCTTCAACTGCGATGACGTGGCCCGCAGCCCCTACTCGATCTGGCTGGGGGTTCCCATGGCGTTGTGGGGAGTTTGGGGCTATTGTCTTGCGGCGGCCGTGGCGCTGTGGGGATTGCGCGCCCGTCGCGCCGCCTTGACCGCGGCGTGCAGTCTGCCACTCTTCACCGGGTTTGTCGGGCTGAGCGTCGTGCTGGGCAGCATCTCAGCCTTCCGTTTGCACGCCCTGTGCATCCTGTGCGCCAGCACCTATGGCATCAACCTGTCGCTCTTCATCCTGGCCTTGGTGCAGGCGGCGAACATCGGGTTTTCCCCTGTGGCCGCTGCCCCTTTGCACGCTTTTCGCGAAGGTGCGGGCAAGCCCCTGGCCATCCTAGTTCTGCTTGGCGCGACGGTGCTGGGACTTGTCGCTCTGGTTCCGTCCTACTGGCCGCAAAGCGGGAAACCCCGCGCCTCGCGCTTGGCTGGGAGCGGCCTGGCCCGCGGCGAGGTACCGGGCGGTGGCCACTGGATTGGGGCGCAGAAGCCCACGCTGACCATCACCGAGTTCTCCGACTACGAGTGCCCCCACTGCCGGCAGGCCCATGCGCAGTTGCGCAACATCGTCGCGCAGTTTCCCGATCGGGTCCGTCTGGTTCACCGCCACTTTCCCCTCGATCAGGCGTGCAACCGCAGCATCGAGCGGCCCTTTCACCAGTCCGCCTGTTGGGCCGCGCAACTCGCCGAGTGCGCAGGCCGCGCTGGGCGTTTCTGGGATGCCAACGACATTTTGTTCGAGCTCTCGAACTCTCTCGACACGCAATCAACCAAGAAGATTGCGGCTGAGCTCAAGCTTGACCCCGCTGCACTCGACCGCTGCATGAAGGGCGAAGGGCTGGCGGACGTGAAGAACGACATTGAGGTCGGGATCGCCCTCAAGCTGGAGGGTACGCCGAGTTTCTTGGTCGACGGGCAGGTGTACATGGGCAACCTCCCCGCGGCCGTGCTGGAATCGCTGCGGGTCGCGCCCGACGCTAGCAAGTAGCGGCCAGCAGCCGCTTTTCCAGCGCGCGCATGCGACGGGCCTGGCTGGGGCGGTGGTGATCGTGGCCAAACAAGTGGCAAAGTCCATGGATGGCCAGACGTTCGAGTTCCCGGTCCAGGCGGGCGCGGCCTGCGCGGCGGCGGGCGGTCTCGACCGAGATCACGATGTCGCCGAGAAAAATCCCATCGCCCGCCGGATCCGACTCGCCCTGCAGCTCCTGCATATGGAAACTCAAGACGTCGGTGGCCCGATCGAGGCCGCGGAACTCGCGATTGAGTGCGCGAATCTCGTCATCATCGGTCAACAGCAAGGTGGCTGACGAGCGTGAGCGTCCCAGCCGGCGCAAGGCCACCCGCAGTCGGTTCGCGACCTTGCGGCGCGCGGCCGCGCCAACCAGGCGGCCGGCATCTTTTCGGGCGACGACGTCGACGGACACGCCCGCGATGATAGACGGTTCACGCGCTGCGCAACAACCCCGATCAAAACACGCGTTTGTAGATCTCTGCGTCCACGAACACGCGAAACAGATCAGCGTCGCAGCGGCCCGCTTTGACCTCACTCTCGAGGATGCCCAGGGCACGGGCCACTGGGACCGCGGCCTTGTAGGGGCGGTCCGCTGCGGTCAGGGCATCGAAGATGTCGGCAATGGTCAGCATGCGTGCTTCCAGGGGAATGTCCGCCGCACGCAGGCCGGCCGGGTAGCCCGCGCCGTTGAGCAGTTCGTGATGGGCGCCGGCGATCTGCGGCACCCGGCGCAGTGATCGTCCCCAAGGAATCGTTTGCAAGAAGGCCACCGTGTGGTTGACGTGGCTTTCGATCTGCTGGCGTTCCAGTGGCGTCAGGCTGCCACGCGGCACCTGCAAAGCCGCTACCTCGTCGGGCAGAAGATACGGCCGCACTTGGCCGCCTTCGTCGACGTAGGTCCACGCCGCTGCCTCGACCAGGCGAGCCAGCACCGGCTGGTCCAGTACCGTTGGCTCGTTCGCCGTTTGCACGAGGTGCCAGCATTCATCCAAAGCGGCCAAACTTTCGTTCCGTTGCTTCTCGATAGCCGCCAAGGCCGTGGCCGAGCCGCCCTGCCGCACGTGCTCCAGTTGCTTGCGCAGCGACTCGGCCTCGATGGCCTTGCGCACATAGGCCAGACGCAGGCGGATGACTTCGAGTTGCCAATCGTAGAGCTTCTTGGCCTTGACCAGTATCTGCTCGCGCACACCGACCTTGCCGAAGTCGTGCAGCACGCCCGCATATTCGATCTGTCGCAGATCGTCGCGCGAGAAATGCACAGGGGCGAGCGGGCCCTCGGCCACGGCGTCCACTTTCTCGGCCAGGGCCACGCTCAAGGTGGCCACGCGCCGCGAATGGCCGGAGGTGGTGGGATCGCGAGACTCGATCGCGGTGACCGAGGCATCGACAAAGCTCTCGAAGAGTCGTCGGATCTCGTCGTACAGAATTGCATTTTCCAACGACACGCCCGCCTGCGACGCCAGCGCGAGCGCCATCTCCTCGGCGCGCTCGTCGAACGGGACCACGCCCTCCTCGAAATCGGCTGGCGTGGCCAGCACCTGGCTGGGTCGGCGTTTCTTGTTGATGAGCTGGATGACGCCAATTACCTCGCCCTCGGCAGACAGCATGGGCACGGTCAGCATCGAGCGCGCGCGGTAGCCGATCTTGTCGTCGAAACTGCGATTGTGGGCGGGGTTTCCGGCGGTGGCTTTGGCCTGCTCGACATCGGGCACGTTGATGGGCCGGCCCGCCAGCACGGCCCGACCCGCCAGTGAGGTGTCGTCCACCGGCAAGGTGAACTCCTTGAAGTCAACCGGGATGGAATCGTTCTGCGACAGCATGAAGTGCAGCCGAGCGGGCCGACTCGCCAGTCCGCCCGCCGGGGTGGACGCATGCCGCCGGCCCGCTTCCCCCAGCGCCCTTGGCGATCGCGCTGGATTGCCGAAGGCCAAACCGTCGGGCTGACCGTTGCCGTCGGCGTCCGCCGCCTCTATCACGTACACGCTGCCAGCGTCAGCGCCGGTGATGCGGCGGCTTTTGTCGAGGATCAGATCGAGCAGTTTGCGGATATCTCTCTCTGAGGACAAGGCGCGCGAGATGGAGAGCAGCTCGTTGCGCTCGTAGCGTGCGCGCTCGACCGGGCTGGGCGCCTCAGGGAAGGATTCATTGGACGCCACGGCGTCAACCCTCGCTGCTGGGCGGCCGGCCGCCGCCGTTGTTCTGGGCTTTGCGATCGTAGGCGCGGATGATGGCGGCCACCAGCGGGTGGCGGACCACGTCGACCTCGGTGAAATAGCAGAAGGCGATGCCCTCGATGCCGCGCAAGAGCGATTCCGCATCGGTCAGGCCGGAACGTCGGTGGTCGGGCAGATCGATCTGGGTCACGTCACCCGTGATCACCGCTTTGGACTCGTAGCCCAGGCGGGTGAGGAACATCTTCATCTGCTCGCCGGTGGTGTTCTGGGCTTCGTCCAGGATGACGAAGGAATCGTTGAGCGTGCGGCCGCGCATGAATGCGATGGGCGCGATCTCGATCATCCCGCGCTCGACCAACTGGTGGGCACGATCGAAGTCCATCATGTCGTGCAAGGCATCGTAGAGCGGCCTCAGGTAGGGCGAGACCTTCTCTTCCATGCTGCCGGGCAAGAAGCCCAGGCGCTCGCCCGCTTCCAGCGCTGGCCGGGTGAGAACGATGCGCTTGACCCGTTTCTCCATGAGCTCGCGCAAGGCCAGCGCCATGGCGAGGTAGGTCTTGCCGGTTCCTGCGGGCCCGATGCCGAACACGATGTCGTGTTCGCGGATGGCGTCGACATATCTTTTTTGGGCCAGGCCCTTGGGCGCGATGGGGCGGGCGCGGCTGCCCACCAAGATGGTGTCGGAGAAAACTTCCTGCAGGTTGGCGTTGGCATCCCCACGCAGCACATGCGCTGCGCGCGTGACGTCCTCCGGCCCAACCGCCCGACCGCCGCGCACCATGCGGTAGAGCTGTTCCACCAGACGGCGCGCCTGGGCAATCGCGTCGGTCGCGCCCAGAAAAGTGAGCTCGTTTCCCCGCGAATGAAGCTTGGCGCCGGTCTCCAGCTCGATGCGCTTGAGATTGGAGTTCTTCTCGCCGAACAACGAAAGCGCAACCCGATTGTCGTCGAGGACCACGCGGTCTGACTCGACATCCGCAGTTGCTCGTTGGGGATCGTTCGGCCGTTGACTCAATCGAACCTAATCTCGTTTACCACGGAACCCACGCCGCGCCCAGTGCGCAGTCGGGCTCTATCCGCCGTCCAGCTTCGCACCGGACGGGCGGGTGAGTGTGTCTTGCGCACCACCGACTATTATTTCGTCCAAAGAGGCCGCGTCAATCGTTAGCCTTCTGTGGTTCCGGCCTTGCCACCCCCTATCATACTTGCCGACCAGCCACTGGATCTGGACGATGAATCGCTCAGAGCGCTGTTTTATGCGGGCGATCGCGCTCTCATGGGGCGGCTCTATCAAGAAAGTTTTCAAGGCGTGGACGCGGCGGTTGGAGGTGTGTTGCGCGGGGCCGACCGAGAGACTGTGGTGCACGAACTCTACTTGCGCCTATTGGACAGGCCCGAGCTGCGCCGCAATTTTGCGGGTGGCTCCGTCCACGCCTGGCTGGCCACCCTGGCGCATGACCTGGCGGTGGATTTCTGGCGGCGACACCGACGGGAAACCGGCCTTGCCGAGGACGCTGTCCCGCCCGTGGCCGATACGCAGTTCCGTCGCATGGAGGAGCGAGCCGCCTTGAGTTTGAGCGGATCTCAAGCCCTTGCACTACGCGGACGACGATGCTGTTCGCTATCAGGAATTGTTTCGCAGCTTGGGCGCCAAGACCGTGCTCTTGGCCAATTTGGATCAGGAGACCAGCGCCCTGTCGTCCCAGGCCGCTGCCGAGGCCTTGCCGCCCACGCACGCGTTCTTGTCCAAGGCGGTGTCCCTGCTCGCCTCGGAGATCGCCATTGCGCACGGCCGCGGGGTGAAGACGTCCCTTTATGTGCTCTACTCCGGGCACGGCAACGTGGACGGGGAGCATGCCTACCTCACGCTCGAGGACGCGCGGCTCGATGGGGCTGCCTTGGGCCACGAGGTCCTGGACGCCATCGCCGCCGACGAGAACCATCTCATCGTGGACGCGTGCTACTCCTATTTTCTGGTGGGAGGACGCGGTCCCGGGGGCGAGCGTCGTCCGGTGCAGGGCTTTTCGGCCTTGTCCGACCTCGGCCGGCGCAGCGATCTGGGGCTCTTGCTGTCCACCTCGACCGGAAATGAAAGCCATGAATGGGGCGCGTTCGAGGCTGGGGTTTTCAGCCATGAAGTGCGTTCGGGTTTGTACGGGGCGGCCGATTTTGACGGTGACGGCCGCATCAGCTACGCCGAAATGGCGTCGTTTCTCGAACGTGCCAACCAAGCCATCGTGAACGAGAAGTTTCGCCCCAAGATCTTTGCGCGCGCGCCGACCTCGTCGTCGCAGTTGATCGATCTACGAGTGAACCAGGGACGTTCGCTGGCCATCGGCGAGGGGTTCCCCAGCTCGCACTATCTGGTCGAGGATCAGCGCGGGGTGCGCGTGCTGGATTTTCACAACGCCAAGGGGCGTCCCCTGCGCCTGGTGCGTCCAGGTGGCGCAGGCAATCTGTACCTGCGCCGTTTGAGCGACGATCAAGAGCTGACCATACCGCCTGCCGACGACGTGGTGGACCTGGCTCGGCTCGCCTTTGCTGATGCGCGGGTCGCGGAGCGAGGCGCGGCTCACCAGGCCTTCAGCCTGATCTTCTCGCTGCCTTTCGACGAGACCAAGCTCGACCTGCTGACCACGGTTCCTCCACCTGCCAGGGCCAAAAGGTCGACGACGCGCAAGCTGGTGCTGTGGTCCTTGGGCGCGGCCTCGGCGGTCGGTGTGGCGGTCGGGGGCGTCCTGCTTTGGGACGCCTCGCGCGCCACCGACGAGGGCCGCCGGTCATCGCAACAACGCGCGGCCGAGCTCAACAATCGCATCGACGCGCGCAACACGCAGGCCACCGTGGCATTCGCCCTGGCCGGCGCTGCGCTGACCGCGGGCGCACTCACCTGGTTCTTCACCAGACCCGATCATGCCCAGAATCAGTCAACCTTCGCGGCCAAGGACGACGAGCGGGAACAAGACGACGAAAAGCGCGACGAGGGTTCCGCCGACCGATTCTCAGACCAGCGGGCGCGCGCTGGTTTGGTTCCCTCTTGGTCCATGCAGGTCGGTTTTTGGCCCACGCAGCTCAGTCTGTCCGCGCGATTTTAGGCTGCTTTGAAGATTCTCTTGTCCAGGCCGCTCCTCTGGTTCGTTTCAACGGCAGGAGGTCGCTCATGAAATTCACCCACTATTCTTGCTTCACTGTCCTGGCCTTCGCTGTTGGCGCCTGTGTGAATCATGTCCCTATTGAAGGAGGCATGCCTTGCCCCTGCGCCGATGGGTACACCTGTTGCACGACAACAAACCAGTGCCAGCCGACGGGCCAGACGTGCCCGGCTGATGCCGGAGCCACGCCCGATGGGTCCATCGCCCCCCTGTGGACCGATGCCAGGCCATCCAACGATGCCAAGCCATCCAAGTGGCAGCCCATCGCTTCGGTGTCCTTGGACTGGATCTCCTCCGGCCCGTCGCAGCCTCTCGTGATGGGCGATCGGGTCACATTCCGGGAGTTCTACAATGAGACCGGGCGGGCGCTAACCTACCGCTTCGCGCAGAACGACTGGTTGCAACAAGAAGGCCATTGGCCGGAACAAGCCTATTCAACGGGGGTCGGTTTGGTGTGGACGGGATCGCAGGTCGTCTACTGGGGGGGCGTGGTCGATACGACAGGCCCGGGCTGGAGGGGCGTGGTCAATCCGACAGGCTCCGAGTTCGTGTGTAACAACCTGGGCGGCGTCTACTCCCCAGCGACCGACACATGGTCCACTATCGACACGACCGGGGCTCCTTCGCTCGCGGTTGATGGCGGTGGCTTCACGGGGAACGAGGTGGTCTTGCGAGGCAGCTCGTGCCTGCCGCAGCAGAGCGGTGAGCCTGTTCCAGGACCCGTGATCGGTGCCCTCTACAACCCGGCCACGGACACCTGGCGGAACATGTCCACTGTGAATGCACCCACCACCACCAACGGCACCGACGTTGTGCTCGGCGAAAAAGTGGTGTGCTGGGGCGGCGCACCGTACATCGCGGGACAGGCGTACACCGAGACCCCGACTCAGTTGTCAGAGTTGACAAACTCCGGCGCCGTGTACAACGCCGCGGACGACACGTGGACCGCGATGTCGACCATCAATGCCCCCAGCCCGCGTTCGGGCATGGTGGCCCTTGCCATGCGCGGGAAGATGTTCATCTGGGGTGGCACTGATGGAACGACCAATTCCTTGGCCGAACAGAACTATTTCCACGACGGCGGTATCTTCGACCCTGAGCCCAACACCTGGACGTCCATCAGCAATGAGGGCTCTCCCCCCACCTACAATGGTTGGTCTGGTTTGTGGGCCGAAGAGCAGGGGCTGGCATATGTGTGGGCGTTCATCTGGACGCCCGGCGCTGGGTTCCCTGACGTCGCCTTGTCGACCTACGACCCTTCTGCCGACCGATGGACCTCGATCGATGTGACCGGGTTGCCCCGGATGCTCTCGACAAACTTCGTCTGGACGGGACGCGACTTGCTGGCCGTCGGCGTGCTGGCTCCCGCTTCGACCACGACTCCGCCCACAACGATGGGCGGCTTTCGCTACACGCCGTAACTGGAGATCCTGGTCAGTTCAAGGTCACGGTGATCTCGGCGCCGCCTTTGACCAACGACGCTGTAGTGGTCACTGTCTGCGCGCCCACCGTGACCGAAACCGTGTAGTCACCCAGGTGGCCGTTGGCCACGTAGGCGCCCGTGTCGTCGGTGCTGCCCCCTGTGCAAGTCCACCATTGATTGAAGACGAGATCGTAGTAGGCGACGCCGGCGGGCTTGAGCTTCCAGTCTTGGGTAAAGAGAGGCGCGTTCTTCTTCGAATGGGCGCCATCCCAGAAGCCCCACATGACAAATCCCGCCACCGCTGGATGGCTGTACAGCACGGTCATGAAGTCACGCGTGTAGTCGCCGGCCAAGAGGAAATCGGTGATGGTGATGTCGTATTCGGTGACCCACAGCTCCTTGTAGGCTCCAAAGCGATCCAGCAGCGTCATCAGGTCATCGGGCGAGGTGAGCGCGGTGGCGAAGTGACCCTGGAGTCCAATCCCGTCGAGCGGTGCATTGCGCGCGATGAGGCCCTGGATGACTCGCTCGTATTCATCGCGATGAGAGGTCGTGCCGCCACCGCCTTCGAGAATGGCGTAGTCGTTGATGAACAGCTTTGGCTTGGCATCGATGGCGCGGGCTTGGGTGAACCAGGTGGCCATTTCATCGAGGCCCGCTTCGCAGTTGGGTGTGGTGCAATTGCCCAGCAGGTCCGTGATCTCGTGGTTGTCGAATGGTTCATTGACCACGTCCCAGTGGTCGAGCTTGCCCGCAAGCGCAGTGACTTCGTCCTGGATGTGTTGATTCACCGCGGTTCGCAGATCTGCGGCCGCGAGCGGCTTGACGGCGGCCGGAGAATTGCGCCAGCTTGGCCAGATCAGATTGTGCCCGCGCGTGCGCAGACCATGCTGGTCGGCCCAATCAATGCTCGCGACACCGAGAGCCAGATTCCAGCTGGCGCCCCAATCGCCGGCCACAGCTGGCCACTTGAGCGCGTTCTCTTCGACCGAGATGTTGAAGAGCTGCGGGAGATAGGCGCGGTAGTTGTCCCAGGGGCTGGCCGCGCCGGCATCGCTGGACGCGCCCGGAAGAAAGTCGTGTCCGGCCTGGGCGGTTCCGAAGCCGAATGCATTGCGGATCATATTGACAGAAACTTGCGCGTTACTGACTGGGGCACCCTGGGCATCCACCACATGCACCGTGAGATTGGCCATGCGATTCTTGGCGATGTTGGCGGCCGCGACCGCACGCCAGGGAGCATTGGCGTCGCGTCCGTCGTAGGTGACCTGCGTGACTGGCAATTGCCACAGCGAAAGCGACGTGCCGTAGTCGACAGCGGCGAACCCTGCGAGCTGGAGGGTTTGGTTTGCGTAGTTCAAACTGAACGTGAACTCCGCGGCACCCGCCGCGTGGCTCGCGCTGGCCTTGAAGGGCATAAAGTACTGCGTCCAGATCGGGCCCGGCGTGATATCGAGAGATGCCTCGCCCGTGTAGGGACTGGTGTTGATTTGAAATGCGGCGTGGGTCGTGCACACCGCGGTTTCCGCCAGCGATTGCTCGCACCGCGCCCAGAAAGAAACCAGGACGACGTCACCGGCCGCCACAGCGGCGTTGGTATTGATGTAGTTCCCCTTGTCCCAGGCGTTGCCCGTGGCGGTGGTGGTCACGTACTGGACGGCCTGCGTGAAACTTTGGCCTGTAACATCGACGGCGGTTGGAGTCACTCCGCCATAGTAGGGCGGTGTCACGATGCCCGCTGCAATCACGCTGGTGCCGCCCTCGGGAATGGTCGTCACGGCGGAAGCTTCTGCGGGCACCGAGAGAACGGTCGGCAGGACTGTCGAAGGAAAGCACGAGCTAGGCGCCGTCAGAGTGGGCGTAACCATCGCCACGTCAGGTGCAGCTGCGGCTGCGACGGCGGCGTCGGCTTCTTGACTTGGACTCACCGAAACGGAGCCACAACCGGCGAAAACGAGGGCGGCGAGAGGCAGAGAGACAAAGCGCATGCAAACCTCCAAAAAGGGGGACGGATCGTATGAATAGGAGTCCACGGACGTGCCCAAGGGGTCAGAAATCTGCGTAGGCCGAGGCGCATAGTACTCCATCCTAGCCCGAATGATTCTTGCCGGGTGGCCGGGCTTCCTCCAAGCTTGGCCCCGGTAGCCCGTGAGCCAGAAAACCCCGCCGCCGCAACTCGACTTGAGCCCGATGCCGGGCAAGCAGACGGGCGGCAACCTGCCTAGTCTGGTCGGCCTGATGCAGCGGCTGCTGGCGCCCGACGGCTGCCCTTGGGACCGCGAACAAACCCTGGAGTCGTTGCTGCCCTACCTGGTCGAGGAAACCTACGAGGTGGTGGACGCCTTGCAATCGGGCGACGTGCGCGACCACGTGGAGGAACTGGGCGATCTGCTGCTGCAGATTGTTTTTCAGGCCGAGCTACGCCACGCCGAGGGCGCCTTCGGGATCGACGACGTGGTGAGCGGGATCGTGGCCAAGCTGGTGCGTCGCCATCCCCACGTGTTTGGCGAAGCGCAGGCCGAAACCTCGCAGGCCGTGCTGGCCAATTGGGCCAAGCTCAAAGCGGTCGAGAAGGCGAAGAAGGGACGCAAGGGCGCGCTCGACGGAATTCCGCGCAGCGCTCCGGCTCTGGTGCGCGCCACGCGCGCCGGCGAGAAGGCGGGCGCGGTGGGTTTTGACTGGCCGGATGCGGCTGGTGTGCGCGACAAGGTTGGAGAGGAGTTGGCCGAGCTGGACCAGGCCTGCCAATCCGGCGATCGCGCGCACATGATGCACGAGCTGGGCGACACGCTTTTCGCCCTGAGCAACTTGGCGCGCAAGCTGGGGCTGGACGCAGAGAATGCCCTGCGTGAGGCGACCGACCGGTTTGCTCGTCGCTTCGGCCACATGGAGGAGACGCTAGAAGCCGAGGGCAGGATGGTTGCGTCGGCTTTGCCCGAGGAGCTCGAGCGACTGTGGCAGGCCGCCAAGCGCGTGCCGGGTATCGATGTTCCCGACTCTGTTGAGTGACGCGCCCCAAGCCCTATAATGGGCGGGCATGAATCTGCGGGCTGCTCTTCGTCGCAACCGGCTGGCCTGGGGCTTTGCCGTGGGGCTGGTCGCGGCGCTGGTGGTGTTGCTCGGGCACGCAGGGGGCGTTTGGCGCACCGTCGAGCTCAAGACGCTGGACGCCCGCTTTCGCGCCTTTTCCGGGACCCGCCGGCCTAACCCCGACGTGGTGGTGGTGGCCCTCGACCAGAAGAGCATCAATTTCTACCGGCGCAAGATGCAGGTTGGCTGGCCCTGGCCGCGCAGCTTCTACCAGATCCTGGTCGACTACCTCGCGCAGGGCGGGGCGCGTGCAGTTCTCTTTGATATGTATTTTTCCGAGCCCTCGTCTGACACTAAGGAGAGCGACGGTGTCGATGTCGATGCCGGATTTGGCGCGGCCATCGCGCGCGCGGGAACCGTTCATCTCGCCGCGCAGATGCTCGCCGACGCCGATGCCGAGCAGAACAACGACGTGAGGCCCGAGCCGCGTTTGCTGTGGCCAGCGCAAGCCAACCTGCCTACGCGTCCAGGTGTGTTTCGCAACGCCATTCTTCCCCTCGCTGTGTTGCAAGCGGGAGCGGCTGGCCTGGGCGTGGTGAACTACGTCGAGGACGAGGACGAGATTTGTCGACGCGTGCCCCTGCTTCACCGCTTTTCCGATGCAGTCTTGCCCAACCTCGCCTACAGCGCCTACACAGCTGTGGCTGGACAAGGTCGTGCAGCGCCGGCCGCGCTAGGCGTTCCCTTGCTCGGTCCGGATTTTCTCCTGAGTTGGTATGGCCCGGGCGGACCCGGCGGAACCTTTCCCTACTATTCGGCGCATGCGCTCATCGTGTCGGCCGCCAAACTGCAGATGGGCAAGGCTCCAGACCTGGCGCCCAGCACATTCAAGAACAAGATCGTCGTCGTGGGCGGGACAGCCGCGGGCCTTTACGATGCCCACAACACGCCCATGGCGCGCCAGCAGCCGTTTCCCGGCATGGAGATCCACGCCACGCTGCTGTCTAACCTACTCAATCGCGATTTTCTGCGGCCGCTCGACGGCCGGCTGGCGGCGGCGTGGACCGTGATTCTGGCTGTGATGGTCGGCATGCTCTTCATGCGTGTGTCACGGCAGCGGGTGGCCTTGCCGTTGATTGCCGTGGTGTTGGGTTGCGCCGTGGGGGCGGCCTTCTTCGCGTTTCGCGCCTGGCTGCTGTGGGTGCCTATCGTCGAGCCTCTGGCTGCCGGCAGTCTAAGCCTGGTACTGGCCGCTCTGGTCAGCTACCAGATAGAAGGACGCCGCCAGCGCGAGGTGCGCAGTGTGTTTTCGCGCTATCTGGCACCTGAGGTGGTGCGCGAGTTGCTGGCTGACCCGGATCGGATTGGTCTGGGCGGCAAAGAGGTGGAAGCCACGGTGTTCTTTTCCGACGTGAAGGAATTCACGCGCATGTCGGAGAAGTTGCCGCCCCAAGCGCTGATCGGTTACCTGAACCAGTATCTCGAGGCCGCCAGCCAGGCCTTGCTTTCGCGCAAGGCCCTCATCGACAAATACATCGGCGACGCCATCATGGCGGTGTTCGGCGCGCCAGCCGAGGATGCGGGGCATGCGCGCAACGCCTGCCTGGCGGCCCTGGCGATCGCTGAGCAGGGACGACAGGCGGCAGGCGACGATGCCAATCGCCCCGTGTTCTTCACCCGCATGGGGCTCAACTCGGGGCGCCTGGTGGTGGGCAACGTTGGTTCCCACCTGCACCTCTCGTACACCGCTATCGGCGACAACGTGAACCTCGCCTCGCGCCTGGAGAGTGTGAACAAGCAGTACGCGACGCAGATCATGATCTCCGAACCGACCTGGCGGGCAGCCGGCGATGCCATCGAAGCGCGCGAGATCGATTTCATCAAGGTCAAAGGCAAAGCGCTGCCCACGCGCATCTACGAACTGGTCGCAGCCAAGGGCCAGCTCACGGCGCAACAGCAAGACCTGCACGCCGCCTTTGCCGAGGCGCTGGCCGCCTATCGGGCGCAGCGCTGGGACCAGGCGGTGACCGGGTTCCAGAAGGTGTTGCACATCGTCCCCACCGACGGCCCGGCGCAGGTGTTCCTCAAACGATGCGAAACCCTGCGCACGGCACCGTTGCCTCCTGACTGGGACGGCGTCTACAAACTGGAAACGAAGTGAATCAGATCTTCTCGTCCGGTAGTGGCGCAGGGCCGGGCGCGATCGCAGTCCCGTCGGGATTCTCGCCCGGCGGAGGCTGAGGGCCGGGCACGATCCCGGCGATGTCGGGATCTTCGCCCGGCTCTAGAGCGCCGCGCCGCTCACGTTCTTGCTGGCGCTGGAGCAGACGTTCAGCCTTTTCCTTCTGCCATTGCTGGCGGCTGATCTCCTTCTTGCGCTTTTCAGCGGCGCTCTTGTTGAATGGCTTCACGGATGGTCTACCAGCGCTCCCCTCGACCGCCACCACCGCCGCCACGACCACCGCGGCCGCCGCGACCACCACCACCACCACCACCACCACCGCCACCAAACCCACCACGACCACCGCCGCCGCCGCCCGCGGATCGCTCACGCGCCTCGTTGACAGTCAGCGTGCGTCCCTGGAAATCCTTGCCGTTGAGG
>PMLB01000465.1 GCA_003158735.1 Myxococcales bacterium | reverse complement strand
GTGTGGTTCAGCAGGGCGGCTCGGTCGCTCCAGGCGGATCTGTTTCTCCAGGCGGATCGGTCGCCACGGGTGGCTCCATCTCCAAGGGCGGCACTACTACTGCGGGTGGCTCTCTCGCTCCCGGTGGCTCTGTAGTAACGGGTGGCTCCGCCCCCAAGGGCGGCACCACTACGACGACAGGCGGCTCGGTCGTAACGGGTGGCTCAACCTCCAAAGGCGGCACCACAGCGGCAGCTGGCTCAGGCGGAACCATTCCCAGCAGCGGTGGACAAACCGGCTCGCCCGGCACTGGTGTCTGCCCTGCCGTCGGTACACCTCCCACTCCAGACACCACGACGCGCGCCAAGTGCACCGGCAGCGGATCGGCCGGCATCACCTGCCATTTTGGTGGCAGCATTGGCAACTACGACGTCTCCTTCAACCTCGGTGGCACAGCCGCTGGTCAGACCATCGTGCAGGCTGAGCACCTGCGCGAGATGCTGGCTGCCCCGGTCACAGTGGCAGGCACCGCCGTCGCCGCGATAGCCACCACCGCTGGCCAGAAATCCCTCTACTCTATGACGGTCAATGTCCGCCAGCCAGAAGGACAACCCGAGTGGGCGGACCATGGAGCGGTGGACGGAACCCCCGGATTGGACATGTACTTCATTGGAGCCAATCCCCAGCTTGATTCCATCGCCTACGCGCCAGCCGCCGCGACTGACGTTGTCATGTACATCTTGACCGATTCAACCGGGTGCGACCAGCAGGGCCCGGGTACGGCAGGCTGGGGACAGTGGCTGCCCCAGTTCTTCGGATATGGCCTTTCCGTGGCGAACTACGGCAATTCCGGCGCATTGTCTGAATGCTCGCCTACCACCACCCCTTGCAGGACTGACGCGCCCTATTTCAGTTTCTACGACGACCCCAAGATGTGGCCGACAGTCAAGCCTCTCATCAAGGCCGGGGACGTCGTCCTGATCGAATTCGCCCACAACGACAAGAACACGCCGCAGGCTGCGTACGAAAAGAACCTGACGACCTACATCACGGAAACAAGGGCCAAGGGAGCCATCCCGGTGCTTGCGACCCCTATCCCACGCAACAACTGGTCTGGCAGCACAATGAGTGCCACCTTCGTCAATGATCCCGGCGTGGATCTTCTTGCGAGCATCAGGAGTGTCGGCGCAACCAACAATGTTCCGGTCATTGATATCAACGCCGCGGTCGTCGCGGCCTTTAGCGCCAAAGGCAAAGCCACTGTCTCGGGATACTACGCAGACCCAACCACCCACCTAAACACCGTGGGAGCCAACTTCGTGGCCGCGCTTATTCGCGACGAGATCAAGAGGCTCAACATTTATCCGCTGGTCTGTTTCCTCCGCTAGGTGAAAACGGGAGCCCCAGTCGATTGACCTGGGCGCCGCACCAAGATAGCTAGGGCAGCGCCGGGCGTCGATTCTCCGTGCCTCGTCGCAGGATACTGCTGTGCGACCCGCAGTCCCCTCATCGGCGTGGCCGTTCCCTAATTCCCGCGATAGTGTTACAATGCTTGGGTCCGAGCCCGCGCTAGTGCCCGTGACGTCAACCGTAAGGGGATTCGATCATGAAGTACGTGCGCCTCGTTGCCACAGGTCTGTCCCTGTCCTTCGTCCTGGTCATCGCGTTCGCATCGAGCTGTTCCGAGCTGACCCCGGCACCCGCGGCCACGGGGGGCTCGTCTGGACAGGGAGGAGCCACGAGCAAAGGCGGCACGACCACCGTCGGCGGCATGACGAGTGCGGGCGGCACCATGATCGCGGGCGGTGCAATATCGACCGGTGGAAATGCGTCGGGCGGTCTCAGCGCTGCCGGAGGTACGACCGTGACCGGAGGCATGACCAGCACGACCGGAGCTGCGACCACTGGGGGCAGCCCTAGCACAGGTGGAACGACCGCCGCGGGTGGCAGCGCGGCCACCGGTGGAGCGTCTTCCGATACCGGTGCCGGTTCGCCCGACGGCGGAGAGGATGTGCCGGCAACGGGCGGCGTGGTCACTGGCGGCGGCACCTCAGAAAGTGGGGGCACCGCTCAGCCGGGTGGAAATACCAGTTTCGGCGGAACCTCCAACTTGGGCGGAACCTCCAGCGCGGCTGGAACCTCCAGCTCGGGCGGAACCACCAGCTCGGGCGGAACCTCCAGCGCGGGCGGAACCACCAGCTCGGGCGGAACCACCAGCTCGGGCGGAACCTCCAACTCGGGCGGAACCACCAACTCAGGCGGCATCTCCAGTTCGGGCGGCACCATCGGCCCCGTCACCACCAACTGTCCAGGGGCCGCGCCCGCGGGCATCACTACTTCCTGGTGCTCCTGCGCCACGACCGGTAGTACGAACAGCGGCGGCTACACCTACTTCAACAACATCTGGGGATCCGGCCCGGGTCCCCAGTGCATCTGGACCACCACTACAAACAAGTGGGGCGTAGCGGCCAATCATCCCACCACCTCCAATATCAAGTCCTATGCCAACATCTCGTCGTTTCCCCAAAAGGCCATCAACGCAATCAACAGCTACACCAGTGCCTTCGACGTGACTGTGCCCAGCAGTGGATCCTGGGAAACCACCTACGACATATTTGTTAAGAACAACACGACGCCGCCGCCTGCGCAGAGCATCGAAGTCATGCTGTGGATGAACAAGAATGGGCCTGTGCAGCCGATCGCGGCTGTCACCGGCTCGTCCGGTCCGGTGGCGGACCAGACCAACGTGTCAGTGGGCGGCCATACCTGGAACGTCTATTCCGGCAACAGCGGTGGCGACATAGTCACCTTCGTGCGCACCAGCAACACCAACTCGGGCAGCGTGAACATAAAGGACATCCTGACCTGGCTCACGGGCAATCACACCGCCAACGGGGTGTTCACCTCTAGTTGGACACTCGATCTGGTGCAGTTCGGCTTCGAGATCACCTCGGACGGCTCTACCCAGGCCTTCGTGACCAACAGCTACTCGGTCACCTCGAACTAGTTTTGACGACGGTGAGCGAGCCGCCTTCTTGGTAGATCGCGCCGCCGCCCTTGGCCGTGCCGCTGGTGTTGGGGACGTCGCTGGTGAAACCCCGGCCTGCCGTCCCGGGCTGCTCACTTTCTTGGATTTGTGCGACAATGCCGCTGATGTCGTTTTGGACACCAGCGGTCCAACCATAATGCCAGCGCAGGCCCCCCCCGAGCAGAGTCCGCCCCACCGAATGATCAGCATTCGAGGAGGGCTGCTGCTTTCCTTCGCGCTCCTCGTGTTGTTGGTCTTGGGCAGCCTGTTGACGGCGTCACTCCTCGGTACGGCCCGCCTGGCACGCGACGTTGCTGGATCCCTGATGTTCGAGTTGGGGCTAGATGCGGAGTTCCGACTGCACGATCTGTTCGATCCAATCCGGCAGAAAATGATCGAGGACTATGCAGCGATCCGGCAGGGGCGGTACTCGTCCAAGGACGCGGACACGCGCAGGGAACTGCTGATGCCGGGGCTCTTCTCGCTGCCCAACGTCGATTCCATGATGCTCGCCGATCAGAAGGGTGGGCATTTTCTCGTCGAGCGCTACAGCGAACCCGTCCGCCGGTCCGCGCTGCTGAGATCCGTGTCGGACCGGCTGCCTCCGCCCGACCCCGGCCGCCTGCAATTCCTCACGCGGGAATTCCGGCCCGCCGAATGGGGTGAAACCAGTCGCTGGGCGCTGTGGGAGGACGCCGGACGACAGCTTGTCCAGAGATGGGATCTATCCCTGTCCGGCTACGATGGTCGGCAGCGCCCCTGGTACAGGGTGGCCATGGCGGCCTTTCGGGATCAAACCCTGCCCGAGGCGCAGGCCGCCGCCTCCAACCTGGTGGCATGGACCGAGGTCTACCCGCTCTATACCGCGAAGGGCCCCAGCATCTCCGCCGCCGTCGCCGCGCGCGACCCGTCGGGAGAAATCCTGATCGTGACCTACGACCTGCCTCTGGACGAGATCGCGAAGTTCACAACGTCGGTACAACCCTCGCCGCGCGGGATGTTGTTCGTGTTGACCGATGACGGGAGGCTGCTCGGGCCGCCTCGCGACAGCCGGGGAAACGGCAAGCCGGACGCCAACGTGCCCACGCTGCAGCCGGTCGCCGAATCCGCCTCTCCACACGTCAAGCAGGCGGTGGCGAAGTGGCAGGCCGACCACAAAGGCCGGTCTGATCGCTTTCGTCTCACGCTCGAGGACGAAACCTGGTGGGCCGGATTCGCGCCTTTCGAAATCGGCTCGCAGCACCGTTTCTGGATCGGCGTGCTGCTGCCCGAGTCCGACCTCATTCCGGCGGCCGGCCAGTACCAGGCGCTCATCGCCGGCGTCGGCCTGCTGGCCCTGCTCGCCGCCGCCTTGCTGGCCCTGCGTCTCGCCCGCTGGTTTTCGCGGCCCCTGGCTGAACTGGCCGCGCAAAGCCAGCGCATCGCCTCGCTCGACTTGACCGAGACCGCAGCGGTGCATTCCCACCTGAGCGAACTCGACCTGCTTTCCGACACGCTCGGCCGCATGCGCGACTCTCTCCGCAAACACATCGCCGAGCGCGAGCAGTCCCGTCGAGAAATCGCCGAGCGCGAGCAGCAGGTGCGGACGCTGGCCGAAAACTCGCCCGACCTGGTGGTTCGCTACGACCGCGAAGGACGCTACCGCTTCGCCAATCCGGCATTTGCCCAGGCGACCGAACTCTCCCCCGCGGAGGTGATCGGGCGGCGGATGGGCGAGTTCGCATTTCCTGCAGAAAACGTGGCGCTTTGGGAGCGAACCCTCGGGCAGGTCTTCTCGAGCGGTCAGTCCGTCACCGTCGAATTCGAGCTCAAGACGCCCGCCGGGCTGCGCCGTTTCGAGTCGCGGGCCATCCCTGAAGTATCTGCCGACGGAGCCATTGCGTCCGCCCTGGTGGTTTCCCGCGACATCACCGACCGCGTCGCCAGCGAGCACGCCCTGCGCCAGAGCGAAGAACGCTATCGCACGCTGATCGAATCCGCCATCGTCGGAATCCTGGTGCAACAGGATGGACGGGTACGCTACGCGAATTCGGCGGCGCTCCAGATGTTCGGGTACCAGACGCCGGCCGAGTTTCCCTGGCAGAGCGACTGGACTGAGCAAGTCGCCCCCAGGTTCCGCTACGAGCTGCGTTCCCAGACCGAGGCGGTGCTGCGCGGAGCGCATCTGCCGCCTCATCCGGGCTGGCAGATTCTGTGGAAGGATGGCTCGCACCGTTGGGTACAGTCGAGCCTGACCCGCGTCGAATGGGACGGTGCTGATGCCGTGCTCTCCTTCCTCCGCGACATCACCGAACTACACGAGGCTGCCGACCGGCAGAGCGCGCTGGAGGAACAGCTGCGGGAGGCGCAAAAGCTCGAAGCCGTCGGTCTGCTGGCCGGTGGCATCGCCCACGACTTCAACAATCTGCTCCAGGTGATCGGGGGCAACGCCGACCTCGCGCTGGCCCCGAACAGTGAAGCCCGCGATCGCGAGGCGGCGCTCGGCGCGATCGTCACCGCCGTGGCTCAGGCCAGCCAGCTCACGCGGCAGCTGCTCACCTTCGGACGGCGGCAGGCGCTGGAGTGGGAGAGCGTCGAGATCAACGGCCTGGTGGCCAGCCATCTGGAGATGATCCGGCGGCTGATTCCCGAGAACATCCACGTCGATTTTCACGCGGCCCCGCAACCGGTCGTGACCGAGGCGGACAGGGGCCAGATGGAGCAGGTCCTGCTCAATCTCTGCCTCAACGCACGCGACGCCATGCCTGCCGGCGGCAAACTGTCGATCGCCATCGAGCCCATGGTGCTCGACGCCACCACCGCGGAACAGCTGTGTCAGCGGCCAGCCGGGCCGTTCGTGCGCATCACGGTGTCGGATACAGGCCACGGCATGACCGCAGACGTGCTCGATCGGGTCTTCGAGCCGTTCTTCTCGACCAAGCCGCGCGACAGGGGTTCCGGCCTGGGATTGGCGGTGGTCTACGGCATCATCCGGCAGCACGGCGGGCACATTTCCGCCCGCAGCGAACCTGGCCGGGGCACGGAGTTTGTCGTGTTGCTACCCTGCGCGACCCGCGAGCGGGCCACGACGAAAGAACCGTCCGCCGAGCTGGCGCGGGACGACCAAGGTTCCATCGCGGCCACCATTCTGCTCGCGGAAGACAGCGAGGCGGTCCGACGGGTCGCCGAGAAGGTGCTGGCTCGTTTTGGTGCACGGGTGATTGCCGTGGCGGACGGACAGCAGGCTGTCGATCGATTCGCCACCGATCCCGGACAATTCGACTTGCTCTTCCTCGACATCATGATGCCGGGACTGAGCGGTTTCGAGGTCGCCGCGCGCTGCCGTTCGCTTCGCCCGGACATTCCCGTGTTGTTTGCAAGTGGCTACGCGGCTGAATCGCTGGGCGCCAAAACCGAGATGACTGCCAACGACACCATCCTGCACAAACCCTACGATCCAGATTCCCTGCGGGCCGCAGTGCGAAAGCTCGTGGCCGGGCCAGGCAAGCGCGGTCAGGGTTGACAGCAACTGGCTGCAGGCGGTTTTCACGGGCTGGCAACTCGATTTCGATCACACCACCAGGAATGTCTGCGCCAATTGCGTCAACCACTTCGCGGCGGTTGCATTTGCCTGCCCTGGACCCCAAGATGTTTGGGTTGGTGGCCGTGATTGTCCCTGCACTTGGGTCAAGCTCACCATGCCGAACAAACTTCTCGCGCAGACGCTTCTCGCGGCAGCCCTGGTGGTGGCTTCGTGCGGCCGCGATGGCTTGGCGGTGTCCGCCGCAAGGGACGCAAGCCCCGATCAGGCGAGAGGCGCGGATGGATCGCGAGGTGTGGGGGACTCTCCTGGCTCCGACGGGCGCGGGGGCTTCGGTTTTCAGGTCCCGGATGGTGGCCTCGGCGGCCTGCTGGGTGGCATTCTAGACGCCCCGCGCGACAACCCGCTCGGTCTGATCTTGTGCGGGCCCGAGGTTCGCTTGGGCGCGTCCTGTTCCAGCAATGTTCTGGGTTGCGTTCTCCCCAGCCTGGGCGGCATCTGTCTTTGTACGTCGGGTGTCTACGTCTGTCCGCTGAATACGGGCCCACTCCAGGACTGTCCACGGGGGGCCGCCACGGGTACGACGTGCATCTCACCGCTTTCTGCATGCCTCGGTGGATCTGGTTTTGGCTGCATTTGCGAGTTGGGCACCTATGCTTGCCTCTGACAGTAACGTGAGATGAGCCGGGGGGGCGCTGTCCAGATGAGAACAGCCGGAATCCCACATGCAGGTTGCAGTGGGCCTCCGGCGTGGTAGGGTGGCGCCCGTGGCTCTTTCGGCAACGGTATGCGTTGAGGCACCGGGCGATATTTCGTATCGCAACGTGATTCTTCGCGCTGTTGCGGCCGCCTGCAAGGCCGCGTTCGCCGGCGTGTGTGGCCGCGAGGCTCCCGTCGATGAGTTCATGAATCACGTTCTCTCGGCGGTGGGCGAAGCCTTCAACAATATCGCGTTTCATTGTTACCGCGATCGATCCTCGGACGTCGCGCGGGTACGCCTGACGATGGACTCCACGGCAGTGCACTTGAGAATCGAGGACTACGGACGCAGTTTCGACCCGCTGAGCATCTGCCTTCCAGACTTGGATGCGTTACCGGAGTCAGGGCTGGGCATCTATATTATGCGGTCGCTGATGGACGAGGTTAGCTACCAGGCCGGATGTCCTAATGTGTTAAACTTGAGCAAGAACATTCCAGAATGCCCTGGGGGGCCGGCGGGGCGTGCGGGCAAGCGGGCAACAAGTGCGGTTCTTCACCAGTAGCGCAGACGGCGTGACCACGGTTCGCATCGAGGGCGAGCTGGACGCGGTGACTGTTGTGGAGCTTCGCCCGTTCATCGAAGACCTGGTCGAGAAAAAGCTCCCCCGCATCGTGATCGATCTGTCGGGTCTGCGCCTGATCGACAGCTCGGGCGTGGGCGCCCTGGTTTTTCTGTACAAGAAATCCAAGGAGTACGGCGGGGCGGTGACCGTTCACGGCCTGTGCGATCAGCCCATGTCGATATTCAAGCTGCTGCGCTTGGATCGGGTTCTGCTGGCGTGAGGCTTCGTCTGGGCGGGTGATGAGCCGGCTGGACGCGAGTAGCCCGCACGCAACAGACCGGCGGCAACACCCGGAGCAAGCCCGGGCTCATTCCCTTCCGGCAAAGTGCGTCAATGCTATCGTCGCTTTACGAAAGGCCCTGTGGCAAACTCCTGCCCGCGAGGGTGCTTACCCCCCGGACGACTAATTCATGAGAAACCAGCTTGGTAGCTTATCGTTGTGTTCTCTTGCCGTCCTGTCGGTCTGGGCGGTGGCTTGTGCCAATGCGAGTTTTGCGCCCGCGCCCATCGCGGATGGCGGCGGGGGAACCGACGGAACAGCGGCCGCAGATGACTCCGGCGTTGAACCGGACGTTGAGCCAGACGTAAGCGAAAGTTGCCCCGAGCCCAACCAGCCCTGCTCTGGCTCACCGGCGACAGGCATCTGCGATCCGGTCTGCCAGCACGGTGGATGCAATTGGTGCAAAGAGAAGTGCAGCTACGTTTTTGACGGCACCGCCGCACAGCCCGCCTGCGTCAGCAAGACAGGGCAAGGGGTCTTCCCTGCTTCCTGCACGTATGCAAAACAATCTGATAATTGCGCCCAGGGAAGCATCTGTCTGCCGCCTGCCGTCGGGGACCCCATCCCATACTGCTTCCAGCTTTGTGTCCTCGCCGAGGATTGCGTCGGCGGTATGGCGTGCGGCCAGCGCAATTTCTCGTCGCTCAACGTTTCGATCGGCGTCTGCGATCCTCCCTACGATTCCTGCGGGGGGACCTGCTGCGATCCCTTGGGCGGCATCGGCTGTTCCGCTCCCCGGGGGGTTTGCCTCCTGGTTTCCCCTGACCCTGACCCGAACTCACAGCACAGCCGTACCGTGTGCGAGTTCGACCACGGCGGCCAAAGGCCCGGCCAGACCTGTTCCGCCTCACGCGACTGCTTGCAGAAGACCACCTGCGTGGACGGCATTTGCCGGCAGGTTTGCAACGACGCCAATCCTTGTGCCAGCGGCGCGGATTGCAAGAAGTGGGGCAATGAGTATGGCTACTGCCCGAACTGACCATTGACAAACGGGGGGCCCAATGAGAGCTGATTCGCGGCGAGCTAGAGATCAGAAATCAACGTCGTCACATGGGGCCGGGGCCACTTTCTGGATCGGTCTTGCCCTGTGCGCGGTTCTGGCAGCCGCTGGCTGCAAGAATGCCAGCTTCGCCAAGGCCGACCTCGACGGAGGCGGGGGCCGGGATGGCCATGGCTCTGACATTGCCCAGCCCAACACCTGCTCGCCCGAAACACCGAGCCAGTCCAAGGGAAAGACCGAATCCTGTAGTTGCGATCGGGAGTGCCAGACCGGCTTCTGCGTGGACGGGATCTGTTGCAACAAGGCCTGTACTGAGACTTGCAAGGCGTGCAATCTGGCCAGCTCTCTGGGCGACTGTGCCCTCGTCCCGTCGGGTGTCAAACCCAGCGTTGCTCTCCAGTGCGTCGCCAGCACGCCCGCGACCTGCGGACTGGACGGAACCTGTGACGGCAAAGGCGGCTGCCGCCAGTTCGTCAAAGACACCCCGTGCAAAGGTGGTACCTGTGATGGGGCCGGCGTGACCGGCATTCTCACCTGCGACGGCAATGGCAAATGCTCGGGCGCGACCTCGCTATCCTGCCCTCCCTGGACCTGCGATCCGAACGCCATCCCCATCGGCTGCACCTCCACCTGCACCACCGACGCCCAGTGCGCGACCGGGCATCAATGTGTGTCTGGAAGGTGCGGCAAGAGCCCCAACGGCGCGGTCTGCAAGACCGGCGATGATTGCTCCTCTACCTTCTGCGTGCGAGAGAACCCACAAGCGGTCAACGGAGTGTGCTGCGACGTCGCGTGCAGTGGTGCCTGCATGTCGTGCGACCAGACTGGCTCAAAGGGCCAATGCTCAGCTATCCCTGCGGGCTTGGGCGACCCCGCGTGCCTGGGCGGCGATGCCTCCACTTGCGGCAAGAACGGCCTTTGCGACGGCTTTGGCGCGTGTACTTTCTACCCGCAAAACACGGTGTGCGGTCCGTCCTCTTGCTCGGGCCTGTTCGAGAACACGCCCCGGACCTGCGACGGCAAGGGCACCTGTCGGGACTCCCAGCTTGTGGACTGCTCGCCCTTCCTTTGCACCAACAACTCTTGTGTGAAGAACTGCACGAGCGACAACGACTGCCAGGCCGGCCACCAATGTGTGCAGCAAACAACGGACGGAGGCATCACTGGCGTGTGTGGCAAGCGAAAGAATGGGCAGTCGTGCCCGGATTCCAGCCAATGCGAATCAGGCCAGTGCGTGGACGGCGTGTGCTGCGAGAATAGCTGCACCGGAGCCTGCCGGAGCTGCAATCTCCCCGGCTCGCCCGGCCAGTGCCTGAATGCGGCCAGCGGCGCCCCTGATCCGCGTGATACCTGCCAGGACCTGGGCGCGACCGCCTGCTCGACCAACGGCTTGTGCGACGGCAACGGGGCCTGCCAGAGTTATCCGAGCGGAACCGTGTGTGGCTCGCAGAGCTGCGTGGCCGGGGCCTACACCCCGCCGTCCACGTGCAACACCGCAGGCCAATGTATCGCCTCACATTCGCGCACCTGCAACCCATTTATCTGCAACGGAGACGTCTGCTACGACATCTGTACCAGCGACACCCAATGCGTCGCCGGCAACTATTGTGTAGATGCCTCATGCGGCCTCAAACCGTGGGGCGCCAAATGCGGCAAGGGCACTGAATGCCAGTCGGGATTCTGCGCCCAGGGCGCGTGCTGCGACAGCGCGTGCACGACCGCCTGCATGGCTTGCAACCTGAACGCGGCGCCTGGCCGTTGTACCGCCGTAGCGGACAAGTCCCCTGACCCGCAGAACATCTGCACGGTGACGTTATCCAACACCTGCGGCACCACAGGCAGCTGTTTGAGCGGAAAATGTGCCTACCATGACCGCGACACCAACTGCAAAGCCGCCATTTGCGCGGACACGTCTTCGGTCATCCCCGCTTCGACCTGCGACGGAGAGGGCGCTTGCATCACCCCAGCCACCCACACCTGTGACACCTTCATCTGTGCCACAGATGCCTGCAAGACCACCTGCACCAAAGACGCGGACTGTGTGACGCCAAACACTTGCGCCAGCAACAGCTGTGGCTTGAAGATGAACGGAGCTGCGTGCACCCAGGGCATCCAGTGCCAGAGCGGCTTCTGCACCGAGGGGGTCTGCTGTGTTAGCGCTTGCGCCGACGGGGCTTCGGGCTTGTGCAAGACCTGCAAGGGGACCGCGACAACTCTGAAGGGGGATTGTGGTGACGTGGACAGTGGCGACTCGGATCCCAAGGGCCGTTGCGCAAAGAGCGACGTCGCCAATGGCCACTGCGACAACGACGGCACGTGCAACGGCTCCGGCGCTTGCCGGGCCTGGCCGAGCGGCACCGGTTGCCGCAAGGCGAGCTGCGCTGACGGCGCCCAGGGTAGCGTTGAAACGGCAAGCGCGGCGTGCGACAGCAAAGGCAGCTGCCCAGATGCCAAGACGACGCCGTGCTACGACTTTCTCTGTTATCCCAGCGGCGGGAGCCCGACATGCCGGACTAGTTGCACGTCAAATTCCGATTGCTTCGCAACTACATGCAATCTCGCCACCAACCACTGCGGAGACAAACAGGGCATCAACGAATCGTGTGTGATTGACACCGATTGTGGCAGCGGGCACTGCGTCCAGGGTTCTTGTTGTTCGAACGCCTGTCCTCCCCCAGCAGATGGAGGCGTGGGTGTTTGTGGAAACACCGGCGCATGCAACACCCAGGGCGCCTGCATTACGTACCCAACCTGCAGCCCGAGCATAACCTCTTGCCCCGACAGCAAACACCAATACAACCTCGCGGGCCAATGCGATTACACTGGCGCTTCGCCAAAGTGCGATCTTGTTACCTCAACTTGCGCCACGGGGTACCTGTGCACGGCCGGCACCAACGCGTGCGCGACCGGTTGCCAGGACGATTCGAGCTGTGATACCGCCGGCGGATATTACTGCCTTGCCTCGCCTCCCAGTTCAGCCCTGACCTGTCGGAAACCGGTCAAGGGGGACGCATGTGTCAGTCCGACCAGAACCTGTCCGTCAGGCCTCTATTGTGTGGATGGTTATTGCTGCAACAGCTCCTGCACCGGGTCCTGCATGGCCTGCAACTTGAGCGGGACGGTAGGGACCTGCTCTGCAGTGAAGAATGCGGCGGACAACGACACATGTGCGATCAACTGCAAGAGCGGCAATCAATTCACGAGCGGCTGCAATGGCAGCGGTAGCTGTGTGACTGCCGCCTGCCCGAGTGGAAATGTTTGTCTAAACGGCACTCAGTGCGCGGGTGGCTGTACCCAAACCGGCTGTGCCACGGGCTACTACTGCTCGGCGATTGCCGGGACCGTTTGCCAGGCCCAGCTGGCCCAGGGGCACGCGTGCTCGGGCGAAGCCGGAGAGTGTGCCGGCGGCGGATTTTGCGTCGATGGCGTTTGCTGCAACACCTCATGTACCGGAGCCTGCCTGGCCTGCAATTTGGTCGGGACGGGAGGGACGTGCTCAGCGGTGAAGAGCGCCGACGACGCCAACACCTGCACGGGCGCGAATACCTGCGACGCCAGCGGGTTGTGCAAGAAGAAGCCCGGCATAGCCTGCACCGCGGCTGGCGACTGTGCCTCGGCTAGCTGCACGGACAGCTTCTGTTGCACGCAGAGTTGCGTATCCTGCCAGGCCTGCACGGGCTCGGGCGGCACCTGCGTCGCGGTCAAGAATGCCGACGACGCCAGCACCTGCACGGGCGCGAATACCTGCGACGCCAGCGGGTTGTGCAAGAAGAAGCCCGGCATAGCCTGCCTCGCGGCTGGCGACTGTGCCTCAGGCAGCTGCACTGACAGCTTCTGTTGCACGCAGGCCTGCGGACCCTGCCAGGCCTGCACCGGCACCGGCGGCACCTGCGTCGCGGTCAAGAACGCCGACGACCCAGACTCCTGCACCACTCCCAACACCTGCGACGGCAACGGCTACTGCAAGAGGAAGGCCGGACAGGCGTGCGGCGGAACAACGGAATGCGCCTCCGCGCATTGCGCAGACGGAGTCTGCTGCGATAGCGACTGCACCGGAGTCTGCATGGCCTGCAACTCTAGTGGAACCTGCACTCCGGTGACAAGCGGGACGGACAACCTGTGCCCTGTAGCCTGCAACGTTTCAACGAATCAATACACGCCCGGGCAATGTGGTACCGCGAGTGGCGGAGTCGGGCAGTGCGCGCCTGCTGTCGCGTGCCCAAATGGAAACGTCTGCGCGAGCGCCACTGAATGCGCCAGCGATTGTTCGACGTCAGGCAGATGCGCGACCGGGTCTTTCTGTGATGGGAGCACCTGCCACGCGGGGACAACGTGCACAGCCTCGCCCGGGTGCGCGTCGGGCTTCTATTGCGACGGAACTGCTTCCTGCAAGCTTAAACTAGTGAAGGGCGCCAATTGTACCAACGATTTGCAGTGTTCGACCCCTTTCTGTGTGGATGATGTTTGCTGTGACACGGCCTGCACCGGAGCTTGCATGGCGTGCAACTTGGGTTCGTCGCCTGGAACTTGCAGTCCGGTGACAAGTGGAACGGACAATTCGTGTTTGCCAGTGACTTGTTCGGGAAATATCATCACGAACGGCCAGTGCGGTACGGCTAGCGGCGGCACTGGTCAGTGCGCTGCCAACGCGTGCGCAAATGGAAATGTTTGCGCGGACGGCAGTCACTGTGCCACTGATTGTTCGGGGACTGGGGCATGCGCTTCTGGCTACTATTGCGACGGAGGCACGTGCCGGTCTGGATCGTGCACGGGCCCGTCAGGGTGCGCGTCAGGCTATTACTGCGATGGAACCTGCAAGGCTAAGCTGGACAACGGTGTCAGCTGCGGCAACAACGGGCAATGCAAGAGTACTTTCTGTGCGGACAACGTCTGCTGTAACAGCGACTGCAGGGGCGCGTGCATGGCGTGCAACCTGGGTGCGTCGCCTGGAACTTGCAGTCCGGTGACGAGTGGAGCGGATAATCTGTGTTTGCCAGTAACTTGTTCGGGAAATATGATCACGAACGGCCAGTGCGGTACGGCTAGTGGCGGCACTGGTCAGTGCGCTGCCAACGCGTGCGCAGATGGAAACATATGCCTGGATGGCAATCAGTGTGCCCCTGATTGTTCGGGGACTGGGGCATGCGCTTCTGGCTACTTGTGCGTGGATGGAGCCTGCCAGCTGACCGGTCCTTGACCTCGCATCACCGCCGCGGCGATCTTCACCTCGCGGAGAAGCTCAGTCCCTCAAAAATCGTCGTGGGATAGTTTCCCTGCGCGCGGAGCTGACGGCTTGGACTTTGCTGGGGCTGCTGGTTTCGGGCCGGATATGGCCTGAATCGGCGGCGCGGCGGCGGCCGGCTTCTGCACCTTGCCGGACTTGGGCGCGTGCGCGCGACGGGCAGACGCATGCACCTTCGTAGACGACGGCGGCGGCGTGCTTGACGGAGCGACCACGGGCAGGGCTGGCTCGTTCGGGCTGGGGACGGGCGCGACTTCGGCTGACGGACTGGGCGCGGGCATTTCGGCCGGGGGCGAAGCAGCTCGCACCGCCGCCGCGTGGGCTGGGGTCTTCACCTGCGGTGCGCTGTGGACGCGAAGGGAGTTGGTGAGCCACCCGGCGAAAAGCCCTGCCACGACCAGCGCGCCCCCGATGGCCGGGCCGAGCCCCCTGCGCTTGTGGGGCGGCTGGGCTGCATCTTGAAGATCGACTTCCTCTGCCTCGGGTGCTGGGACTTGGGCCTGGGTTCTTACCGACCGCGGTCTGGGCAGGAGATCGGACTCTGCCTCGGGCAGCGTCTTCTCGGTGGTGCGCTCGTCGACGGGCTCGCGCACGATCGCCTGGGCCGATATGGAAGAAGGTCCCGTCTCGGGCGCTGGCGTGTGGACCGCCGCGGGTTCCGCGCAGCGCACGCCGGAACGGTCCAGCTCGACAGCGAGCGAGACCAGAGCGGGCTGGCAGGCGTGGGCAAAAAGGTTAGCGGCCTCGGGCGTGGCGAACATTGCGACACCCATGCCGGTGCGCCACGCGCTGGTGGTCTTGGCGACGCCACCAATCTCCTTGGCCAGGTCGATGGCGCGCATGAAGGACCCCGATTGCAGGGGTGCCGAGGCGGCAGCCGCAAGCTGCGTGATGCAATATCCGTAGCGGCCGGCCGAGGCGATGGCGGCGGTGGCGTCTCCCGAGGACAGTCCGGCCGAGAAACGGCTGGCCTGATCGAGCAGTTCATTGGCGATCCGCGCATACGCGACGCGGTTGCGTTCTGCGAATTGGCGCACGCTCGACAGCCAGCCATCGGCAAACAGGGCATGTCCCGTCTGAAAGACGACCAGGTGCAGCCCCGCCAGCGGTGCCAAGGCTTCCACGCGAGGGGCGGCGGCGGCCAGGGTGACAACTTTGATCAGGCCGCCGTTCAGTGCGGCGGCCAGTTCGCCGTCCGCGGCGATCCCACCGTGAACGGCGCGAAGGCCAGCCTCGGCCACCACCAGAATCTCATCCCTTCGCTCGCCGATGGACTGTCCCGCCGTCTCGAAAACGGCGGCAGCGGTGGCCACGGCAATGGCTGGTGCGGTGTCAAAGGTCAGGCCCTGCCCGTCCCCGGGAGCTTTGGCCGGGCTGAGCAGGACCGAGCCCGCAGGCAAGGCCGCAGCGGCTTCTCCCAGATGGGTCTTGGCGCGTTCGACCACGGCGGCCACCAGAGGCGAGTGAGGCGACACGTCCGGAAAATACTGCGCAGTCGCGTAGCTCGAGAGCGCGGCCAGCACGGCCACCTCTTCCTCGGGCAAGCCGAACTCGCCCACCAGGAAGATAGCTCCCGGCGCGACGACGGTGGGCGTGCCCACCAAGGTGGTTCGTTCCCGTCTCATTCGAGGTATCTATGTAAAATAGCCGCACCTGGCCCCGAGGCCAGTTTCTGCTTGCAGCTTCGGCAATTCGGGGCGCCTGCCGAACGCGGCGGACCCTACCTCTGCTCGGTTGGTCCGTGATCCATGAGGGGGGAACGCCGGGGACTGCTCATTTCACGATTGCGTTGCGCTTGTCGGTACCACCTTGCCGTGGTAAGGCATATAATAACCAGGACACACATAAGCCTACCCCGGGGGTGGGTGAGCAGTACGTTATGTTTCCTTCGGTTACTTACTAGGGGTGCGGAGTGAGGAAAGCCAAAGCCCAGCCTGACAACACGGTGAATGCCATCCTGCGGGCGGGCCAGCTCGTGGATGGGAAATACCGGGTTGAGCGCCTGCTTGGCCAGGGCGGAATGGCGGCGGTGTGGGCTGGGACAAACGAACGCACGGGCAAGCGAGTCGCCCTGAAGGTGATCCTGCGCTCGCTGGCCACGACGAGAGAAGCGCAGGAGCTCTTTCACAGCGAAGTCCTGGCTGCCAGCCGGGTGAACCATCCCAACGTCGTGACGGTCTTTGACGTCATCGAACATGAGGGAATGCCCTGCATCGTGATGGAGCTGCTCGACGGAGAGCCACTGGGGAACTACATCGCCTTCAGGGGATTTCTCACCGTCAGCGAAGCCACGATGGTGCTGCTTCCCGCCATGCGGGGGGTGGCCGCCGCCCATGCACAAGGTGTGATCCACCGCGATCTGAAGCCGCAGAATATCTTCATCTGCATCGGGCCCGATGGGCGCGTGGTGACCACCAAGGTCTTGGATTTCGGCATTTCGGTCATGATGGAGCGAGTGATGGACCACTCGGCAGAGTCGGCCTCGGCCTTGGCCATGGGCACCCCGGCCTATATGTCTCCCGAGCACCTCAAGGGCTCGGCACGCATCGATGAGCGTGCCGATGTGTACGGGTTCGGCGTCCTGCTGTATGAGGCGTTGACCGGACAGATACCGTTTCCGGGTGAACCCGGACCTGAACTCTTCCATCGCATCTTGAACCAAGCCGCACCACCATTGGCGGCGCTACGTCCTGACTTGCCGCCTGGCTTGGTTGGCATCATCGAGAAGGCCATGGCCAAGAAGCCTGGCGATCGCTATTCCAACCTGAACCTGCTGCTGGGCAATATTGAAGACGAACTGGCACCGGCCACCCCTGCCCCGCGCTTGCTTACACCCGTCGCGGGGGTGCCCGAGTCTGTCTTGCGCGAACGTTCGTCGGGAAATTCTGTGGTGCAAGCGGTTCTGCCGCAGGAACCGTCGGGGCAGTTCCCCGACACGCAACTCTTCATCTCTCCGCACGTAGAAAACGAAGACCCGCCGTTTGTCGCAGGTGAGTCCGAGTTTGCTCCACCCGCTCCAGTGCCGGAGATTCCCAATTCTGTGGTGCAAGCCGTTCTCGAGCAGCAGCCATCCGGACAGTTTCAGGAGACACAGCTCTTTATCGCGCGGCCCACTGAAAAGGACATCCCGGTGGTTGCCGCGGATGGGCCGGCTGAGGATGGATTCAATCAGCGTCAGCCTGACGATGGATTCGACGATGGCCTGCAAGCGGTAGCGCTTGCGCTGCCGATGGAACCAGAGGCAAGCCCCTCGCCTCAAAAGACTTCGCAGATCACGGTCCCCCTGTCGGGCCTCCGATCGCTCGCCATCTTTCAAGATTGGCGCGTGGCGGTGGGCGCGGGGTGCGCGATCGCGCTGGGGTTAGCGGTTTGGATGGTCGTGCGAAGCACAGGTGATCACCGACAAGCTGCCCCAGCACCGATCGCCAATCCCGCGCCGACAGCCAGCAAGCCCTCCCTTCCGCCCACTATTCCTGCGCCAGCCGAGGCCAACCCCGCTGTCGCGGTTCCTGCGCCAGCAGCGGCCAGCCCTGCTATCGCGGTTCCTGCGCCAGCAGCGGCCACCCCTGCTGTCGAGGTTCCTGCGCCAGCGGCGACCAACCCTGCTGTCGCGGTTCCCGAACCGTTGGTAGCCTCGCCATCCCCAGCCAACCCAAGCGCGACTGCAACGACCGAAAATCGCGAAGCCACGCCTGCTCTGCGCGACGCAACTGTTTCGACCACTCCCTATCGCTCGCATGTGGCAGCCAAGAACGCCGCCCCACAGGGGCGGCACGCTGCGCACGGTGCTGGGAACGGGCATGCGCCCACGCTCAACCCGTCGCGGGCAGCGACGGCTGGCTCATCAACGAGGACCGCAGCGCCGGCAACAGCGGCCAACCCATCGTCCAAGTCCGCAGTTCCGCGTGCGGGCAGCCTCTCCGCAGATGACTTCTAGCAAAATCCATCGCACTATGAGTCTTCCCATGCACAATCCACTTCCGTCATTTCCTGCCGTGCGAGGAATCGCCATCGCGCTTGCGGCCTTCAGTCTTGCCATGTTCCTCCCGACCGCCCACGCGGCTGGCCGAGGGATAGAGCCGCCGCCTGCGGCGGAGACTGCGGACGATCCTGCCTACAAGAAGGCCATCGACGAGGGGCTAGCCGAATACGACGCCCGCCATTTCGAGGAAGCACGAATTCTTTTCCGGCGCGCCCACGAAATCAGTCCCAATGCGCGAACCTTCCGTGGCATCGGCATGACTTCTTTCGAGCTTCGCGACTATGTGTCGGCTGTGCACAACTTGTCGGCGGCCATGCAAGATGAGCGCAAGCCGCTCTCCTCCGGGAAACGCCAGCACACGCTGGAGCTGCTCGCTCGCAGCCGCATGTTCGTAGATGTGTATATCCTGACGGTTTCGCCAAAGAATGCGCAGGTGCTCGTCGACGGTCATGCGCCGGAATACGAGTCCGATGGAACCTTGATGTTTGGCTTCGGCTCGCACACGATTGAAGTCAGGGCGCCTGGCATGGTACCGCGCACGCTTCCACTCGATGTTCGTGGTGGTCAACGAAAGGAACTCCCGGTGTCGCTCGAACCCGTGCCGGTCGCGCCCAAGGCTGCCCCTGAAGCGGCCCCCGTCGCGACTGCCACGGAGCCGTTGCCCCCGACCGTGTCGAACGGCGGTGCGATTGCGTGGCTCATTGCCGGCGGTGCCACGGCGCTGCTGGCTGGCGGCGCCGGTTACTATTTGTACACCCGGCAAACTCAGCTCGACAACTGCCACAATCCCACGCCTGGCCTGCAATGCACCAACGAGTCCAGCATGAAGACTTGGCGGAACGTTGCCCTCGGCATGACGATTGGGGCTGGGACCGCTGCCCTGACCATGGCTCTCATCGGCATCCTCTCGTGGGAGTCCGGGCCCGCTCCCAGCCAGGCCCCCAGCGCATTCAACTGTATGGTGAGCCCGCTCGGGATTTCTTGCGGTAGTACATTCTGAAACTGGTTTCAACCCCTCACTGCGGCTGAAGGTCGCAGCAGTATTGCGTCACCGGCTTGCCCGTCGCGCTGACGCCCGAGAACCCCGGGTCAGGGCAGTGCATGCCCGAGTAGTACCCTTCCGGCGTATCAGACCCCGAGCAGGAGAAGCCGAAGCGACCCTCCTGACATCCGGGGACTGCCAGGGTGGGGACGCAGGAGCGGAAGTCGCAGCAGTAGAGAGTGGCCGAGTAGCCTTCTGCGCTGACCCCAGGAACGCCCGGGTCGGGACAGGTGAGCGGCGGGTAGTCCTCGTCCGGCGTGTCGAGCCCGTAGCAAGCGATGCCGAACCGGCCTGGCTGACAGCCGGGAACCGCAATGTCCTGTACGCAGCTGCCACCAGGCGGAACCAGCCCGGGGGTATAGCAACAGAAGATATTCTGGTTCGCATTGTCGGCCTGCTTGGGGACAGGGCAAAGTTGATAGTAGACGTCGGCGCGACTTTGGTTGGCCAAGAGATCCTGCGCGGTCGGCAGGGCGCCAGTCGGGCAGATCCATCCCATCAAGGCCGCCGAACATCCCAGGCTGGCGGACTGAATACAGGCCGGGATTCGTGCCGCGCCGGAGCAGCAGTAGTTTATCAAGTCACCCTGTCTGACACCTTGATTGCAATGAATCGCGGCATTGAGCGCCTCAGGACGGTCTGCGCCGCGACACTGATAGCCAACAGTGCCGGCGTCGCAAGTTGCGACCGGATCGTACGCACAAGGTGTCACCTGAGCGGAGCAGCAATAGGCTTGTGTCCCGTCGGCGCCAACTGGCCCCTGGTCGGCGCACACCAGGCCCTGGGGAACCCCGTCAATGTAGGTCGGGTCTTGGTCCGGCCGGCTTGCGCCCGTGCAGAAATGGGCGACCAGCCCCAGCGTCTCGGCCGCTGCTCCGCCCACGTCACAGTTGACCGCCGCGGGATCGGCCATGCACGCGCTGTCGGGAGCCGATGGATTGCTAGTGCACGCGTCGGGAGCAAGACCACATAGCAGGAGCGCCAGCGTGAAACCCGGCGGCTGATTGCGCATGGCTAACATCGGTTCACCGAAGCCATCCTGCGGGCGTTTCCGGCGCGGGCAAGGGTGGAAAGACGCACGGCTGAGGCGTGCTCGCGCCCCGGATGTCCGTCACCACGACCCCTTGACCAGCAGGCGTGAAGTTGACGTCTCCAGGGCCGAGGGTGATGTTGGCAAACTCTGCCGCCACGTCCAGCGAGCCCATGTTGTCGATGATGACATTGTTCAATGTGACGGGACCCAGAGGCAGGGTAGCGTTGAAGCCCTCGAGCGTGACCACCGGCCTCCGAAGACCCATGCAAGTCACGTGACGGATGTTCTGAAAGGTCAACGCCCTGAAATCAGGGAATGACGGTCCGGCGAATTGGGGATTGTAGGCGGTGCTCACCAAGATCGCGTTGGTCATGTCGCGCATGCAGATCTGGCTGTACGTGATGTTGTTGACCAAACCTCCCCGGCTCTCGTCAGACTTCACGCGAATGCCGTTGAAATCCGCGGCCGTCGCATCGGTCCCAACCGGTCGAGAATCGGCGTCGATGGTGAGGTCGTAGATACTGACGTTCTCAACTCCGCGGGTCACCACGCCATCATGGGAGGTGTCGTGCCCGTAGGTCTCGCTGCCGATCGACATGCCGTGGCCGGTGCCGAAATGGTTGTGCGCAATGACCAATTCGGACACCAAGTGACCGCCTTTGATCGCGATTTGGTCGTCTCCAGTGCTGATTGTGCTGCATGCAATGACCCCGCACTGGGCCACGTTTCCCTCCCCTGGGTCTATGCCATCGGTGTTGCGGGCAAAGCTCGGGCTCAGAACCTCTCCCCGACTGTTGGTCCATCGCGAAGGCGTGAGAATGGTGACGCCCCAGACGATGAAACCCTTGCCAGAGGTCGAGCAGTTCCCGTCAGCCGGATACGAGGTGATCTTGACGTGAAACTTCGGCGAATTGTGCAGGGTGATTCGGTAGAGCAGCAAGCCCGTGGTTCCCGTGCTCGAGTTGATCAGGGTCGGATTTCCGATGCTGCCGTCGATGGCACGAAGCGCGTAGGACGCCTGCCACCACGAGTAGTTCTTCCCGATGAGCGGCTCGCCGCCCTGACCATCGATGATTCCATCGCCGACAACGCCCGGACTCGTGCCCGCCAGGGTGATGAAATCGGTGCACGCGCCCGAGTCGCTGATGCCGATCGAGCCGCAGTTGCCAGTCTTTTGGTAGAGGGCGGGATTGCGGGAGGCGTAGAGGGTCGTCCCTTTGTCGATCCACAACGTCACACTGTCGATTTGTAAGTGTCCTGTGACAAAGGCGTTGTTCTCGCCGTCGCTCACAAGCTTGACCGCTTGGCCCTTGCACGCGAGCAGGGCGTTCTGAATTCGGGTTGTGTCTAGGTCGGTTCCGTCGTCTCGTTCAGTGGGCGCCGACTTACTTGCCGTCAAGGTTTGACAAACGTCAGTCGGAAGCTGCGGTTCCGCTGGTAGATTCGGATCGCCAGCGCCACAAGCCGGCGCCCCGGCCAAATCGGCCGGGTCCGCCGTGCCGCAAACTGTTTCAATCGCGGGAAGGTCATCATTGGCCCCGCAGGCAGCCAGAGAGAGCAGAGAGACTGCAGCTAGGGCACCAGGCCACAAGCTTGTGGCTCGCTTGCCAGACGTTAGGCCATGGTGCTGCTTCGCCATCGGATGGTGCCGGATCGAACTCCTGGCTGCGGGGTTCTGGTTGAAATTGCCCTCGCTCAGCAACCCTGTCCCGCCGGGCACGGCCAAGCGGTTGTGCTAGCGCAGGTCCACTTGCCCGGCGTCCCCGCACTTGTCGTCGGGCAGACGCAGTAGCCGGTCTTGGCGGACCCTTTCGAGTCGCTGTAGCCACCATTGACGTTGCAGGGCACGCAATCGGCCACCGAGCAGGGTTGGCTGGCTTGCGGCGCGGTAGTAGGACAAGACGGATCGATGACTGACGGTATCTTGTAGCAAGAGTAGTCGATTCCCGCGGGGAAGGAGCAACCTGACTGCTCCAGGTAGGTTCCGCCCGAGCAGGTTTCCGACTTGAAGCCGACGCTCTTGGGCCCGCAGGTACCGTAGCAAAGCTGCGGATCGGCGTCGGTGCAGACGACAGCCTTGGCTGGAATGGAACCCGCAGCCGTGAGCAGGGTCGAGCATAGAGGATCGAAAGCCCCGGTAGAGCCTGTGCTGCCACCGCCGCTGGTGGCCGTCGTAATGGCGGCAGTGCCACCCGCCGACGTAGTGGCCGGCGCACTGGCTGCGCCGCCTGTGCCCCCGGTCGGCGTGGTGTTTGGCGCGCCCGCTGCGCCGCCTGAGCCACCGGCCGGCGTGGTGGCCAGCGCGCCCGCTGCACCCGTCGTGCCTGCGCTCGGCGTGCC
>PMLB01000340.1 GCA_003158735.1 Myxococcales bacterium | reverse complement strand
CGGCGGCGTACCATCGCGGGAGGGTTTGGGAACCCTCCCAGGGTTCCCATCCTAAAAAGCATACATCACCATGAAGCGCAGGAAGTCGTTGGCGGGCTCGCCCACCTTCTCGAAGTTCCAGTAGTAGCCCAGGCTGAACTGGGCGCCGGCATATTCCGCCACCACCGATAGGTTGTGGTGTGAACCGTCGTCTGCGCTGGCGCGTTCCGCGTCGTAGGAGAATCCCTTGTGGTTGTTGAAAGTCATGAGGCCGCTGCGCGCCTGCAAGTAGAGCCAGTTGGTCGCGTAGATGCGCAACCACAAGTAGTCGGCGAAATCGTAGTAGGCGCCTGCGTCCGCAATGGCGTCGGGCTTGCCGTAGCTGCTGTCAGTCGAAATGAGCGCCCGTAGCACGCCCACGCCCAATGCCAGTCGGTTCACAACCGGCCAGGCCGGACGCCAGATGCCCAAATCCACCGCCTGCATAAGCAGGCTGCGGCCAAACCGCATCGGATTCCAATAAAGTGAGTACCACAACGTCGCTGGCCCGCGCGAAATAGACACGCGGTCGCCGACCGCTACACGCGCACCATCGTACGCTTGCAGATCGCTCTGCATATTGAGGGCGTGATCCCGCGTGGACACATCGAAGCCCTGCACAAAGTAGAGATCATTGGCCAGGGAGAAACCCTTCAGCGACGCGTCCACGCGCAAGTTGACGCCGAAAGAGGACCACACCACGGGCAACAGCTTCTGGTCGATCGCACTCAGTCCGCCGTAGTTCTTGTGAAACAAAGGATCGGGCCCGAACGGCACCATGATCTTGCCGGCCCGCGCGGACAGGCGAAAGGATCCCTTGCGCCACAAGCGCGCGGTCAGCTCGTAGAAGTACTGATTGATGACCTCGGCATTGAACCCGATGGGGATATCGTCACCTTGTCGCGACACGAACACGAAGTGGTGGTAGTTGCGAAAGGCGTTCTGGCCGCTGCTCGGGCTGCCATTCATGCCTACGCGCTCGTAGCTGACATCGAAGAGACCGCCAATGCGAATGCCACCGGGAAAGAGCAGCGGGGATTCCGGCGGGGGCTCCTTCTCGCCTTCTGCCTTGGGTGGCTCCGGCTCCCGTGCTGCAGCGCCCGACGCAGGCGCCGCCTCGCTGGCAACTCCGGCATCGCCCGATGCTGGTGCCGCTGCGCTGGCAACCCCGGCATCGCCCGGCGCCGCAGTCGCGGGTGGCCGTGCAGGCGAATCCGCAGCCCGAGCCGTGGCCACAAGGCCACCCATCGCGCTCAGAACAATAACGACGCGCAGGGTGTTCATCATTTTGCGTGGCAGGAGGAACGACAGGCGGCACGCGCCCCACTGGCCGGCGGCGCACTTCGGCCGTCATGGCAAGTGCCGCAGAATCGGCCATCGTCCATCTCGTCGTGGGTGAAGCCCTGGCGCGCCCGGGGAAAGATCGCCGGGTGGCAGGCGAAACACTGATACTGCTCGTGCTGCCAGTGGGAGAAAAGCCCGGCGTCAACCGGATCGGCCGCACCGTGCGGCTTGATGATGGGAACGCGCACGACTACGGGCATGGCCAACCCCGCGGCCGATGCAAGCACGGCCGCACCTGCGACAACAAGCGACCACTTACCGAGCATCAGAGCGCAGTGTATCTCAGAATTGAGGTTACTCGTCCAGCGAATCGGCGACGCTGCTGAAGCGAGCCTCCACTGCGCGAAAAGCTTCGACCAACACCGGGTCGAGATAGCTGCCGCTGCGGCAGTAAATGGCGGCACAGCATTCCGCGTGCGGCAGGGGGGGCTTGTAGAAGCGTCTCGATCGCGCGGCGTCGTAGGAATCCGCCACCGCCATGATACGTGCCGCGAGGGGAATGGCCATGCCCGCCAGCCCGTGGGGATACCCAGTGCCGTCCCAGCGCTCGTGATGCGAGCGTGCGATCTCGATGCCCAGGCGAACGAATCCGTTCTTGGGATAGGCTTTCTGCACCTCCTGCAAGGTCTCCGCCCCCAGGGTGGTGTGCGATTTCATCTCGTCGAATTCTTCAGGCGTGAGCGGACCGGGCTTGAGCAGTATGCTGTCCCGGATGGCGACCTTGCCGATGTCGTGCAGCGGGCTGGCGCGGAAGATGTTCTCGACGAAAGCCTCGTCCACCTTGTCCCGCCTGCTGGGGTGCTCACGCAGCTGGCCGGCCAGCAACCGACAGTAGATCTGCACGCGCTCGATGTGCTTGCCGGTTCCCTTGTCGCGCGACTCGGCCAGGCGGGCCAGCGCCACGATGGTGGCCATCTGGGAATCCGAGATCTCGCGCACCTGGTCCTCGACCCGATCCTGCAACTGTCGATTGTGCGCCTCCAGCTGGACCTGCAGCCGGCGCAGGCGCAGATGGGTTTCCACCCGCGCGCGAACTTCCTCGAACTGGAAGGGCTTGGTCACGTAGTCCACCGCGCCCACGTCAAAGGCGCGCACCTTGTCCAGGGTTTCGCCCAGCGCCGACAGGAACAGCACCGGGATCTCGCACAGCGTGACGTCCTGCTTGAGCCGTCGACAGACCTCGTAGCCGTCCATCTCCGGCATCATGATATCGAGCAAGATGAGATCAGGCGGCTCGCTGGCAGCGGCCTGCAGCGCCAGCCTGCCATTGGGGACCGCGCGCACCTTGTAGCCCTGCTGCTTGAGCAACTCGAGCAGCAAGCGCAGGTTCTCGGGCGTGTCGTCCACGATGAGAATGGTCTTAGGAGCCGAGACGCCCGGCGTGATCTCGTTGCCGTTCATGCGTCCCCCCGCGGCGGCAGCGTGTCGAGGAGTTGCTGGTACTCGAAGCCATCGGCCAGGGCGCGCAAAGCCCCGCCGGCCATGGCATCGTGGGCCGCAATCCGATCGATCAGCAAGAGCATGCGATCGAAGTCGCCCGCGGTGGTGGCGTCGCGCAGTCCTTCGGTCAAGTCGGCGGGCGCAGCCGCCAGGACTCCCCGCAGCGCCCGCAGAGTCAACGGGATATCCGCTGCGGAGCCGACGGCGGCGTCCTGCCGGAAATACACGTACTCCACGCCCAGACAAGCCCAGAGCTTCTCAAACACTTCGGGCTCACGCAGGGGTAGCCCCACCACATCGTCCGCGCCGGCGGCCAGGGCCTGCGCGCACACCGCCTCATCCCCGCGGCCGACCAGAGCCACCACGGGAGTGCGCTTGCCCCGGGGCGAGGCCTTGACCCGTTCGATGATGGCGAAGCCACGTTGCGGATGCGTGACCACCTCCACGAACACGACATGAGCCGACCACTGCTCCAGGATCGATACGACCTCGTCCACCAGAACTGCCTGTCTTGTCTCGAACCCCACCGAAGCCAAGATCGGGGCCAGCGGCTCGGGCGCGTCGCCTGCCTCACCGGCCAGCAAGACACGAAAAACCGCCTGCCCGGATCGAATCCCCACCACCCGTCGCGCCGACCCTCGGCCAGCCGCCAGGGCGACGTCGCCTTCCTCCAAGCGGACGGCGACGTGGAAACAACTCCCTTTTTCCACCTGACTATCGATGCTGATACTTCCCCCCATGAGGCGCACGAATTCTCGAGTGATGGCCAGGCCCAGGCCAGCGCCGCCGCCCGTGCGGGCGCCGGCTGCGGTCTGGACGAAAGCGTCGAAGATCCGCCCAAGGTCTGCGGCCGGAATACCCGTCCCAGTGTCTTCCACATCCACCAGCAGGCGCCACGCCGCATCGGGAAGACGCTGGCTGCGCAGCCGCCAGATCACCTGGCCGCGTTCGGTGAACTTGATGGCGTTGCTGAGCAGGTTGGTGAAAATCTGGCGCAACTTGTGCCCGTCACCCCGCACCACGAAGGGGACATCTTCGGCCATCTCCACCCGAAACAGCAGGCCCTTGGCGTTGGTCCGCAGACGGAAGATGGCGGCCAAGTCCGAAACCAGGTCGCGCAGATCGAAGACAGCGATGCTCAACTCGGCGTGGCCAGCTTCGATCTTGGACATGTCCAAAATATCGTTGATGACCGCCAGCAGGTGCTGTCCACTGCGCACGATGGTGTCCAGATGCTGGCGCTGGGTGGGACCCAACGCGCGATCCTTGAGCAGGAGCTGCGAGAAACCGAGGATGGCGTTCATGGGTGTGCGGATCTCGTGCGACATGCTGGCGAGAAACAGGCTCTTGCTCTCGTGAGCCCTCTGGATGCTGGTCAGCAACTCTCGCTCGCGACTTACGTCGCGAAACACGCACACCGCACCGGTCGGCTCACCCCGGTCGTCCAGAAGCGGCGCCGCTGAAAGCGCCGTGACCAGCTGGCGTCCGCCCTGATAGCAATGCGTGACCTCGAGGGGCGGCAAGGGTCGCCGGCTGGCGCAAGCGCGGTCCGCGGGACAGCCGGCGCTGTCACACAATGGTCGGCCCTCGCACAGGTCGGCGTGCAAGACCTCCCCGCAAGTCCTGCCAATGACCTGGATCGCCGGCAGGCCGGTGATGGCTTCGGCCCCGGGATTCCAGGACGTGATCCGGTGCTGCGTGTCGATGGTGAATACGCCGTCAGCAATACTGCGTAGGATGTTTTCGGCAAACTGCTTTTGCAGGGCGACTTCGCCCGCTAGTTGCTTCGCGCGCCGGTGGATCTCCGACTCGCGTCGCTGCAGAGCCGCGAGTTGCTCCTTCTCGGCCGTCACATCACGCTGCATGCCCCAGGCGAAGATGAGCTGGCCATTTTCGATGACGCCCGTGATGGTGTTCGACGTCCACATCTTGCGACCGCGGCGATCCACGTCGAGGATCTCGAAATCCGTGACCCGGTAACCGGCACGAATGAAGTCGATCAGGCTCGCGATCTTCTTTTCTCGGGGACCGGCCATGTTGCCAACCATGGGCGCGCCGATTATTTCCTCGGCGCGCTCCAGGCCGTACATCCGCGCGTAGGCGTCGTTGCACTCGGCCACCACGGCGTGGTCCAGCAGCCACTCGGCCTGCTTACGCTCCGGCCAATCGATGGGCAACTTGGGATCGCCGTCGTAGCGGACGACCCCCACGCTGCGCATCTGCAGAAAGCCGCGGAAGCTCGCCTCCAGGGCCTTGCGCTCGCTCAGCGCAAGCTCAAGCTCAGCCACCCGCTTGCGCAGGCTGCCGAACTCGGCCTCGTCTTCTGCCGGAGGCTGCAGGGTGCTATCCGTCACGACTTTCGTCTTGGCGGAGAGGGTGAGATTCGAACTCACGATACAGGTTTTCGCCCGTATAACGGTTTAGCAAACCGCCGCCTTCGGCCTCTCGGCCACCTCTCCGTGGGTGCTTGGTACTACTTGAGATCCGGCCGGATCTCAAGTGCGAAGGTCGAGCGGGGTCCCAGTGCCCCTCCCGGAACCAACCGCGTCGGAAGAGGGGTTTCCATGATCGCGTGGGGAGCCGGCGAGCTTCGCTCGCCGCGTACCATCGCCGGAGGGTTTGGCGAGGCCGAGCG
>PMLB01000352.1:5182-9182 GCA_003158735.1 Myxococcales bacterium | reverse complement strand
GACGAGGACGGCTGCCCGGACCTCGACAATGACAAGGACGGCATCCCGGACAAGGTGGACCTGTGTCCCAACGACCCCGAGGACTTCGACGGCTTTGAAGACGAGGACGGCTGCCCGGATCTTGACAACGACCACGACCGTATTCCCGACAAGCTGGACAAGTGCCCGAACGAGCCGGAAACCTACAACGGCTTCGAGGACGAGGACGGCTGCCCGGACAAAGGCTTGGTCGTGGTGCAGCGAGGCAAGCTGGAAATCATGGACAAGATCTACTTCGAGACCGACAAGGACGAGATCTTGCCGCGATCGTTCCCGCTGCTCGACCAGATCGCCGGGACCATCAAGGGCCACCCCGAGATCAAACTCATCGAGATCCAGGGTCACGCCGACGAGCGCGGCGATGACGAGCACAACCTGGACCTGACCGATCGGCGCGCCAAGTCCGTCATGCGGGCGCTGGAAGACCGTGACGTTTCGCTTGGGAGACTGAAGGCCAAGGGCTACGGCGAAACCAAGCCGATCTGCACGCAGCACAACGAGGACTGCTGGAGCAAGAACCGCCGCGTGGAATTCATCATCATGCAGCGCCAGGACGAGCAGGTTCTTCAGAACGACGCCGGTCAGTAGCGCTACTGCATCAGTTCTTCGATTTACGGACGGCCGACGATTGTCCCAGCAAAGCTTGGCTACTCTCGCCCCAAGAAGCGAAGCAGCAGGACACAAATAGCCGACACGACAGTCCGCCAACCCTTGCGACGGAGCTTTGGCGAGCAAAGCTCGCCTACGCCAACGTGTCGGGTAACTATTTGATATAATTAGTTAATTCAGCAAGGACCCTCTTCGAACCTGATCTCCCCTTGACTAGCGCGAGCTGCGAGCTAATACGTCGTGCCGCTTTTTCTGGGGCGCGGGTTTTCATTTGCCTCTGCTGCCACGCGAAAAGATTGACGATGTCCGCGATCGTACGAACATCGTGGACGTCGTCAGACGGTATGTGGAGCTGAAACGAGCTGGCACCGGAAGCTGGAAGGGGCTGTGTCCTTTCCACGCGGAGAAAACCCCTTCATTTAACGTGCATGAGCAGCGGCAATACTTTCACTGCTTTGGCTGCGGCGAGAAAGGCGACGTGTTCTCGTTCTTGGTCAAGATCGAGCAGCGGTCATTCATGGAGGTGCTGCGCGAGCTGGCCCGTCAGGCGGGTGTGGACCTGCCCGAAGTCAAGCAGTCTCCCGCGGAACGACAGGCAGCCGCCGAGGCGGAATCTGAGCGCGAGCGCATGTTGCGCGTGATGGACGCCGCCACCAGTTTCTTCGAGGCCCAGCTGGCAGGTCCGGCGGGCGGCGCGGCGCGAGCCTATTTGGAGAAGCGAGGCGTTTCCTCGGCTGTGCGGGCCCGTTTTCGCCTAGGCTATGCACCGGCAGCCTGGGACGCGCTGCAGAAGCATCTGGCCTCGCTGCAAATCCCCGGCACCGTTGCGGAGCAACTGGGCTTGGTGGGTGCCAACGAGCGTGGACGCTACGATTTCTTTCGCGATCGCGTGATGCTGCCGGTACAGGACCGGCAGAAGCGTCCGGTTGGGTTTTCGTCGCGATTGCTGGACCCTGAGGCCAAAGAGCGCAAGTACGTCAACTCGCCTGACTCGCCGCTGTTTCACAAGAAGGAGAATCTCTACGGCCTGCACGTGGCCCTGGATGCCATTCGCCGCACCGGCACCGCCATTGTGGTGGAGGGCAACTTCGACGTGCTCAGCCTGCATGAGGCTGGGATAGAGGAGGCTGTCGCCCCCATGGGCACGGCCCTGACCGGCGAGCAGGTGAGACTGCTCAGCCGCGCGGCCAAACGCATCGTCGTGGTGTTCGACGGCGACGCGGCTGGCGCGCGGGCGGCCGAGAAGGCCATCCCGGTCGCCGTGGAAGCGGGCCTGTTCTTCGCCGAGGCCGACGCTGATGGCCGCGTGGCCCAGATGCCGGCCGGGGTTGACCCGGACGACTTCGTGCGGGCGCAGGGCGCCCAGGCTTTCCGCGCTCTAGTGGAAGGGGCACGGCCCATGCTCGACCATCTGATCCAGCAGGCGGCCGACGACGCCACCATTCCGGGCAAGGCCGACACAGCCAGGCGGGTAGTCGAGGTCTTGGCCAAAGTGAGAAATCCGTTGGTGCGGGATCTCTACATGCGTGAGCTGGCCGCCAAGCTGCACGTTCCTGTGCCGCAGGTAGTGCGCATGGTGCGCGACACCACGGCCGAACGTCGCTCGGCTCCGCCACCCGCGCCCGCCGACCAGGCTGCCCCGTCTGAGGCAGGGGCGCAGCCGCCGCGCGATGAACTGGCGGCGTTTGCTTTGCTGGTCAGCCACCCCGCGCTGGCGTCCACCGACGATGCCGCGCGTATTCTCGACCTGCTGGTCGACGCGGGCGTGCGGCAAGTGTATCGCACGGCACTGCAAGCCCTCCGGGCCGGAGAACGGGTGGATGTACCGGCATGGCTGGACGCCTGCCCTGATGAGATTCGTGCATCGGTTGGGGCGGCTGTGATGGACGGATGTTGGGAGAAAGTGGAGACTGCAGAAGAAGCGTTGCGGGCACTGGTGAGTCGGTTGGGACGGTCGAGAGTGGAGGCCGAGATCGCGCTGGCCGGGGGCCAACACCGGGAGGCGCTGGCGCGGGGGGATGAAACAGAAGCGCGCGCCATTTCGATGCGCGAAATGGCGTTGATTCGAAGCAAGCTGGGTTTAGCGAACTAGAGGCCACACGAAATGATCGAAGACGCGGACGAGCAACTGAGCGAAGAACCCCAAGAAGAGGACGAGCTGGAGCCGGCGAGCAAGCCGGCGGCCAAGAGCCCCATGTCAAGCAAGGAGAGCGAGCGCAAGAAGCGCGAGCTCATCACCATTGGCAGGGCCAAGGGGTTTCTCACCTATGACGAAGTCAATGATCACATGCCCGAGAACATCGTCTCTTCCGACCAGATCGACGACTGGCTCTCGACCCTGGGTGGTGAAGGCATCGAGATCGTGGACTCGGCTTCGCAGGTCAGGGTGACCGAAAAGGCGGTCGGGCCGGACGCTGAAGAAACGCGTCCTACCCCCGAGCCCGCGCGGGCGAGTGAGCCCGAGGAGGAGGAAGAAGACGACGGCTACTCCAAGACCAACGACCCCGTGCGCATGTACCTGCGCAAGATGGGGTCGGTGTCCTTGCTCACCCGCGAGGGTGAGGTGGAGATTGCCAAGCGCATCGAGGACGGCGAGCGTCGCGTACTGCAGGTGGTGCTCAACTCCAGCGTGGCCATCGAGGAGATCCTGGATCTGGGCGACAAGCTGCGAAAACAGAAGATTCGGGTCAAGGAAGTCGTCAAGGATGCGGACGAGGACGACGCCGAGTTCGATGAGGCGTGGCACGTCGAACGGGTGTGCAAGATTATCGAGAAGGTGCGCCGTCTGCACAAGGATCTGGAGAAGGCGGAGGAAAAGAGCAGCGCTCGCGGCCTGTCCGAATCGGCGCGGCGCAAGCAACGGACGCAGGTGGCGGGCGTCAAGGATGAGCTGTTCGAGGCCTTGCAGGAGATGCGCCTCAACAAGAAGCAGATCGATCGCATCGTGGCGCGACTCAAGGGTCTGGTGTCCCGCATAGAATCTGCCCATCGCGAGATCGCTGATTGCGAGCAGCGGGCCGGCCTGCCGCAACGTGAATTTCGCAGGACCCTGCGCGAGATCCGATCGTCGCCGCTGCGCCAGCGGGCGGTGGCCAAGAAGCTCGGCCTGCGGCCCGAGGAGATCGAGGATCTGGCCAAGGTCATCGACAACGCCAAGAAGAAGGTCAAGAAGGTAGAGGAAGAGGCGGCGATGACCGAGGAGGGCCTGCGGGTGACGGTGCAGGAGATCGAGGACGGCGAGCACCAAGCCGAGCAGGCCAAGGCGGAACTGGTCGAGGCCAACCTGCGCCTGGTGGTGTCGATTGCCAAGAAGTACACCAACCGGGGCCTGCAGTTTCTCGACCTCATCCAG
>PMLB01000352.1:0-5145 GCA_003158735.1 Myxococcales bacterium | reverse complement strand
GATCGAGACCATCAACAAGCTCATTCGCACCAGTCGATATTTGGTGCAGGAGCTGGGCCGGGAGGCGACGCCGGAAGAGATCGCCGAGAAGATGGAGTTGCCGCTCGACAAGGTCCGCAAGGTGCTCAAGATTGCCAAAGAGCCCATCTCTCTGGAAACGCCGATTGGCGAAGAGGAAGACTCGCACCTCGGCGATTTCATCGAGGACAAGAGCATTATCTCGCCCTCGGACGCGGTCATCTCGATGAACCTGGCGGACCAAACTCGCAAGGTGTTGGCCACGCTGACACCGCGGGAGGAGAAGGTGCTGCGCATGCGCTTCGGCATCGGAGAGAAGTCAGATCACACCCTGGAAGAGGTGGGTCAGGACTTTGAAGTCACGCGCGAGCGCATCCGTCAGATCGAGGCCAAAGCTCTGCGCAAGCTGCGCCACCCATCGAGGAGCAAGCGGCTTAAGAGCTTCATGGAAGGTTAGAACTGATACAGGAGGCCGGCTTGGACTGACAGGCGGTCGCCAAAGACATTGATGCGCTGGCCACTGGCGAGAACAGAACTCGGCTGGGCCAGCAGGCCTCGGTACTCGACATGCAGTCCGACCAGGGCGCCGCGTCCCACAGCCATGTCGAGCCCACCTGCGCCGAGGACAAGAGGACTCGTGGTGCGGAAGTCGCCGGGCTGATAGGCCGCCTCCGCGCTGTCGAAGTTCCCCAGCGCCAACCCCACTCCTGCTGCCGCCCAGGGCTGCACACGGCTGAGATGCAGGGTGGCGGTCGCCAGCAAGGCGAAGTCGAAGTAGGTGAGGGAGCGCGTGGTTCGGTATGGCTGAAACTGACCCCCGCCCATGTCGGCCTGCGCGGTCACCAGCTCCTGAAAGCGATCGAAGCTGAACTCGGCTCGCATGCCAAGTGCGAGACGGTCGGCCAGGCGCAAGTAATCGTACTGAAAGAGCGGGCTAATCGAGTAGCCAACCTTGGGGGAGACATCGCCTGAGAGCTGGAAATCTGCGCCGGCGCAGAAGCCGAACATCATTCGCGGCTCGGGCCGTGACGGCCCCTCCCGTGCTGGCTTCGGCTCGGGCTCTGTCGGTGCCAGCGCCGTGGGCGGGGGCGCTGGTTCAGGCGCGGGCTCTGCGCCGGCCCCAGGCTCCGCGGTTGCTGCGGGCGCCGCCTCGGCTTGGGGCTGGGCAGAGGGTTCGGCCGGCGCAGGCTCGGCTTGCGCCAGCAGGGCCAGCAGGATCGGTATTGGCAGCGTCGCTAGCACGGCAGCCTATAATGCTTCGATGTCACGCAAGCGAGCAACCAATCTTGTGTCGTCCTCGGGCATTTCCGCCCAAGCCCGCGATTCCTCCGGCCGAGTCGTCTTGTGTCGCGGCAAGGCGCGGCCGCTTTGGTTCGGGCATCCTTGGGTCTACGCCAACGCCGTGGATCGCCTGGATGGTGAGGCCGCTGCCGGCGACATCGTGTCGCTGGTCGACCACGACGGCCACTTCATCGGCCGTGGCATCTTCAACCCGCGCTCGCAGATTCCGGTGCGGCTGCTCACGCGCAAAGACGAAGCCATCGACGCGGCCTTTTTCATAGCACGGCTGCGCGACGCACAGACCCTGCGAACCCGCCTCAAGCTCCCCAACCCCGACACCACGGCCTATCGACTGGTCAACAGCGAAGGAGATGGCCTGCCAGGCCTGGTGGTGGACGTATTCGGCGACGCTGCGGCGGTGCAGGTCACGACCCTTGGGCTGGCCCTGCGCAGGGAAGCAATCTTCGATGCGGTGGAAGCCACGCTCTCACCACGCACGATCTACGAGGTCGCAGCGGGCAGATACGCCGACTTGGAGGGTTTTGTGGCGCAGAATCGCGTGGTGCGGGGTGAGGCACGCAATCTGGTGCCGTGTTTGGAGGATGGACTGCACTTCGAAGCCGAACCGCTGGTGGGCCAGAAGACAGGGATGTTCCTCGACCAGCGGCCCAACCGCATTCGGGCGGGGCAGCTGGCCGGGTCGGGCAAGGGTTTGCGCATGCTCGATTGCTATGCCTACGCAGGCGGCTTTGGGCTTCAGGCGGCCCGCGCCGGAGCCAGCGAAGTGACTGCGGTGGACAGCTCGCCACGCGCGGTGGCCCGCATCGAGGCCCACGCGGCCGCCAACGGAGCTACCGTGCGCGCTGTCGAGGCCGACGCGTTCCGCTTCCTGGAGACCGCCACGCCCATGTCCTACGATCTGGTGGTCGTCGATCCGCCCAAGTTTGCGCGGGCACGCAAGGATCTCGAGGCAGCGACCAAGGGCTACGAGAGGCTCAATGCCCTGGCGCTGACGGCCTGTGCGTCTGGAGCTTTGCTCGTGACCTGTTCATGCTCGCAGAATGTCAGCGCACAGGACTTCGAGCGCATCGTCGCGGCGGCCGGCAAGCAGGCCCATCGCGAAGTTCGCATCGTCGAAACCGGTGGCCCGGGCGGCGATCACCCTCTGCCGCCGGCTTTCAGCGAGGGACAGTATCTCAAGGTGTTGTTCGTCTACGTGGGCTAGCCTTTTTTCACCACAGAGGGCACAGAGGTCACAGAGCCGGACCGGAGAGAAGAAAGGGCGGGCTTCTGTCTGGTCCGGCCCCCTCCTTCCTTCCGGCCTCTGTGTTCTCTGTGCTCTCTGTGGTGAAAAAGCATTCTACGGCAGCGGCTTCACGCCGGTAGGCGAGGACTGCAACATTACCAGGTAGTAGACCAGCATGGCCACGATCATGGCCAGCGAGAGCCATTCGAAGGGGATGCGGCCGAAAAGCAGCCAGCGTCGGCGGAAGAAGCGACCGCGCGAGCGGCGATTGATTTGCTGCTGGATGTCCGCCAAGAAGGAGTTGGGGGCGGCGGTCCCCTTCAGCCTGCCCAGCCCTCCCAAGGTGCGGCGGAAGCGTTCCAGGGAGGTGCGGCATTGGATGCACGTGGACAGGTGGTGCTCGACCGAGGCCTTCGCTTCGGGGGCAAGCTCGCCCTCGAGGTAGGCGGAAAAGGAGTCCACGGTCCGGGTATGGGAATCGCCTGCGCTCACTTGAGTTTGTCCTCGAGCAGTTGCTTCAACGTCATGCGGGCGCGATGCAAGCGTGACTTGACCGTGCCTTCGGGCAGGCCCGTGATTTGCACGATTTCCTCGTAGGAAAGTTCCTCCACGTCCCGTAGCACGATCAGCAGGCGCTGGTCGTCATCCAGGGTGGCAATAGCTTGTTGCATGATGTCCTCGGTTTCGGCCGCTTCAAGCAAGACGTCGGGTCCGTGGATGTGTGACTGGGCCGGGGCTTTTCCTTCGTCGGCCAGATCGGCGCTGTCATTTCCATTCGGCTCAGAACCCTGTTCCCGGCGGCGGGCTAGGTACTTGATGCGATTCTTGGCGTGGTTGGTAGCAATGCGCAGCAGCCAGGTGGACAGCTTGGCTTCGCTGCGGAACGTGTCGATGCTCTTGAATACCGTAACGAAGACTTCCTGAGCGATGTCCTCGGCCTCGGCGCGCGAGCCGACCATGCGCAAGACCAGGTTGAAGACACGATCGCCGTGCTGGCGAACCACTTCATTGAAGGCTTCCTCGTCCCTGTTGACCAGCCTGGCAACCAGAAGTCGTTCGGACAGGCTCATCTGAAACGCAGGCCGCGGGCGCGCGGCGCGCAGCCGACCGGGGTGGGATGCCTTGGCTGCGATGGCCGTCGTCGGTGTGGGCGCGAGGGTAGCCTCCACATATCAATGGACAGCGTTGCAGCGGAAAAGTTCCGGTGACCAGGCGACAAGCAACCACCAGTCTAGCTTGTAATGGCTACGGCGCGGGAACGAACAGCCGAAGGCTGACGCCCACGAAGGTGCCTTTTCGGCCGCCTGAGATATCTTGACGCAACGATGCGTCGAGGGCGCCGATGCCTGAAACAAAGGAGAAGCCTCCGCTCAGGTAGTCGTTCTGATGGAGGCCATCGCGCCCGCCGCCCAGCCTGGCCGCCATGGTCTTGGCCTGGTACTCACCACCGCCCATCACATAGTAGACACTGCTGCGCGTCTCTTGGGGATTGGCAGCGTCCTTGGATATGCGCTCCAGCACGCTATCCACCAGGAGCAGAAGGCCAGGAACCGGGCTCAGGCACGCGCCGCCGCCCACGGCCTGAGGCGCCGCGGATCCTCCTGGATTGGTCAGGTTGTATCCGACGGCTGCCAGGGAAAGGAACTGCACTGGGCGGAGGGTTAGGCCCGCATCGACGGTGAAGCCCTTGGTGGTGGAGTAGTGAAGGTACTTGCCGGTCACGCCAATGAACAGCAAGTCGCCAAGAGGGAAGGACAGCGAGCCGCCGACCAAGTGGCCGGTCTGACTGACCCCGCCGGGCGAGGCCGCGTGAAAGTCGTAGAACAGGGCGCCGCCCAGGTTCAGGCCCGAGGTGGAATCGACCACGGACACGCGGGCGTCGTGGGTGGAATCCCGGCTTCCGTATTGGTAGGCGCCCTCTGCCGTGTAGGCGCGTACCAGCGAAATCCCCGACGGATTGAGCATGGGTCCGGCGTCGCCCGTGGCCGCTGCGCGCATGGCCCCGCCGGTGCCAAGCGGACGCGTTCCCGGCAGTGCCGTTCCGTCAGCCCAGGCCAGGGCGCCTGGCCATAGCGCGAGGGCAAGAGACGCCGTGGCTGCCATGATGCGCATGGACGGATTGTAGGTCGCCGATATCAGCGGTCCAGAAACTGCGTTCTTCACAGCCAGCCGCGGTCGGCGAAACTCACGTATCCGCCGGTTGCCACCACCACATGGTCGAGCACGCCGATGCCACACAGCTCCCCCACTTGGCGTAAGCGCGCGGTCAGCTCCATGTCCTGGCGCGAGGGTGACGGGTCGCCCGATGGGTGGTTGTGGCAGAAGATCACAGACGCCGCAGCACTGCGGATGAGGGTGCGGAATACATCGCGCGGATGGACCTCGACGCCAGTCAGCGAACCGCGCGCTACGCAGGATTCGAACAGGACACGGTGTCGCACGTCGAGGGCCAGCATCCAGAATTCCTCGACGGGAGAGGGGGCGAGGCGGGCTCGATAATGCGTCCAGACATCGGCTGCGTTGCCCAGGAATCGGCCGCGCTCGGGTCGGGTTCCGGTCGCTCTCCGTCCCAGCTCAAGGGCTGCTTGGATCACGGCGGC
>PMLB01000461.1 GCA_003158735.1 Myxococcales bacterium | reverse complement strand
CATCATGATTGCCAATATCTCGGGAAACCCCATTCCGATGGATATCGTGGTCAAAGACCGATACACCCAGGAGTGGGCGATGACCAACACCGGCAAATTGCTTTGGACCTACTCAGGCATCACCGGCCACTACAACGTGCCCTTTGACATGAACGGTGACGGCAAGGATGAGATGTTCACCGGCTACGTTGTATTGGATCAAACAGGAAAGCCGAAGTACCCAGACCCCATTGCCAAGGATCACCCGGATAACATCTGGATCGGCGACGTAGACGGCAACCCAAGCAATGGCGTCGAGGTGGTCTACGGTCTTGCCCAGCAGCCGTCGATTCAGTGCATAAGCCCAAGCAATGGCAAAGTCCTGTGGACCAATTCCGACATGACGGAAGCGCAGCAGATACTCCTCGCCGACTACCTCCCAGACCAGCCTGGGTTGGAAGTCTATGGGCTGGACAGGACCATCCGAAACGTCCAGGATTCTTTGTTCCTTCTTGATTCCAGCGGCAAGACGCTCTGGAAGGAGACCGGTACCAATGGAGGGGGTGGAACAGCCATCAAGCCCATCCCCAACTGGGATGGCACCAACCAGCCGATGGTCCTGGCCTTCAAACGAGGCAGCGCGCAGGTATGGAATGGCCAGCACGCTATGGTGCACAAGATGCCGATGGACGGCAACGCGATGGTTGGTGATTTTGGCGGCGACGGCAAGACGGAAGTCCTCATGTACAGCAAGACGACTGCCAACATTTACGCCATCGCCCAGTTTGACTACAACACGCCGGCACCGAACCCAGGCCATCCCATGAAACAGACCAGGCAAAACTACAACTGGTCGAGGTATGGCTCGAGCGATGTCTGGGCCTTCACGACCCTTCAGGGCGCTGGTGGGAGTACTGGGACTGGCGGGGCTACTGGAGCGGCCGGGACCAGCGGGACTGGCGGCGCTACTGCAGTTGGCGGGGCTAGCGGTGCGGCGGGAGCGACGGGCGGTACGACTCGCACAGGCGGGGCCACCGGCAGCTCGACCCGAACGGGTGGGGCCGGTCCGGGTGGAACGATTGGTCCTGGCGGGGCTACGGCAATTGGCACAGGAGGAAGTCCGGCTGCTGGTGCTACCGTCGGCGTAGCCGGTTCGATGGCTGGCGGCGCTGCGGGTGGCTCGATCGGTGTGACCACAGCTGCAGGCGGTACGATCGATACCGGCGGTGTAGTCACCCAGACCGGCGGAGCGCCCAACGTTGGCGGGACACCCAACGTCGGCGGCAGCTCGGCTGGCAACCCGGGCACGGGCGGCTCGCCCGCCGCTGGCGGCACCAGCGCCCCATCCAACACGGGACAACCGCCGATCGGCGGGGCGACGACGACCCATGTCGGGGCTAACTCTGGCGGGTGCAGCTGCCGCATGGGCGCGACGCCCGTGAGTGGCGAGCCGTTGGCCATCGCTGCACTGCTAGCGCTCGCCTTGGTCAGCCGCCGCCGCAGGCGTTCCTGACCGTGGGTTTGCTGCCTTCGACAGCGGGGCCACACCGCGGTGGCCCCGACCTCCGACTACACCCGCCTGTCGTCTAGGTTTTGAAAGAGACCCTGCAGCGGTGTCACCCGCGGCAGGGTGGTGCCATCGACATGTTCTGAGCTTCCCGCATACAGTCCTGCACATCCTGGGGACTCGCGGCCGGCGCGAATTTGCGGGTCGTGTTCCCGGCTTCATCAATCTCACGGCCCAACAAGTAGCCCGATCCCGAGAGTTCGCCGAACGTGCCTGACACCCCGACCTCGATGACGTAGGAGTGCGCCGCCTTCATCGGGATCGCGAACGTGCGTGGTCCGGTCGTGATCACTACTCCTGCCGTGGAATCCATCGTCCCCGATTTCGAGGGCGTGACGACGATGTGGCAGCCGGGCAGAAGGTCAAACGACCGTCCCTGCGCCGAGACGTCCTTGCCGTCGACTTCCAAGACGTACCCGGTCAAGAAGGCCACACGCTGCTGCTCAATCAGCGGAGGATTGGGATAGAGAGGATATCCGCGCCTTGTTCCAGTTATGCAGGCACTGGCAGAGATCATCGCCAGCACTATCAGTAGACCGCGCGACCTTCGGCGACCAACTGCGCTCTCGCCTCTCTTTTTCGTCATTGCGGAAGCCAGTATCGGCAAGGGCAGGGCGTTTGTCCACTTGGCGCACGGACGCGCTGACGCACATGTGACGTCACCGTACCAGCGCGCACGCGAGCGATGCACGGTTGGATGACATGGGCTCTGTCTTGTTCCGACTTAGCCAACTACGCCATCAGCTTTTCCAACCGGTCGACAATCTCCGCTGCCGCCATGGGCCTGGCTAGGCTGCGCATGGCCGCGGCCATCGCTTGGCGACGGCCGGAGTCGGCGAGCAAGTCGCCCAGCAACTGGGCCAACTGCACGCCGGTGACCGTTTGCTGATTGAGCACAATGGCGGCGCCCGCCCGGGCAAAGCGAGCCGCGTTCTTGCTTTGGTGATCGTCGGCGGCAGTGGGCAGGGGAATCAGAATGGCGGGCCGGCCGGCAATGGCCAGCTCGGCCAGGGTCAAGGCACCGGCGCGCGCCACCACCAGGCTGGCCCGGTGATACTCGGTCGCCATGTCGTCAATAAAAGGTCGCGCCTCAACTCGGTCGAGCACGCATAGGGCGCGATAGCGTTCTTTGCACCGGTCGAGATCGCTGGGCCCGGTTTGGTGAACAACAGCCGGCAGCGAAGCGTTCTTGGAAAGTACCTCGACAGCTGCTAGCACCAGGTCATTGACCGCGTGTGCGCCCTGACTGCCGCCCACCACCAGAATGCCAGGCCCCTGCTCGCCACTTTGCGCGTCGGCCGTCAAAGTCGCCAGCAACTTGGCGCGCACGGGATTGCCGACCATGTCGATTTGGGCCGCTGGAAAGAATCTTCGTGCCTCGTCAAAGGCCACCAGCACCAGGCGAACCAGGCGCGAAAGAATTCGATTGGTGATTCCGGGAACGCTGTTCTGTTCTTGAATTGCCGTGGGGTAACGCCAAAGCGTCGCCGCCAGCACCATGGGCCCCGAGGCATAGCCGCCCACGCCCAGCACGACATCAGGACGGAATCGCCTCAAGATCGCCAGCGAACGAAAGAAGGCCTTGGGCAGACGAAACAGGCCGCGCAGGATTGCCATCAGCCCCATCCGCTTGAGGCCGCTCACTTCCAGCAGTTCCAGCTGGTAGCCGGCGGCAGGCACCGCGCGCGCCTCCAATCCGCGCGCGGTTCCCACAAACAACACCTGGCCGCCGCGGCGGACGACTTCTTCCGCAACCGCCATGCCGGGATAGAGGTGTCCGCCGGTCCCGCCACCAGCAATCAGCAGGCGCATATCACGACTTCGCCTCGACCACCACCTGCACGTCCGAGGCGTCGCTGCGGCGGTTCTTGGACACGCGCGCGCGGTTCGTGCGCAGTGCTTGCCAGAACGACAGGGGCGCGGCCTCAGGATTGCGTGCCGAAATGTTGGCCAACACGCCCGCCATGAACAAGCACATGACCATGGACGAGCCGCCATAGCTGACAAAAGGAAGCGGCAAGCCTTTGGTGGGCAGAAGGCCCAGTACCACGCCCATGTTGACCAAAGCCTGCAATCCGAACAACAGAGTCACGCCAAAGGCCAGGTAGCAACCAAAGGCGTCGCGCGCCCGGGTGGCCGCGCGCAAACCGCGCCACACCAGCACCGTGAACGCCAGCAAGACAGCCAGCACGCCCACCAGGCCAAGCTCCTCGCCAATGATGGCCAGAATGAAGTCAGTGTGAGCTTCGGGAAGGAAGAAGAGCTTCTGGTGGCCTTGGCCCAGCCCTTGGCCGAACAGGCCGCCCGAGCCCACGCTGATGAGCGATTCGTAGAGCTGGTAGCCGGTGTCGCGCCGAAATTGCCAGGGATAGAGAAAGGCAAGAAAGCGCCGCATGCGCCAGGGCTCGCCCGCGATGAACACCTTCCAACCGATGGGCGCAGCCACCAGCACCGACAACAAGATGTAGCTGGTGCGCGTGCCCGCTACGAACAGCAGACCCAGCGCTGTGACCCCGATAATGACCGCAGTGCCCAGATCAGGCTGCTTGAGTAGCAGCACCAGGAAAATTCCCGTCATCAGCAGAGGGGGCAGGAACCCCATGCGGAAGTCTTTGACCTTCTCGGCCTTGCGCGCGAGCAGCACCGCCAAGTACAGCGCCAGGGCGAACTTGGCCAGCTCCGAGGGCTGGAACGACAGCGCGCCCCAGCGGAACCAGCGCACGGCCCCGTTGATGGCCGGCCCCACCTTCAACACGGCGGCCAGCATGGCCATGGAAAGGAACAGCAGGGGATAGGCCAGGCGGCGGTAGAATGAATAGTCGAGCCGCATGCCGACCAGGAAGGCCAGCAACCCGGCGCCGCTGTACACCGCCTCGCGCTTGAGGAAATAGGTCCAGTCGCCGTAGGTCTTGGCCGCGAAGGCCGCGCCCGCCGAGAACACCATCACCACGCCAAACCCGGTCAAGCCCAGTATGGTCGCGACCAGCAAACGGTCCGGTCCCTGCGGCGGAGGCCCGCTGCCGCCAGTCCGCTTGGGGCTGGCCCATGCCGACACGCGCTCGCGCAGGGTCATCGGGATTTCTCCTGCAGGACACCGTGCCCGACGCGCGTCTGCGCGATGAGATCCTTGACTGCGGCCCGAAATACCTCGGCGCGATGTTGGTAGCTGCGAAACATGTCGAAGCTGGAGCAGGCGGGAGACAGCAGCACGGCATCGCCGCTTCGGGCCATGGTCGTGGCCTGCGCCACCGCCGCTTCCATGGTGGCCGCCATCTCCACCGGCACGACCGGCGCCAGGGCCTCGCGCATCTTGGGGGCTGCTTCCCCGATCAGCACGGCGCCGCGACCAGCTTGCTTCATCACCTGGGCCAGCGGCTCATACGAGCCGCCCTTGTCGCGGCCCCCGGCAATCAGAACCACAGGCCGCGGGAAGCGATCGAGCGCCGCCACTACCGCGCCCACGTTGGTGCCTTTGGAATCGTCGTAGAAGAAGACGCCGTCCAACTCGCCCACCAGTTCCATCCGGTGCGCCAGCGGCCGAAAGGTCAACAGGGCATGACGGGCTTCGGCGGGCAGGGCGCCGGCCAAACGTCCCGCGACCAGTGCGGCCAAGGCGTTTTCCAGGTTGTGCCGGCCGACCAATCCTGGCAGGTGAGCGGGATAGTATTCGACCGGGCCGCCCGCCAGTCGCACGCACAGGGCATCGCTTTCGATCCAGCCACCCACGTCCAGCGCGCGCCGGGTCGAGATGAGCACCCAGTGGCTGCGAATCCCCTTGGCCGCCGCTTCGACCAAGGGATCATCGACGTTGAGGACCGCGAAGTCCGCTGGGGTTTGCGCGGAGAAGATGCGCGCCTTGGCCGCCACGTAGGCTTCCAGAGTGGGGTGGCGATCCAGGTGGTCGGGCGTGATGTTGAGTAGGACCGCCACCTGCGGGCGGAACGACACGACGGTTTCGAGCTGGAAACTCGACACCTCGAGCACACAAACGCCGCCCGGCTGGCCGGCTGGGGTTTCCACCGCTTCAGCGAAAGGCACACCCAAGTTGCCGCCCACAAAGGCGGGCCGGCCATTGGCAGAAAGGATGGCCCCGCACAAGGTCGTGGTGGTCGACTTGCCGTTGGTCCCGGTGATGGCGACGACAGGCGCGTCCACAAACCATGAGGCCAGCTCCAGCTCGCCCGTGATGGTAGCGCCTCGTTGGCGCGCGGCCTTTACTTCGGGCAGAGCGGGCACGCCCGGCGACAACACGATGAGGTCAGCCGCGAGGAAGGTCTCGGCCTGATGCCCGCCCAGCTCCTGCTTGACGGTGGGCGGCAGCTGCGCCAGCGCCGCGCTCAGCGCCTCGGCCGGCTGTTTGTCGGTGACAGTGACCTGGGCCCCGCGGGCCGCACACAGGCGGGCAGCGGCCACTCCCGAACGTCCCAGTCCCACGACGAGCACTTTCTTGCCAAGCAGGGCGGGGTGACGGAACTGCATCAACGAACCTTCAAGGTGAGCAGCAGGCCCAGAACAGCGCAGGAGAAGGAAACGATCCAGAAGCGCACCACGATGCGCGACTCGGGCCAGCCCATTTTCTCAAAATGGTGGTGGATGGGGGCCATCAGGAAGACGCGCTTCCCGGTGGCCTTGAAGTAGCCAACCTGGATGACGTCGGAGAACAACTCGACCACGAAGACACCGGCGATTATGGGGAGCGACAGCTCGGTCTTGGTCGCCAGCGCCACGAAGCCGATGGCCCCGCCCAAGGCGAGCGCGCCCACGTCGCCCATAAAGACTTGCGCCGGGTGGGTGTTGTACCAAAGGAATCCGATGCTGGCGCCCACAATGGCCCCGCAGAAGACGGTCAGCTCGCCCGCGCCCCGGACATGCGCCATGCCCAGGTAGTGGGCGATGTTGAAGCCCGCCAGGGTCTGGCCGGCGGCGTAGCTCAACAACATGAAGGTGAAAGCACACGCGATCACCGGGCCGATGGCCAGTCCGTCGAGCCCATCGGTCAAGTTGACCGCGTTGGACGTGCCCATCACCACCACGACCAGGCCGAGCAAGGCATAGGCAATCCCCGGAATGATCGGGGAATGGCGCTCGAAATTGAGCAGCGGAATCGCCAGATGCTGTCGCACCGACGGGTCCAGGGCATCGCCAAAGAACAGCCATCCCACCGCCACGGCTCCCACCAAGAATTGCACCAGCAACTTGATCTTGCCGGGCACACCGCGCTTGTTTCGTCTCGTGATCTTCAGGTAGTCGTCGACGAAGCCCAGCGCGCCGTAGCCCACGGTCACGAACAACGCCGGCCACACCAGCGGGCTGGTGAGATCGCACCACAGCACGGTTCCGGTGACCAGAGCCATGATGATGAGAGCACCGCCCATGGTCGGGGTGCCCTGCTTGACCGCGTGGGTGGTGGGGCCGTCGTCGCGGATGATCTCGCCCAGTTGTCGCGCGCGGGCGCGACGGATGAACCAGGGCGCCAGAGCGAAGGTGATGAGCAGCGAGGTCATGGTCGCCAACATGGTCCGCGTCGAGACATAGCGGAATACGTTGAAGAACCCGACATTGCCGCGCAGTTGTACGAAGAGATGGAACAGCATGAGCTACAACTTCTTTCGCAAGGCCTCTACCGCGCGTTCGAGACGCATGCCACGCGAAGCTTTCACCAAGATCCAGTCGCCCGGCGCAGTCCAAGTAGACACGGTTTGCGCGGCTGTCTCCGGATCATCGAAAACCATTGCGCGGTTGGCGGGCAGGCCCGCCGCAGTGGCGCCTTCGGCAATCTTGGCGCCCAGCGATCCCACGACCGCCAGGCCGGCCACGCCGATCTTGACTGCCTCTTGGCCGACGGCTTGGTGCAATTCCGCGGCCGCTTCTCCCAGTTCCAGCATGTCGCCCAGGATGGCGAAGGTTCGACCGAAGCGGCCTGCCGATCCCACCAGCGTGCGCAGGGCCGCCGTCATGGACGTCGGATTGGCATTGTAGCAATCGTCGAGCACGGTGCGTCCGCCCAGCGAGAACACATGGGACCGGTGCGGGGGTAGGGTCGCGTGCTCTAGGGCGGCGGCTGCTGGCAAGAGCGGAACCCCGAGCGCGTTCGACACAGCCAACGCCGCTGCAGCGTTGCGGGCGTTGTGCTCACCCGCCAAGGACAGGCGCAGTACCACGGGTTCGTACCCGACCGACAGGCGGATGCGCGAGCCCGCCGCACCATCCGGGATGAACTCCATTATCCTGACAAAGGCGCGCGCCGACGCGCTGCCGGCGAATCCGAAGCGTCGCTTGCGCGCCTCGGGCAGGTCGGCCACCTCGGGTTCGAGGCGAGGTTCGTCGACGGGCAGCACGGCGATTCCATCAGGAGCCAGGCCGCCAAAGATTTCACCCTTGGCGCGCGCGACTGCGTCGAGCGAGCCCAGCCGCCCCAGGTGTGCGGCCGCTACGTTGGTCACCACCGCGACATGAGGCTGGGCGATGCCAGCCAGGTACGCGATCTCGCCCGGCGCCCGCATTGCCATCTCCAGCACCCAGAACGCCTCCTTGCCCGTGGCTTCCAGCACGGTCAGGGGCAGTCCCACGTCGGTGTTCAGGTTGCCTTGGGTACGTAGCACCTGGCCCGCAGGCGAGAGCGCGGCTGCGACAAGCTCTTTGGTTGTGGTCTTTCCGTTGGAACCAGTGACGCCCACCACGCGGCCCTGGAACTTCTTGCGCACGGCTGTCGCCAAATCCCCCAGCGCCTTGCGCGGATCAGCCACGGCAATCACGGGAATCCCTTGGCAGCCGGCCGGCCGTCCTCGATGCGCAGCCACCACCACCGCAGCCGCTCCGGCCTGAGCCGCGGCCCCGCAGAAGTCGAAGCCATCGACCCGCTCGCCGAAAAGGGCGAAAAAAAGCCGACCAGGTTTCACCTCGCGACTGTCGCTGGCGGCTCCGGCGAATCGGATCGTCCCCAGTGCGGCCCGTGCGCCCACAGCCTTGCCCGCCATGGCTTTGCAGGCAAACGCCAGGATCCGCTGCGCTGGTCCCGTCACGCGGCACCTCGGGGAGCCCGGATTTCACCACAGAGAGCACAGAGGCCACAGAGGCCGGAAGGAAAGGGTTCCGGATCCGAACCCTTCGTTCTTTCCGATCCGTCTCTGTGATCTCTGTGCCCTCTGTGGTGAGACTCCGGATCGCGCAGTTGGCGGTCGAATCCAGACAAAATCGCGGCTAGCACCTGTGACCTCCGGGAGCCGTGCGACCTTGGCGGGTGGCGAAGGCAGCTGCGGCAACCTCGCGATCGTCGAAGTGGATCTTCTGCGTGCCCAGGATCTGGTAGTCCTCGTGGCCCTTGCCCGCTATCAGGAGCGTGTCCCCTGGCTGCGCGAGAGCCACGGCCAGCTCGATGGCCGTCCGGCGGTCGGGCTCCACGTGGAAACCAGACAAACCCTGGCGTAATTCCGAGGCAGTCCGGCGCACAATGCCGGTCTTTTCGACGCCGGCCACAATCATGTCAAGGATGGCGATCGGGTCTTCGCTGCGCGGGTTGTCCGAGGTGATGAGCACCACATCGGCGCGCTCGGCAGCGGCTTGGCCCATGCGCGGCCGCTTGCTCTTGTCGCGGTCGCCGCCACACCCGAAGACCACGAGGACGCGGCCCGTGCTGAGCGGTCGCAACACATCGAGCGCCCGCTCCAATGCGTCGGGTGTGTGCGCGTAATCGACCAGGCACAGGACGCCCGCCGCGTTGGTCACACGCTGCAGGCGCCCCGGAACCCCGCTCACCAGGCTGATGCCAGCGGCGATGGCGTTGCGGTCAATGCCATGGGCAAGGGCCATGCCGGTGGCCAGCAGGATATTGGCAAGGTTGAACTCGCCCACCAAGGGTGATGTCAGGACGAGCGGCCCCGAGGGCGTGCCCAGTCGCACAGTGGTCCCGTCGGCCCCCAGCTTGCGTTCGAGCACTGCAACGTCCGCGCCGCGTGGCTGTCGCGTCAGGGTGAGCACAGGGCCGCGTGCCTCGCGGCGCATGGCAAGGCCATCTTGGTCGTCGGAGAAAAGCACCGCGATCCCGCCGTTTGAAGACAACAATTCGCGGAAGAGAATCGCCTTGGCCGCCCGGTAGCGCTCCATGGTGCCGTGGTAGTCGAGGTGGTCCTGGGTGATGTTGGACAGGCCCGCCACGCGGAAGCTGCAGCCATGCAGCCGGCCTTGATCCAGGGCGATGGACGACGCCTCCAGCACCACGTCCGAGCAGCCGTCGCCTTTCATCTGGGCGAAGAGGGCATGGAGTTGCAGAGCGCCGGGCGTGGTAAGCGGCGCGTCCTGCGTCTTGCCGGCGAAACGGTAGCCCACGGTGCCGATGACGCCAGGGCGGCGGCCGGCTGCGGCCAGGATCGCCTCGATCAAGTACGTGGTCGTGGTCTTGCCGTTGGTGCCGGTCACGGCCGTGAGGATGAGAGCCTGCGCCGCCTGGTATCGATTGGCGGCCACCACACCGAGTGCCAGTCGCGCATTGGGCACGATGACCAGCGCGGTTGTGCCATCCGGAGAAGCGCCCCCTTCCTCGGTGAGAATGCCCGCCGCTCCTTTGGCCTTGGCGTCGTCAATGAAGCGCCGGCCATCGAGCTTGGTTCCCGGAACAGCCACGAAGAGATCACCTGGCTGCACCAGGCGAGAGTCGTCACGCACATCGCGGATCGGGACTTGCCCGTCGCCCGCGGTGATGCGCGCGTCTGATACTCCCTGCAATAGGTGCGAAAGCCGCAGCAAGGCTCATACTCCGCTTCGGAACGAGACCCGACAGGGCACGCCACGCACAGCGGGGCCGGGCGCTGGAATTTGCGTGGCAGCGATTCCACTGCCGTCGGGCACAAGTTCGACCCCTGCGCGTCGCGCTGCTCGGACGGCCTGGCCCAAAGTCATGCCGACAAAATCCGGTATGGCGGCGTCGAGCTTGCGCTCGGGTGCGGGCTGCCCGTCCAGCGCAGGGCCGGCCTCGTCCTCGCCTGATGCGATCTCGGATTCATCCTCTTCTTGTGCCTCGCCCACAGACGCCACGGGTTCTTCGACCCCCAGACCTTCCACCGCGTTGCTGTCTGCTTCGCCGAGCCGAGCCGTCGCGATCTTTGCGTCGCCCTTCTTGGCTGGCCGCGCGGTGCTTGCGACCACCGAGGTCGATGGTGGCACGCCGAGATACCGCAGGGTTGCCTCGGCAATTTCTTTGAACACCGGAGCGGCGACCACGCCGCCGTAGTGCACGCCGTGCGGCTCATCGATCATGACCGCGATGACCACACGCGGGTTGTCAGCCGGAACGATACCGACGAAGGCGGCCAAGTATTTGCTGGGATCGTAGCGACCGTTGCTGACCTTCTGAGCGGTGCCGGTCTTGCCTGCCACGGGATAGCCGGGGATGGCGGCCAGCTTGGCGGTTCCATCTTCGGTCACGCCCTGCATGATGGTCAGCATGGTGCGCGCCGTGCTTTCGGAGAGCACGCGTGCTTCGGGCCGTGCGTCCGCGGGCATGGGCACGGGCTCGCTGCGGCCGTCGACGGTGACGAAGCGAACCGCCAGCTTGGGCGGGTGATACACGCCGCCCGAAGCGATGGCCGCATAGGCCGTCGCCATCTGCAACGGTGTGACCGTCAGACCCTGGCCAAAGGCCTGCGTGGCCAGCTCGATCTCGCCCCAGCGCGAAACCGGCCGCACAGTTCCTCGTCGTTCACCAGGCAGGCCCACCCCGGTGGACCGACCAAAGCCCAGCCGGTCGATGGCGTGGGCCAGGGTTTCCCTGCCGATGCGGCGGGCGATTTTCACGGTGCCGATGTTGCTCGAGTACTTGAAGACTTCGGCCGCGGTCAGCACTCCCTTGGGGTGGTCGTCGCGGATGTGGTACTTGCCCACCTGCATCTGCCCCATCTGGCAGTCGAAGCGGTCTTCCGGCCTCAGCTTGCCTGCGTCGAAGGCAGCGGAGAAGGTCACCGTCTTCATGATGGATCCGGGCTCGTAAGCGTCGGTGATGGCCCGGTTGCGCGCGCCCCGCTCAGCTGCGTCAGAGGGACTGTTGGGGTTGTAGCCAGGCACGCTGGCCATGGCCAGGATTTCGCCGGTGCGCGGATCGATCATGACCGACGTGGCGGCCTTGGCGCTGTGCTTTGTGACCGCTGCTGCGAGAGCCTGTTCGGTCAGGTAGGTTAGGTACTTGTCCAGGGTCAGCACCAGATCCTTGCCCGCGCTGGCCGACGCATCGACCGTACCTTCCATGAGCAGATCCCGTCCGAATCGGTCATGGATGCCGGTGACCTCCATCCCGCTGCCGTGCAGAGCCTCGTCGTATGCCAGCTCCACCCCGTCCAGGCCGTGGCCCTCCAGGCCCGCGTGGCCGATCACGGTCGAAGCCAGTTCGCCGTTGGGATACACGCGCCTGGGCTCCTTGCGCACGCTCACTCCGGGCAAGCCCAGGCCCAGCGCCGCTGCGCTTTCTTGCGACGACACCCGCCGTTTGACCCAGGCGAAGTACTGCATTTTCTTGGCCGCGAGCGCCTTGTCGAGCTCACGCGGGTCGAGGTGTAGCGCCTTGGCCAGGCGGGGAACTGCGTCGGACACGAAGGCGAGCTGGCGCGGGTTGCAGAACACGGAATCCAGATCCGTCGTGGAAGCCAGCTCGGCCCCGCGTCGGTCCAAGATGCGGCCGCGCCGGGGTGCGATCTCGACCTCACGTAGGTAGTTGCTCTCGGCCCACTCCCGAAGCTGCCCGGCTTCGCGAATCTGGAGCCGGAAGGCGCGTCGGCCCACCGAGGAAGCGAGCCCGAGCAGCACCAACCCGCACAGGACAATCCGCACGCGTGTCCAACGCGTCGGCACTAGCGCGTTCCTTTCCCATGCGCCACTGACGCCGTCCCAATCCGCCGGATGTTCTCGGGAGCAGCTGGCTGCATGAGCAACTGGTCCCGCGCGATGGCGATCACCCGGCTCGGATCCTTCAACATCCCGATCTCGATTTCCAAGTGACGCCGCTGCTCGGCCAGCTCGCGGTGAACGCGTTCCGCCTCACCGAGCGCCAGCGCGACTTCTAGACGTTTGGCATGCACGGCGACATGGCCGAGGGCGCCAAGGGTAAGGCCAAGAACCACGAAAGCGATAACCGCAAGGCCCGCGCGCTGTCTGCGCCGACCGGGATCCAGCAGGGCGGGTGCCGTCCGGGAAGCCCCGGGAGAAAGTGGCGACATCATGAAGGTAGCCTCTCGGCGGCGCGCAGTTTCGCGGAACGAGAGCGCGGGTTGCGCGCCACTTCGCTGTCCGAGGCCGTGATCACGTGCTTGGTCAGGATCCGAAAGCGGGGAGAGTCGGGCGCGTCCGCGTCCCCTGATGCCAGCGCCCTGAACCTGCGCTTGACCATGCGGTCTTCCAGTGAGTGGAAGGCGATGACCACCAAGCGGCCGCCCGGGCGAAGACAGCCAGGCGCGGCTTGCAGGAAGCGATCCAACTCACCCAATTCATCGTTGACGGCGATTCGCAGGGCCTGAAAGACGCGGGTTGCGGGATCCTTGTTTGCCTCTCGACGGGGAACCGAGCGGGCCACCAAGCCGGAAAGGGCCAAGGTGGTTTCGAGCTCGCCACTTTCGCGTGCGCGCGCTACCGCACGTGCGATCTTGCGGGCGAAACGCTCTTCTCCCAGGTCATGCAGGAGGCGCGCCAGTTCTTCCTCGTCCACGCGTTGCAGAAGGTCGGCTGCTGTTTCCTTCTGCGACCGGTCCATGCGCATGTCCAGGGGGCCGGACCTGCGGAACGAGAAACCGCGCTCGGGCTGATCGAGCTGGACCGAGGAGACGCCGAGATCCGCTATGCATCCATCGAGCGGAAGAGCGTCGGCCTGTTCCAGCACGGAACGAATTTGCGAAAAGGGAGCGTGGACCAGTCGGACGCGGTCACCGTAGGGCGCCAAGTTCTCGTTCGCGAGCTTGAGGACTTCAGCATCTCGGTCGATGCCGATGACTCGACCGTGGGGAGCTGAGCGCTCGATCGTCGCGCGCGCATGGCCACCAAGGCCGACCGTGGCGTCGCAGTAGATGCCCGAGTCCCTCGGACACAGGAAGCTCATGGCCTCCTCAAGAAGGACTGGCAGGTGCGAAGCGTCAGGAGAGCTTGGGATCATGGGCACCAATAGACTCATCGCGTTTCAATACGCGGTGCGGACGGCGCAATAACTACTCGAGTCAGCGGAATACTGTGGAGAGTCCGTGGGTTTATGAATGGACTTCGCAGACGCGTCCCATGATCCCGCCCGAGTCATCCATGTCAAGTTTTGAGACCAAGATTTCCCCAATAATTGCGCATGGATTGGCGAGTGGAGCGTGGATTGGCTGAGGCATCACCTGAGATCGCCGGCGACTAGTTCTACAGTCTAGTTAAGTATGCTGGCTCACAACAAGTTGTTGGGGCAAATCCTCTAACCATGCTTGACTAAAGGACTCTTTTGCGCGATAACGCGGATCCAAGGCAAGGCACGAGCCAGGAGAAGGAGCGGTTGCCAATGGAAGCTAGGTTGTTCGAGCTGGACGCCAAGATGGACGCACTCCGCGCGAAGGTCGGAGGATTTCCGGACAGGTTGAAGAAGGACTACGAGAGCAAGCTCGACGTCTCGTGGATCTTCCACGACAACGCCTTGGAGGGGGTCGTGCTTTCCTACTCAGAGCTGAAGGCCGCCATCGACCAGCGGATCATCAGCGATGTGTCTCTCATCCCTATGTACGAGGAGGTGAAGAACCACAAGGTGGCGGTCGACTTCATCCGGGAAACCGCGCAGTCAAAGAAGGCCCCCGGCGTGGACCTGGATTTCATCCGCAAGCTCTACGCGATGGTCACGCCCGACGCCGTACCCAAAGGGTGTCCCTATCGCAAAGAGAACCCGCTCCACCGCCTCTACTATCATGAGATCGTTCCGCCCGAGAAGATTGGCTACAAGATGCGCAAGCTCGCGGAATGGTTGGATTCGGATGAGTTCACTCGCATGCACGCCATCGTGCAATGCGTGAAGATTCAGTTCCGTTTGCTGCAGGCCTACCCGTGGACTCGCAATTCGGGCAAGGTGGCGCGTCTTTTGACCAACTACATACTTCTGCGGAACGGCTATGTGCCCGCCGTGGTCCACTCCATCGATCGGCAGCGCTACTACGAGGTCCTGCGCCACGAAAACGATGGACTCATGACGCTCATCGTGGAGTCGCTGGAGAACAGCATCGACACCACGGCCAAGTTCTTCGACGAGCTTTCGGGCCTGCGCGTCCGCTGCGCTAGCTAGTCCTTCCTCTTTGCTGGGCAGGGCGCTATAAGCCCGCTCATCCATGAAGAGCAGCAAGAGCAACGATGCCCTCAAGCAGTTGGCTGGCCGCGCTGCCGCAAAGCTCGTTACCGACGGGATGTTGTGCGGGATGGGTACCGGTTCGACGGCTCATTTCTTCATAGAAGAGGTCGGCCGAAGGATGCGGGAGGAGGGACTTCGCATCGCCGGCGTTCCCACATCTTTCCAGACGCGCATCCTGTGCCAACAAAACGGCATTCCCCTGCGCGACGCTCAGGATTGCCGGGCCATCGACTTGGCGGTCGATGGCGCCGACGAGGTCGACCCCGACCTCAACGTCACGAAAGGCGGCGGGGCGGCCCACACCATGGAGAAGCTGGTGGCCAGCATGGCCAGCCAGTTCGTGGTCATCGTGGACGAGAGCAAGCTGGTTTCCCGACTGGGATCCACCGTCGCCATCCCCATCGAGGTCACCGTTCCAGCCATTGGCTACGTCACCGAAGTGGTGACACGTCTGGGCGGGCAGCCGCGGCTACGGATGGGCGTCAACAAGGACGGTCCGCTGGTGACTGACAACGGCCAGCTGGTCATCGACGCCAAGTTCGGGCCCGACGTCGACCTTCGCGAAGTCGATGCCCGCCTGCACCGTACACCCGGTGTCGTCGAGACCGGGCTATTCTTCGATATGGCCACCAAAGTTCTGGTCGGTGTCTCCGACGGCATGTGCGTCCGGACGCTTGTACGCAAAGTCTGACAACCGTGGCAGCTGCCGGCGCGGCCAATTGTTCTTGACGGGCGGCCGGCTTTCGCCCACTGTTGGGGCTGGCCATGTTGTTTGCGACCACCCTGCTTCTCTCGGGACTGCTGCTTAGCAGCGCGGGAGAGGCCTGAGGTAAGGCGCAGAACGACGAACCTCGAAACCCTCTCCCGCGGAAGCCGGAGGGGGTTTTTCGTATCTGCGAAGGACCGTGGCCATCTCCGGCGGAAGCGGGGCCTGGAGATTGACCATGACATTCGCTGCTCGCAAGTACCCTCCGGCGCCATCGGTGCGTCTGCCTGACCGCGCCTGGCCTTCCCGTACCCTGGACCACGCACCCATCTGGTGCAGCGTGGATCTGCGCGACGGGAATCAGGCCCTGGCCGAGCCCATGGGCATGGAGCGCAAATTGCGCTTCTTTCAGGCCCTGGTGCGCGTGGGCTTCAAAGAAATCGAAGTGGGCTTTCCCGCGGCTTCGCAGACCGAATTCGACTTCGTGCGTGCGCTGATTGAAAAGAACCACATTCCTGTTGACGTCACCATCCAGGTGCTGACCCAGGCGCGCGAGCATCTGATCACACGCACCTTTCAAGCCTTGCAGGGCGTCCGTCGCGCCATCGTGCATGTGTACAACTCCACCTCGACGGTGCAGCGCCGGGTGGTGTTCGGGATGGATCAAGCGGCTGTGAAGGAGATCGCTGTGCGCGGTGTGCGACAGGCACGGCAGGAGGCGACCAAACTGGCGGGCAGCGAGATCGTGCTGGAATACTCGCCCGAAAGTTTCACGGGCACTGAGCTGGAGTTTGCGGCGCAAGTGTGCGACGCCGTGGCCGAGGAATGGCGACCCACGCGCGCCAAGAAGATGATCGTCAACTTGCCCGCCACAGTCGAGATGTCCACGCCCAACGTCTACGCCGACCAGATTGAGTGGATGAACCGGCACCTGGCGCAACGGGATTGCACGATCATCAGCGTGCACACGCACAATGACCGGGGCTGCGCCATTGCTGCGGCCGAGCTGGCCATGCTGGCGGGCGCCGAGCGCGTGGAAGGCACCCTGTTCGGCAACGGCGAGCGCACCGGCAATGCCGACGTGGTGGCGCTGGCTATGAACCTGTTCAGTCAGGGCATCGATCCGAAACTGGACCTGTCGGACTTGCCGGCCCTGGTCGACGTCTTCCAGGCGTGCAATCAATTGCCCGTGCCGCCGCGCCATCCTTACGCCGGTGAGCTGGTGTTCACCGCCTTTTCCGGCTCGCACCAGGACGCCATTCGCAAGGGATTGGCGGCGCTGGAGAAGACCGGCGCGACGATATGGGAAGTGCCGTACTTGCCCATTGATCCGGCGGACGTAGGCCGACAATACGAGCCCTTGATCCGCATCAACAGTCAGTCCGGCAAGGGCGGCGTGGCCTATGTCTTGGAGCAGAGCCACGGTTATCGCGTGCCCAAGGGCATGGCCGTGGAATTCAGTCGGGTGGTGCAGAGGATGGCCGATGCGACCGGCAAAGAGCTGAGCGCAAATGCCATCTTGCAGGCATTCGAACGCGAGTACCTGTCAGTCGGCCGCTTCGACGTGGTGGACTTTGCAGTGGACCACCCGCGCGAAGGCGCGTGTGTGGTGCGCGCACGGCTGAGTGACGGACAGCGGCCACTGAATGTAGAAGGCCAGGGCACCGGCCCCATTGACGGCTTTGTGCACGGCCTGGCCAGCGCATTGGGCGTGGACGTCCATTTGGTCGACTACAGCGAGCATGCGTTGGGCGACGGTGCCGACGCCGAAGCCGTGGCCTACGTGGGCCTGCGTGGCCGGGACGGGGAGATTCGTTTTGGCGCTGGCCGCGACCGGGACATCGTCAAGGCCTCACTGTCGGCGGCGTGCAAAGCGTTGGATCGCGAGCTGCGCGCTGGAGCGGCGGAAAGATAGTGCTGTTTCACCACAGAGGGCACAGAGTTCACAGAGCCGGAAAGGAAGGGGTTTCGGAGCTTGCATCCGGACCCCCTTCTGCTCGCCGCCGCAGGGCGCGGGCTGCGGCCCACATCTGAATCAACGACAGCAACGCCGTCACCGCGATCACGCCAATTGAAACCGGCGTGCGGAACTCCGGCCGCCCGGACAGCAAGAAGGCCCCGTGAATTGCACCCGCGCTGAGACCCGCAACCGCGAGCAATATCGACATCCACAGGCCTGACCGGGCGCCGGTGCGCAAGGCTCCGAAGCCCCACAGCACCGCGGCCGCCAGTGGAACGTGCAGCAGGACGAAAGCCCCAATGCCGCCGCCGAGGCCGAAAAGATTCCATTCGTGCCAGTAGGCCGAGTCGATCTCGTGTGCGATCAGAAACGCGGTATTGGCGAGATATAGGCGGCAAAGGACTGTGTGGTTCGACATGTGTTCTGGCCGGTTCGGGCTGACTCAATCCAAGAATCTTCCTCTCATCCGTGCACCGCCCGGCCGAAATTGCGCATCCAGGTCAGCTCGTCTTCGCTGAGCGGGCCGTTCTCTAGCGCGGACAGGTTCTCGCGGACCTGCGCTACGGTCTTGGGCGCCGACAGGACGACGTCCACGTGCGGACTGGTAAGGCAGAAGCGGTAGCAGTCGCCTGCCGTGGCCACCTTGCCGGTCCAACCCTTGGGCGCGCGCAGCAGCTTGCGCCAGGAAGTTGCGGTGTACGCAACGATCATGGGCTTGTGCCGTTCGAGGTGCGGGAAGATATCGACCTCGGCGCCCGGGTGAGCGGCATTGTAGCGGATCATGAACATGGAAAGCGGGCCTTCCTCGGCTAGCCGGCCCACCAGCTTGCGGTCGTGCGTGGAAATCCCGATGGCGCGAACCTTGCCCTCGTCGCGCAGTTTCACCATCTCGGCAAGCACGGATCTCGATAGCAGCGACATTCGGTTCACCCAGAAGACTTGCAGCACGTCGATGTAGTCGCTGCCGCTCGCTCGCAAAGCCTTTTCAGTGGCGCGGCGGACGGAGCCGGCGAAATAGCCAAGAATGGGGCCGGTGGCCAAGACGTAGCGCTCGCGGCTGGGGGCGACGACGTCCTTGATGATGGTCCTGAGGAACTTTTTCGCCGGGCTCCAGAAAATGTAGTTGGCCCCGCGCTCAAGCCCCTCACGCACACCGGCCTCGTCCAGGCCATAGGATGCTGACAGGCCATAGCGATGCACGCGTTTGCCCAGCACGGGAATGGTGCGATAGAGGAAGTCGTCGCTCATGAAGCCATCCTAGCACCAGGGCTTCGACTTCGTTCCCCGCAGCTTCCGCGCTACAGTCCTGGCATGATGCGCACGACAGGAGCATGGGGACAGTTGCTCAAGGTCGATCCGCTGCCCGTGCTGCTGTCATCCCAGAACGCAGCGATTGCCTATCTCGCCAGGCGAGACCTTCTCGGCAGCAACCCGGGGGCGGTGTCCGCTCTTTGGGATCTCCCGGACGCGCGAAAGATTGTCGCCAAGCAGAACCCCGACGGATCCTGGCGCTATCCCGGCGGCAAGCCCCACGTGCGCTCGCGCGAGAACTACGACCAACTC
>PMLB01000147.1 GCA_003158735.1 Myxococcales bacterium | reverse complement strand
AACCCTTTCCTTTCCGACCTCTGTGTTCTCTGTGCCCTCTGTGGTGAAAAGCTATCTTCTTCTCCGCCCGACTTCGCGCTCGATGGAGGAGAACATGGCTGGCAGAGACAGCGTAACCAGCCCATCGACAATCTTGCGCAATAGGAAGCCTGGCAGGGGCGCCTCGATACGCATGACTACCTCGTATTCCACCCGCGTGCCGCCTGCCTCGGCTGCGAACCGCCAGCCGCCCGTCGAGTTCTTCACCACTTCTCCATCGACGTAGGTCCACTTGACGGTTCCCGCCTGCGCATCGCAGTCCAAGTCCAGCACGTAGCGAAAAGGCAGCACCAGATTTCCGCGGAACTCGACGCGCACNNAAAATCCACCACCACGGCATAGACCTCGGCCGGCGATACCCCCGCCATGAGGGCGCTGCGGCGAACCGGTTTCACTTCTGGATCCATTGGCCGAGATATAGCAGGCCGCGCGCTGGGTGGAGCTGGTGCCAAGAACCCTGCTCTGGCAAGCCGTTGGATTGGCTGAAGCAACTCGAACGCCCGACACGCTGACCTGACGCGACGGTTTGGGCTAGGGTTGACGGGCGCTGCTGCACCCCAAGAGCGACGAATCTACTTCACGAAAATGTTGGGCACGGGCGGAGCGGGCATGTTGGGGCTGATTTGGAACCCCGTGTGGGGCGGCTGGTTGTAGCCTGATTGCTCAAAATTCACCTGCGCCCGGTAGGTCGGATCGTGCATGAGCGTGTAGATGCGACGCTGGGTCACGTTGGTGGTTGTATACAGCCGCAAGGCCGTAGTCGGGACACTCGTTCCGGTCCCTTCGCGCCAGACAATTTCTTCGCGCCAGTCGCCCAGCAAGTCTGCAGTCAGGGTCGGGGTGTTCTTGGTGCTGTTGTTCCCCCCGCACTGGGAGCAAGTCAGCAGAGTTCCGCCGCCCGCCTTGGTGATCGAGTTGCTGTCTTCAAGCTCACGCCATTCGTCAGCGTCCCAATACATGACGAAGTTACTCCCAGCACTGAGGCCACCCGATGCGCCGGTGGCGCACAGGACCTGACCCGTGCCTGCTGAACACGATGCGCTGCTTTCGTCGCCCGTGCCAACGTACTCGGCACGGCCACGCGGGGTGTCGACACCGGGGTTGGTAATGGCGAAGTAACTATTGCAGGTGGCACCGTCGTGAGCATCCATACCCCCTTCACCCTCGTGAATCGAGAACACACTGATGCCCTTGCCAGGAACCAGTTCGCCAACGTCCATGGCATCGCCGTGGCCCATTCCTGAGTTGCACTTCAAGGTTCCGGCGCTGTCGATAGTGAGTGGGCCGGTGACTATCTCCTGTCCACCGTCGCCGTCAGTGTCTGCCGCCATCTCCGAGTGGGTACCACCGCCATATTGGAACGAGGTCACGCTATCGTAGACCCAGTTATTCGCCAATACCCCATTCCGGAAGGTTAGCGCAGACACCGTGGTACGCGTGTAGTACCCACGGCCCTGGATGATGCTCGGCAGACCGTTCGCAACGGCAGTGGCCCCGGTGCCATCCTTCACAAACGCAAAACCACCGTTGAAGCGGTCCACCCGGTTGCCGTAGGCATCGCCCCAGGAGGACACGTCGCCGCGGGGCACCGGATGGTTGATCGTCGCCAGTTCCTTGCCAGTCGTCCCGTCGAATACCGTGATGTACTCGGGCCCGGTCAGGATGTAGCCGGAGGTATTGCGGTAGATCTGGCTGTCGTCGTCGGTGGCAGCCGGTCCCGTGCTCAGATACGCGCCGGTTCCGTCGATGGTTCCCGGTGCGGTCTTGCACGCCACTTCGGCCCTACCGTCGCCGTCGAAGTCGTACACCGAGAACTGCGTGTAGTGCACTCCGGCACGAATGTTCGGTCCCAGGTCAATGCGCCACAGGAACTTGCCAGCCAGTGTGTATCCATCAATATAGACGTCGCTAGTGACGCCCGACTGGGCATTATCCTCCGAGTCCGACGGATTCCATTTCAGCACGAGGTCGAGTTTGCCGTCGCCATCGAGATCCCCAGGGGCTCCATCGTTCGCACTGTACGTGGCAATACCGGTAGGTGGCGTAAGAGGAATGCTTATGTACTGCTGCGCCCAGGGCGTCGCCCCCGGAGAACGCACCCCCTCCACCCCGTTGAGCACGACAGCCACCGTGTAGGTCGAGCTGGCGGTGCCGGCCACGTCCAGATAGTTGGTGCTGTCGGTCACGTTGATCAGCAAGGTGCCGTCCCGGTAGAGATTGTAGGAAGTGTCGCTGTCCGTTCCGGTATACTCGTAGCCAAACATTCGCCACCCAACATAGACGCCGCCCGAGACCACCACAGCGACCAGGCCACGGTCCAGGTTCTCCATCTGGTAGTGGCCTACGGTCGTGGTTCCACCAGCACTGGTTATCCCGCCGCTCGTTGTTGTTCCGCCGCTTGTAGTAGTTCCGCCAGCGCTGGTCGTCCCGCCGTTCGCTGTCGTTCCTCCGCTCGTCGTGGTTCCACCGGCGCTGGTCGTGCCGCCGTTCGTTGTTGTCCCGCCCGCGGTCGTAGTCCCACCGGCACTGGTGATGCCGCCGCTCGCTGCCGTTCCACCGCTGGTCGTGGTCCCGCCGCTGGTCGGGACGCCACCCGCACCCGCACCGCCAGTTGCTGTCATCCCGCCACTGGTCGTCGTGCCGCCCGCACTTGCCTTGCCACCGCTGGCAGTGATCCCACCCGTGGTCGTCGTGCCGCCGCTTCCACCGCTCCCGCCAACCGGGACATCAGGCGGCGCATCGACACCGGGTGTGTCCCCTAGCTCGCTTCGAGCATCGAATGCTATCGGGCCCGCATCCGTCCCCATCGCGCCGCCCGCGTCCGAGGGAGCGTCTGCGCCTCCCGTCGCAGAGAAGGCATCCCTGTCGCCTGCCACGTCCGGCGCCAAATCCGAGGCACGGTCGACGGCGCTGTCCACCGACTTGTCCACGGCTGCGTCCATCGGCAACACGGGCATCTGCGCGTCCGGAATCAGGGTGGCGGCGTCGGTTGCTGGAACTGGCTGATTCGCCACGTACGCAGGCAGATTCTTGCTGTCAACTGTGTCGGAGTCACATTGGCCATTCGCCTGGCAGGTGAAGGATGCGTCCTCGCACGCGACGCCTTTGCACACCGCCAGAAGCGGCAACGGCAGCACCACCTTCTTGCCGTGAACAAAAGACAGCGTGGCGCTGCGCGAGGCAACTGGCTTGCCCACGGTACTGAGCTGGCCCACGGCCACGACGTGAATGGGTGTGGCGGTATCCTGCAGGGGATACAGCCCCGTGCGGAACGGCAGCTTGAAGCGATTCGGTCCTTCGCCCAGATCAAAGGTGTTTAGGTAAAGCTGATTTCCCTGCGGATCCGTGGCCGTAAGTTGGACCTGATCGATATCCTGGGGCACGCGCAGATCGCTGCTGACCTCGACGATGATGCCGGTGTCAGAGGTATTGTCGCGGCTGCAAGCCAC
>PMLB01000137.1 GCA_003158735.1 Myxococcales bacterium | reverse complement strand
AGCACTGGTCGTCAACCGCTGTGCCACGCCGAAAATCTGTGAGCCGAAGGGGAGCCATCGCGACACTGCGCTATGAAAGGACCCTCCTTCGACAGCAGGAACCCAGGTCAACGTGCGGCCCCAACTCTGGCATACTAGTACAATGGGCTCCCCGTCCGACCGGGTCATTCGCGACGGCAGGTCGGTGCCGTTGTCCGCCAGCGAACAAACCACGGCCGTCTCGCAACGCGAGGAACGCGTGGGGGCCAGTGCCGACGACGCCATGTTGGCTCGCGCGGCCCTGGTCGGCCAAGTCTGGGCTCAGCGCGAGATTTGGTTCCGCTTCGCGCCCATGGTCTATGGCCTCTTTCGCCGAGCACTCGGCCCACGCCATGACCCCGACGATCTGACCCAAGAGGTTTTCCTCAGGGTCTTCCGCCGGCTGTATACCCTGGAGAAGGCCTCGGCCATTCGCAGCTTCGTGTATTCCGTCGCAGTTCGCGTGCTCAGCGAGGAGATTCGCCGCATTCGCGTGCGCCGCAGGCTGGTGGCCGAGCACGAAGATCCGTCCATGCCCTCCTCCTCGTCGCCGACCGATTTCGAGACACGCGAAACCCTGGTTTGCGTCCAACGCATGCTGGACCAGATGCGCGACAAGTACAGGGCTGTGTTCGTTCTCAGACACGTGGATGGCATGGAATTGCACGAGATCGCTGTCGGCCTGGACGTGTCGCTGGCCACGGTGAAGAGGTACCTGAACAAGGCCTTGGCTACCATCCACAAGTCGGTTTCCAGAGAAGAAGATCCAGGACTCGCGCGCTTGGGCGCGGCGACGCCATCAAGTTTCTTGGGGAGCGGGCGATGAAGAACGTGGTGAATCCGAGAATTGTGGAGGATGTCGCGGCTCTGGCTCGGCAAGGCTTGGGACAAGTGACCGAGGCCGAGCTCGACCAGGGCTGGCAGCGGCTGGCCAACCGGCTCGAACAAGGACAGCACCTGGAGCCACCGATTTCCCTGCGTCCCCAGTTTGCATGGAGCAAGTGGGCCTTGGCGGGGGCGGCTGCCGTGGTACTGGGCATCGCTGCCTATCGTCTGCCTCTGCAGTCGTCGGACAAGCCCCTGCATTATGTGGTCGAGGGAGCGACCGTGGCCGCGGCTGAAACCATCACCGCCACCTCGGCCGCGCGCGTGCTTTTCTCCGACGAGTCCAGCCTGGGGATCGAGCCCTCGGCCAAGATCAAGGTGCTGGGCACCGACGCGCACGGCGCCCAGGTGGCCGTCACCGACGGCGCCATCGACGTTACGGTCAAGCCCCGCAGTCACTCTTCCTGGCGCTTCGAGGCCGGGCCCTTTTCGGTTCTGGTCAAGGGCACGTCCTTCCGTCTCGGATTCGACGCCGCCAAGGGGCGCATGGACTTGCACATGAAAACCGGCGTGGTCGAGGTCCGCGGGCCGCGCGCAGATCGCGTCTTGACCCTGCGGGCAGGCGAGTCGCTGGAACTGTTCGCGAACCCGCAGCGCGAAGCCCCCATCGCCGCTCCGGCTCGGGTCACGCAGGAGGCGCCACGCCCGGAGATTCCCGCGACGTTGTCGCCTTCCACGCCTGCTGAAACCAGCCGGGGCGTGGCCAAGCACGCCGCTCCTGGCAGCCCAGGCCGGCTCGCCATGCACGATGGCTCGTTGGCAAACCATTCGCTTTCCTGGTCAGACCTGATCGCCAAGGGAGACTTTCCCGCCATCGTGCAAGATGCGGAAAGACGCGGTCTGGACCTCACCCTGGCTAGCGGCTCGGCCCAGGAACTCATCACCCTGGCGGATGCGGCCCGCTACACCAGAAAGTACGAAACCGCACGCCAGGCCTTGCTGGCTCTGCGGGCGCGCTTCGCGGGAAGCGATCGCGCCAAGGACGCCGCCTTCTTCCTGGGCCGCCTCTCCGAGGTCGGGCCCGCGTCATCGGACGCCGCCCTGACGTGGTATGATACCTACTTGGCGGAAGCCGGCCGCGGGCCCTACGCCTCAGAGGCGCTGGGGCGCAAACTGACCTTGCTCGTGCACAGGGATCGCCAACTGGCGCAGCAGACGGCACGCACCTACCTGCAACTATTTCCCGAGGGGAATCAAGCCCAACTCGCCCGCTCCGTTGTACAATCACCGGCCGAGTGACCGCTTGCCGCGACGACGGCAACGGATCCTAGCCCGCATTATTCACCACCATCGGATTACCGACGGTCACTCCGCAACGGGCTGGTTCGGACGCACTGAAGTCTGGCGGGCTAGGTCGTTTGTAATGGGAACCCTGGGAGGGTTCCCAAACCCTCCCGCGACGCTGCGCTGCCGGCAGAGCCGGCAGGCTCCGCACGCGTTTCCTAGCCCGCACAGATGTCGGCTCAGTGCAGCTCATGAATAATCTGCGGGCTAGTTGGATCTCTTCTGGCCCTTGTTCCCCTTGGACTTCTTGGTCGCCGAATGACGTCCTTTCGGGATCGGTTCCAGCACGACCTTCAGTTCGCCGTCTGAAAGCGCCGACACCTCGCGCGTGACGGGGTAGTAGCCTTCCAGCTCGAGACGGAGCTGCACCGGCTTGGCGGACTGGAAAACCTCGACGATTTCGGGCGTCCATCCGTGCACGTGGCCATCGGACAGTCGCACGATGCGTGCCCCTGGCGGCGTGGTCTCGGTCCACACCTGAACCAAGAATGTTGGATCGATAAGCCTCTGAGCGTCTGGGGGCGACTGCGACTTGGTCGCGCTCGGCGGCGGGGGCGGGACGGGATTCTTGCGACGGCATCCAACCGTGGGCCAAGCCACAACAGCCAAAGCCAAGGCACCGCCGATCGCAGTCCAAAATCTGCGTCGGAGACTCGCTGTTGTTCCAGACATCAATGCAGATTGTATCGCGCTATCAGCCGATGTGCAGCATCCTTCAGTTCCATCCACTGCGACATACCGGGGCGCAAACAGCAAAACCCCGACTTCCCCTGGTCGGAAAATCGGGGTCTTGGGAGACCGTTCAAACAGTGTGAACGGCGCAGGTGCCGTTCACGCGTGAGCTGGTTTCACACTCGACCGACTCTACTTCTTCGTCCCTGCAATGAAGATATTAGGCACGGGCGGAGCGGGCATGTTGGGGCTGATTTGGAACCCCGTGTGAGGCGGCTGGTTGTAGGTTGACTGCTCGAAGTTGACCTGTGCCCGGTAGGTCGGATCGTGCATCAGGGTGTAGATGCGGCGCTTGGTCACGTCAGTGGTTGTGTAGATCCGCAAGGCCGTGGTCGCGGGGGTGTTCTGCAGGCTCACCCCTTCGCGCCAGATGATTTCTTCGCGCCAGTCGCCCAGCAAGTCTGCGGTCAGGGTTGGAGTGTTCTTGGTGAAGTTGTTGCCCCCGCATGCAGAGCAGGTCAGCAGGGTTCCGCCACCGGCCTTCTTGATAAAGTTTTGGTCTTCTAGCTCACGCCATTCGTCGGCGTCCCAGTACATGACGAAGTTGCTGCCAGCACCCAGGCCACCACTGGCACCAGTGGCGCACAAGACCTGACCCGGACCCGAACACGAGGCGCTGGTTTCGTTGCCCACGCCGACATACTCAGCACGGCCACGATTGGCGTCCCCACCCGGTGTCGTCGTGAAATACAACTTGCAGGTGGCAGAGTCATGAGCGTCAAAGCCGCCTAGTTGCTCGTGAATCGAGAACGTGACCATCGGCTTGCCAGGAATCAGCGGCGCGATGTCCAGGGCATCGCCATGGCCCATTTGCGAGTCGCACATGAATTTTCCGTCGCTGCTGATGGTGATCGCGCCGGGGATGATCTCCTGCGCACCGTCCCCGTCCACATCCGCTGCCATGCATGAGTGGTCGCCGCAGCCAATGGGCTTGGTGGTGCCGCCGTAGCAACTTGGGTAGTCGAATACCCAGTTCTTCGCCATCACCCCATTCCGGTAGGTCATCGCAGAAACTGTCGTGCGCGCATAGTACCCACGGCCCGAGATGATGCTCGGAAGTCCGTTCGCAACCCCGGCACCGCCGCCAGCCGGGACATCCTTCACGAAGGCAAAACCACCCGTGAAGCGCTGCCCCCGGTTCCCGCTCGTGTCGCCCCAGTTCCCGCTCCCGTAGGTCACCGGATATGCGATGGTGTCCAGCTCCGAGCCGTCCACGCCGCTGAACACCGTCATCCACTCAGGCCCTCCCAGGGTCGTGCCGCCAGAACCTCTGAGATCCTGACTGTTGTCGACACCCGCCGCTGGCCCTTTCTTCAGGAAATTGCCCTTCCCATCCTTGGTACCTGGCCCAGTCTTGACCGCCAGTTCACACTTGCCGTCGCCGTCAAAGTCATACGCCGACAGCTGCGTGTCGTGCGCCCCGGCTCGAATGTTCACGCCCAAATCGATGCGCCAAAGTCGTGTTCCATCCAACTTCATCCCGTCGATGATGCAATCGTCTGACTTGCCGGCCGACGCAGAGTCTTTCGAGTTCGACGGATCCCACTTGAGTATCAGGTCCAGCTGACCATCGCCGTCCAGATCGCACGGGGTTCCATCGTTTGCGGTGTACGTGCCCCCCTGTGGCCCATTGGGAGGTGCGGAAACAGGTATGGTCTGGTACTGGTCTGCCCAGACCGGCACTGAAGTAGACTTGTCCCCCTCTTTTCCATTGAGCACGACGCTCACCGTGTACTTCGATGTGGAGGTGCCAGCCGGGTCCAGGTAGTTGGTGCTGTCGGTCACGTTCTTGAGCAGGGCGCCGTCCTTGTATAGATTGTACGAAGTGTCGCTGTCCGTGCCGGTGTACTCGTAGCCCAACATGCGCCAACCAACGTAGACGCCGCCCGTGACCTTCACCGCCACCATGCCGCGATCCAGGTTCTCCATCTGGTAGTGGCCGGTTGTCGGTGGGGGAACTGTCGTGTTCCCACCCGCTTGCGAGGTTCCGCCAGATGCGGTCGTCGTCCCGCCCGAGGCAGTCGTCGTCCCGCCCGAGGCAGTCGTCGTCCCGCCCGAGGCAGTCGTCGTCCCGCCAGACGCAGTCGTTGTCCCGCCGGAGCGCAGTCGTCGTCCCGCCGGGCGCAGTCGTCGTTCCGCCTGGCGCAGTCGTCGTTCCGCCGGGCGCACTCGTCGTCCCACCGCTTACATGTCCGGCCGCGCCTGTGGCGCCGCCTGAACTTGTCGTCCCAGCGTTCGAATGTCCCCCTCCAGTGGCCGAGTCGCAGCCTTGGAGCAAGGGGATTGTGCCCGCAAGGAGCAGAGCCACCGAGCCCCGCACGAGAGCCTGTATCACTGTCGGAGTTCTAGTTCGCATCGCGTCCTCCATGATGTCGTCAGTCCTGCGCATCCTAGCGGACGCGCGTCCGGTATAGCCCAGCAGTGCCCAACGGCAAGACAACGGCTCAGAAAAGGATCGCACTGGCCAGCACTGGTCGTCAACCGCTGTGC
>PMLB01000041.1:2352-2573 GCA_003158735.1 Myxococcales bacterium | reverse complement strand
TCTTCTGACCGGAGGCACTAGTTGGATCTCTTGTGGCCCTTGCTCCCCTTGGACTTCTTGGTCACCGGTAGATCTGCTTTCGGGATCGGTTCCAGCACAAACTTCAATTCCGCGTCTACGGCCGCCGACACTTCGCGCGTGAGGGGGAGGTAGCCTTCCAGCTCGAAGCGAATCTGCACGGGCTTCTTTGTGTAGCTGAACTCGATGATTTCGGGCGAATA
>PMLB01000041.1:0-2306 GCA_003158735.1 Myxococcales bacterium | reverse complement strand
GCCAAAGCCAAGGCACCGTTGATCACGGTCCAAGATCTGCGTCTGACTCTCACTGTGGTTTCAAGCATTGATCCGGATTGTATCGCGCTATCGACCAATGTGCAGCGTTCCTGCGACTCCAGCCACCGCGACGTGCCTGGGCGCAAACAGCAAAAACCCCGACTCCTCAGAGAGAAGTCGGGGTTTCTTCACTCGCCCAAGAAGCGTGAGCGGCGCAAGCACCGCTCACGCGCAAATTCAAACTCGACCGATTCTACTTCTTCCCTGCAATGAAGATGTTAGGCACGGGCGGAGCGGGCATGTTGGGGCTGATTTGGAACCCCGTGTGAGGCGGCTGGTTGTAGGTTGACTGTTCGAAGTTGACCTGCGCCCGGTAGGTCGGATCGTGCATCAGGGTGTAGATACGGCGCTTGGTCACGTCAGTGGTTGTGTACAGCCGCAAGGCCTTGGTCGCGGGGCTCGTTCCGCCCCCTTCACGCCAGATGACTTCTTCGCGCCAGTCGCCCAGCACATCCCCGCTCAGCACCGGGGTGTTNNGTGTTCTTGGTGCCGTTGCACCCCGCGCATGCAGAACAGGTCAGCAGGGTTGCACCGCCGGCCTTGCTGATCGAGTTGGAGTTCTCAAGCTCACGCCATTCGTCGGCGTCCCAGTACATGACGAAGTTGCTGCCAGCACCCAGGCCCCCACTGACACCAGTGGCGCACAAGACCTGACCCGGACCCGAACAGGAGGCGCTGGTCTCGTTGCCCACACCGACATATTCGGCTCGTCCACGATTGGCGTCCCCACCAGGCGTCGTCGTGAAATACAACTTGCAGGTGGCTGAGTCATGCGCATCGAAACCACCGAGACTCTCGTGAATCGAGAACGTGACCATCGGCTTGCCGGGAATAAGCGGCGCGATGTCCAGGGCATCGCCATGGCCCATCAGCGAGTCGCACATGAATTTTCCGTCGCTGCTGATGGTGATCGCGCCGGGGATGATCTCCTGCGCACCGTCCCCGTCCACGTCCGCAGCCATGCATGAGTGGTCGCCGCAGCCAATGGGCTTGGTACCGGTGCCGGTGCAGGGTGGGTGGTCGAAAACCCAGTTCTTCGCCAACACCCCATTGCGGTAGGTCATCGCAGAAACTGTCGTGCGTGAGTAGTACCCACGGCCCGAGATGATGCTCGGAAGTCCGTTCGCAACCCCGGCACCGCCGGCTGCGGGGACATCCTTCACAAACGCAAAACCACCCGTGAAGCGCTGCGACCGGTTCCCATTCGAGTCGCCAAAGTCCCCGCTCCCATAAAGCACCGGATATTCAATGGTGTCGAGTTCCGAGCCGTCCACCCCGCTGAACACCGTCATCCACTCAGGCCCTCCCAAGGTAATGCCGCGATCACCTCTGAGATCCTGACTGTTGTCGACGCCCTTCGCTGGCCCTTTTGCCAGGAAGTTGCCCTTGCCGTCCTTGGTGCCTGGCCCGGTCTTGATCGCCAGCTCGCACTTGCCGTCGCCGTCAAAGTCGTACGCCGACAATTGCGTATCGTGCGCTCCGGCGCGGATGTTCTGGCCCACATCGATGCGCCACAGCCGCGTTCCATCGAACTTGATCCCGTCGATGATGCAATTGTCTGACTTGCCGCTCGAAGCTGAGTCCTTCGAGTTGGACGGATCCCACTTGAGTATCAGGTCCATTTGACCGTCGCCGTCCAGATCGCACGGGGTGCCGTCACTTGCGGTGTACACGCCACCCTGGGTACCATTGGGGGGTGCGGTAACAGGTATGCTCTGGTACTGGTCTGCCCAGACCGTGACCGCCGTAGACTGCGCCCCCTCCTTTCCGCTGAGCACGCAGCTCACCGTGTACTTCGAGGTGGAGGTGCCGGCGGCGTCCAGGTAGTTGGTGCTGTCGGTCACGTTCTTGAGCAGGGTGCCGTCCTTATAGAGGTTGTACGAAGTGTCGCTGTCCGTGCCGGTGTATTCGTAACCCAGCATGCGCCAGCCAACGTAGACGCCGCCCGTGACCTTCACGGCGACCACGCCGCGATCCAGGTTCTCCATCTGGTAGTGGCCGGTCGTCGGCGGGACAACCATCGTGTTCCCACCCGATGGCCCGGTGCTACCCCCTGCTGTCGTCACTCCGCCCGAGATAGTGACACCGCCGGTGCTGCTCTTACCGCCGGTTATGGTTGTGTTCCCGCCCGGTGCGGTCTTGCCGCCCGGTGCACCCGAGTTCCCGCCCAGTGAAGTCTTGCCGCCGGGCACACTTGTCGTTCCGCCCTTATCGACCGTGGCCCCGCCCAGGTCGCCCGTGTTCCC
>PMLB01000328.1 GCA_003158735.1 Myxococcales bacterium | reverse complement strand
GAAATCCCGATAGCGAACGGCACGAGGGCCAGATTGTAGACGCGGATGGCGACCCATACCAGCGCGAAGAGGATCATCATCTTCACGCCCAGGGCAGCCACCAGCGCAGCGGCCTGGGCCGTGGCCCCGGCCGCCGCACGTTCGATGGCCCGCGCCGCCAGCCGGTGAATGGCCCACAGGTTGATGCAGGCCAGGGCCGCGCCCACGCCCGCAGCCAGAAGGCCGGCCTTGCCCCACACCACCCCGCCCAGCGCAGTCACTGCCAACGCCAAGACCAGATTGGTTTTCTCGATGGCTGCCAGGGGCTTGGTCGTCATGGTTGCTTGGGTTCGTTGTCTTTGTCGTTGTCGAGGGACTTCTGGTAGTCGCGGGCCACGCGAATCAGCGCCTTGATGCCAGCCCCGATTCCCGCTGCGAAACCAATCCACGCCAGCCAGGGCGCTGTCCCGAATTTTCCGTCCAGGTACCGTCCACCAAAGTACCCTATGCCGATGGCCAGGGAGATTTCAAGGCCGACCGCACCGGTGCTGCCGGCGATGGCCCACATCTTCTTGGCTTCTGGATCCATTCCCTGGGATTTCAGAACCGGCTGCTGACCGCCAGGAAGGTCATCTTGTCGTTGGTCTCACGCAGGCGCGCCGATAGAGTCCGCACGAAGGTCCACAGAAGATCGTAGGCCAGGTCCCGGTCGACGAACAGCAGGTCCGCCACGCGATCCTTGTTGAGCACGAAGAGCCGGCAGGCCTCGTGAGCCAGGGCATCCGCGCTGCGCGGAAAATCATCGATGAGCGCCATCTCGCCGAAGTAGTCGCCGGCCTTGAGAATGGCCAGCGCCTCTTCCCCCATGCCCGGCACCTGACGGCTGATGCGCACCGAGCCCGACAGGATGAGGTACAGCTTGTCGCCCGCCGATCCCTCCTTGAAGATCAGGCTGCCGCGGGCATAGACCTCCTCGGCGCCCAGCGCGGCCACGCGGCGCAGATACACCAGGGGCAGGTCGGCGAAGAGCGCCACCCGCGCCAAAAAGGCCGCCATCTGGTCCTGCGCGACAACCGAAAGCCCTACCGGCGCCGGCGTCTGCGCGGTTCCATCGTCCATGATCACCGGCTCGCCAGCCGGGTCCATACCAGGCGTGTCATTCATCGAGCGAATTATGCCACAGACGCCGGCCCGCGTTCACAATCACTGCCGCACGAGGCAACCCAAGCTACAATGGCGGCGCCATGCTGGAACTGGATGCCGATCCGACCGTCGCCGACAATCAAATGCGCGCGGTCATTTTCTATCTGACGACCTTCGGCCATATCGATGGCGAATTCGACCTGTCGGAAAAAATGTTCGTCCGCACCTACATCAAGCGGCTGGTCGAGAACCGGGTGAGAAAGGGCGCGGCGGGTTTGGCCGCGGCGGCGCAGGCCGAGCTGGTGGCCAAGTACACCGCGCACTTCCACGAAGTCTTCGAGGCCATCGACCTGCAGGTGGCCGATCTGTTCACTGAAGCCGTGTCCCACGACGAGGACAGCGACAAGTTCGTGCATAGCCGGCTCAAGCTGCGCTGTTTCGAGATCTTCCAGCAGTTCGACCGCGCCGGACAAGAGCAGTTGATGGACACCATCGACGAGCTGCTCATGGCCGACGGCGAAGCCCACCCGGCCGAGATCAAGTTCCGCGCCGAGATGGCCGAGCTGCTGGAGGCGGACCTGCACGTCGAGCTGGTCGACGAGGGCGGGCCTGCGGCCGCCTCGGTCCAGCCAGCGGCGGTGAAGGAATCGGGCGCCGCGCTTCACCCCTTCTTCGACCAATTCGAACACGGCTACGCGCTGGATCCGGGCCTCATGACCAAGCAGATCGAGGCCGACCGGCAGGCGATGACCCGTACCCGCCAGGTCCTGCAGGAGTGGCGCGACAAAGGCCACGGCAAGCTAGCCGGCAAGCACACTCTCGACGATCTGGCGGGCGAGGATCACTTCCTCGACGGCCATACCTGGGCCTGCCCCGCCAAACCCGGCCGCCGCTATGAAATCACCGTGCTCGGGGATCTGCACGGCTGCTACAGCTGCCTCAAGGCGGCCATCATGCAATCGCGCTTCTTCGAGAAGGTGCGTCTCTTCCGCGACGACCCGACCGCCAACCCCGAACCCAAACTGGTGCTGCTGGGCGACTACATCGATCGCGGCATCTTCAGTCTCAACGGAGTGCTGCGCACGGCCCTACTGCTCTTCTGCACGGCCCCGGAGCACGTGGTGCTTCTGCGCGGCAACCACGAATACTTCATCGAGTTCGAGGGCAAGATCTTTGGCGGCGTGAAGCCCTCAGAAGCTATTGATTCGCTGAAGGGGCGAGCTTCCAACGACGTATTCCGCGACTACATGCGCCTGTTCGACGCCTTGCCCACCGCCTTCCTTTTCGATCGCGTGCTCTTCGTTCACGGCGGCATTCCGCGCGACCGGACTTTCAAGAACCGCTATCACGACCTGAGCAGCCTGAATGACCCGGACCTGCGCTTCGAGATGATGTGGAGCGATCCATCGTCGGTGGACGTGATCCCGGCCGCCCTGCAAGAGCAGAGCTCCCGTTTCCCCTTTGGCCGCCTGCAGGCCCAGCGTTTCTTGCAGCGCATCGGATGCCACACCCTGGTGCGCGGGCACGAGAAGATCGTCGAGGGTTTCCGGCGCACCTACGACGACGACAACCTGCGGCTCATCACGCTGTTCTCGGCGGGTGGCGAAAACAACCACGACTTGCCGGCCCATTCCAGCTACCGGCAGGTCACGCCCATGGCGCTGACTCTGTCGCACGAAAACGGCAAGAGCCAGATCACCCCCTGGCCCATCGAGTACGCGACCTACAACGATCCCCAGCGAAACGCGTTTTTCCGAGGGGAGAGTTAGCTCTTTTCCACCACCGAGAGCACAGAGAACACAGAGGTCGGAAGGGAAAGGGTTCGGACCGGACAGGACAGACCCTTCTTTTTTTCCGGTCCGGCTCTGTGGCCTCTGTGATCTCTGTGGTGAAACAGCTCGCTTCCGTCAACGCCCAACCGGCACCTTGATTACGATCTTGCGGATGAGCCCACTGTACGAGCCGGTGCCGACATTTGGCTGATGGGCGTCCTCGGGGAAGTAGATCGCGAAGCAGCCGGGGCGTAGGGTCAGATACTCGGCGGCTCCCTGCAGTTCCTGGAAATCGTTGGCCACGTCGTCGGACTTCTCGGTGCAGCGGCCGCGCGGCACAAAACCAATGAGTTCTTCACCCGCCAACACCACCTGGATGTCGATGAAGGCGCGATGGCCTTCCAGAAGCGAGCTCTGCTTGGTCTTGGGCGCGGACTCAGCGACGATCACGGCGCAGCCGCTTGCTCCCAGGGGCTGTCGCCCCACCGGCAAGGCCGCCAGATCGGTGTTTTTGAGATAGGCAAAACACTCGGCAAACAGCGGGTGGACTGCGGCATAGCGATCGGCATTGGCGAGAACATCGAGGATCATGAAATCCCTCTCGATTTCTGCACAGTCCCGCGCGCGTAGTCCTGGGCGTGAAAGAGTTTCCCCTGGGTATCGTCGTCGAGCAGCGCCGGCACAAGCGCGCCGGGGAGCACAGATTCCACCGGGTTGGGCGCCTTGGGGCCACCCAGATCCGTGCGCAGCCAACCTGGGTCGAGCAGGTTCATCAACACACCCGAGCCGCGCAAGGATGGCGCCGTGTCGCACACGAACTTGTCCAGGGCCGCCTTGGATGCGGCGTAGGCCATGAGTTCCGGCTGGTTCGTGATACCGGACGTGACCTGGACGATGCGACCCCAGCCTCGGCTGCGCATGCCGGGAAGCACACGGGCGGTGATGTGGATCGGGGTGATGACATTGACCTCGAAGGAATGCCGATAGTCGTGAGCCGGCGTGGCCAGCCAGTCCTTGCGAAACGTGGTCATGATGGCGGCGTTGTTGTAGACGATGTCTGGTCCCCGACAAATCGTCAGGACCTCGTCGACCAGGCGGTCAACCGCGCCTTGATCGGAAAGCTCGGCGGCCAGACTCACCACGCGCCCTTCACGCCCAGACAGCTCCTTTTCCAACGCGGCCGTGTGCTGTTTCTCTCGGCTGTGCAGGATCAGATGGCAACCCTGGTCAGCCAAACCCAAAGCCAGTTGCCGGCCGATGCCGCGGCTGGCGCCCGTGATGAATGCCCACTTTTCTCGTAGGTCTGCGCTCATGAATTTTGATCCCGTTCCAACCGGCCCATCGCGCATGCGGAGGTCGCGACACGCCGAAAAACGACTATGTCAGGACTGCGGGCGTTTCGTCCACTCTCAAGCGCGTTCCGCGTGTTGACAGCGATCTCGTTGGACGCGCCGCCCTCAATGGAAAAGCCCTTGAGGCGCGGCCCATCGGGGTCGGCAAGCGACAGGATGGTGTAGACCACGCCCGGGGTGACAGCCAGGCGGATGTCCTCGGCGTGCCACTCCTCGACCTCCCGTTTGGTAGTCGGGCCAGAAATCGCCCTCTGGGCGAGGCTCTGGGATGTTGTTTGTGCTGGTCGATTTCCTGCGCCTGCTCCACCCGGCCCCAAGCTATTGCTTGGGCTGGCAGGCATTCCCCCTCACGTCTCAAACATCCGCTCGCCGCAAACGCAGGGCATTGCCCACCACAGACACCGAGCTCGACCGATATCAGCTTCGAGGTGGGCCGCCAACTCCCGTTCCGACTGCACACCACCACGGAGTCCCCCCGATCGCGGCTGGTCGTTACAGTGTAACTGATGAAGTTTCTGTCGCGGTCGGATCAGCCGCCCCTGCGACGTCGCCGGTGCTCCTATCGCATCGAAAAGACGTGGCGTTCTCCGCCGCCCCCGGTCGGCACATCGCTTGCAATCTGACGGTCAGGGACAGTCACCGCACAACCAAAGGAGCATCGTTCATGAAACTCACCATCTCGATGATCATCGCAGTTGCCGTCGCTGTGTCGGGCGCATCGGCGTTCGCCAAGGGCAAGGAGCAGAAAATGCCTCAGGAACAGGTAGTAACCATGGAGGTCACAGGCGAGGGCTTTGTGCCCGCGCAGGTGAAGGTGAAGGCCAATCAGCCAGTGAAACTGGTGGTCACGCGCAAGACCGACCGGACCTGCGCCAAGGAGATCGTCATCAAGGACTTCGGTATCAACAAGCCGTTGCCGCTCAACCAGCCGGTCGAGATCACGTTCACGCCAACCAAGGCAGGGAGTTTCCGCTACGCCTGCGGGATGGACATGATCACCGGCGTCATCACCGTGGAGTGACATCATGATCGCGCGCCTCCCGCTTCTCCTCCTGTTGGCCGCCACACCCGCGCGGGCGCCGGCTCCCGCCCAGGTGCCGGCCGGACCGACCTTGCTGGAGGATCCCGTGCTACGGGGCCTGGTCAAGGAGGCCATGGAGAAGCGGCCTGAGCTGGCGCAGGCGCGCGCGCAGATCGTCGCGGAGAAAGAGCGTGTACCACAGAGCAACGTCCTGCCTGATCCTACGCTTTCTTTCGGCATCCAGAACGATGGATTCAGCAGCATCCAGATCGGCAAGATGGAGACGAGTTGGATCTCCATCATGGCGTCGCAGACATTTCCCTGGGCGGGCAAGCGTGCTCTGCGCGGCGAGCTGGCCAACCTGGGAACGCGCGATGCCGAAGCCAATCTGCGGCGCGTGCTGCTCTCGGTAGCGGCTGATGTAGAGCGGGCCTACGTGGATTTGCTGCTGGTGCGTGACCAGCTCGGCCTGCTGACGAGACTGGAGTCCCTGTGGAGGCAGTCGGAGGCATTGGCTCGCATCCGCTACGAGGCCGGGGAAGCGGCGCAGTCCGATCTGCTGCGCGCACAACTGCAAAGAAACCGGTTGCGGCAGCAGAGATGGGCGCTGGAAAGCGAGGAGCACCGACGAATCGCCGTGCTCAATCGGCTGCGCGGGCACCCGCTGACCGAGCCGATCGCGACGACGCGCACCCTGGCCGACCTGCCGGACCCGGCGCTGCCCGATCCAGAACAGGCGGCTACAGCGGCCGAGGCGGAGAGCCCGGAACTGAAGAAGGCGCTGCTGGCCGGGGAGCAGGCGGGCCGGCGGGTGGACCTGGCAAACAAAGAGCGCTGGCCGGACGTGACGGTGAGCGCAGGAGTGATGCCCCGCTGGGGTGGTTTCGAGACGATGTGGCTGGCTGGGGTTGCTTTCAACCTGCCCATCTGGGGTGCGCAAAAGCAAGAGCGAGCCATGGCGGAGAATCGGGCACGCGGCGAGGCCGCCCGGCAGGGTGCGGAGGTGATCCGTCAGCTTCTGCGGCAACGGATTCACGAGAGGTTGGCGGCGCTGGGCGCTCTGGTGGAGGCAAACCACCTGTACCGCTCTGGGCTGCTCGTCCAGTCGGATGCCACGGTTGCAAGCACGCTTGCGCAGTACCAGGTCGGCCGCGTGACGTTCGCCTCTGTCCTGGAAGCGCTGGCCGGCTACCTGGGTGACGTGAATGGCTTCTTCGATTCGGTCGTGGCGGCGCAACGGATCGCCATAGCCGAGCGGGAGATCAGCCTGGATGCGCCAGGCGGGCCCGCGACGGGCGGAATGGGTGGCCCTCCGATACCGGGTGCAGGTGCGACTTCTGTTTCCTCATCGTCGAGTCGATCGGCGGGTTCGCAGCAAGGTGCGGACAGCGCCAGCGCCTCGACGTCAGGCATGTAGAACGGAGCAATCCATGGACGCGGACAAGACCCAAGGTTCCGAGGCGCCGGAGAATCCCGAACCGCGCCGGCCATCGCGCCGTCTCCTCGCGGTGGCGCTCGGGTCGGTTGCGGCCGGGATTGTGATCGGCGGTGCAGGTATGCATCTGAAGATGCACAGGCACGACGCAGGGGCAACGAACGCGCCCGCAGGGGCGGCGGCGAGAAAACCTCTCTACCAGTGCCCCATGCACCCGGCCATCACGTCGGATCACCCCGGCGATTGCCCGATCTGCGGAATGAAGCTGGTTCTGGTGTCGTCCGCCTCGACCAACGACAGTGCGGCCGCAAAGCCCGGCGCGCGCAAGATCGCTCGTTACCGCTCGCCCATGGATGCGAAGCAGACCTCGCCAGTTCCGCGCAAGGATGAGATGGGCATGGACTATGTCCCAGTCTACCAAGACGAGCTGGCCGCTAGTGCGCCGGTGCAGGGCCTGGCCACGGTCAACATCGATCCGGCCAGGCAGCAGCTCATCGGGCTGCGCTTGGCCGCCGTCACCAAGGGATCCATCGGCGCGACCTGGCGCACGCCCGCACGCATTCAAATCGACCCCACGCAGGTCCGTAAGACCAACGTGAAAGTAGAAGGATTCGTCGAGAAGATCTACGTGGACTTCGTCGGGCAATCGGTTCGCAAAGGCCAGCCGCTCTTCTCGGTCTATAGCCCGAGCTTGCTGGCAGCGCAGAACGAGTACTTGCTTGCGCTGCAAACCAGCGAGGTCCTTGCCAAGAGTGCAGCGCTGTCTGAAGATGGCCAGAACCTGATGGCCTCGGCACGCAGGCGGCTGGAACTGTGGGACGTGCCGGCGGCAGAGATCGATCGGCTGGCGCGCACGCGGCAGCCAACCAAGACGCTGACCCTGGTCTCGCCTATCTCCGGTGTGGTCACGGCCAAGAACGTCGTGCAGGGGGCGCGGGTGAGCCCAGGCGAGGCGCCCTACGAGATTACCGATCTGCACGAGATATGGGGAATGGCCGACGCCTACGAGACCGATCTGTCCCGCATTCATGTGGGCATGAAGGCCTCCTTGACCTTGCCCGCGTACCCCGACCGTACCTTTTCGGGTCGGGTGGCCTTCATCGATCCGCTGCTCGACCCGAAGACTCGCACCACCAAGGTGCACCTGCACTTCATGAATCCGAAGGGCGAGCTCAAGCCAGAAATGTACGGCGAGGTCGTTCTAGAGGGGGCGGCGAAGGAAGGGCTGCGCATCCCGGCTGACGCTGTCATTCGCAGCGGAACCCAAAACGTTGTCTTTCTGGCACGTGGGCAGGGCAGGTTCGAGCCGCGCGTAGTGCAGATCGGGAGCAAGAGCGGGGATCAAGTAGAGGTAACCGGCGGGCTCGAAGAGGGCCAGCAGGTCGTCACCCGAGCCAACTTCCTCGTCGATTCCGAGTCAGCGCTACGCGCCTCGCTGTCCGCCATCGGAGGCAAGTAGCCGTGCTCAAGCGGATCATCCGCTTTTCGGCCGAGAACAAGTATCTGGTCATCGCCGGTACGTTGGTTGCCATCGCGATCGCCTACTGGACCATGCGCAACATCCCGCTCGATGCCCTGCCCGACCTGTCGGACACGCAGGTCATCGTGTATTCGCGCTGGGATCGCAGCCCGGACATCATCGAGGATCAGGTCTCGTATCCGATCATCACGGCTCTCTTGGGCGCGCCCAAGGTCAAGGCCATCCGTGGCTACTCGGATTTCGGGTTCAGCTACGTCTACGTGATCTTCGAAGACGGCACCGACATCTACTGGGCGCGCACCCGCGTGCTCGAGTACCTGTCCAAGATCTCGTCGCAACTTCCAGCGGGCGTGAAGACCGAGCTCGGCCCGGACGCCACCAGCCTGGGATGGGTCTTTCAGTACTCCCTGGTGGACCGGACCGGCAGGCATTCCAGCGACGAGTTGCGAAGCTACCAGGACTGGTTCATGCGCTACGCCGTGCAAAGCGTGCCTGGCGTGGCCGAGGTGGCCACCGTG